>JAGXSL010000166.1 GCA_018333835.1 Lysobacteraceae bacterium
CCCCGGCGATGCAGGACATCTCGGCTTCGCCGTCGCGATCGAGCATCAGGGCGAGGCGGTTGGCCAACTGCGCCGCGCTGGAGCAGCCGGAGCAGGAATAGACGAGGGGCAGGTCGGAACGTTTCATGACGGCTCGAAGGCGTGGGCAGCGAGGCGGAACCGCCGGGCACGCCAGGCGGGAAAGAGGAAGGCGGCCAGCAGGCCGATGGCGGCGACGCTCTCGGCGAGCGCATAGTGGGCTGGTGGCGGCGGGCGGCTTGCATGGCGATGAGTGGGTGATGGTGGTGGCCGGCCGCGCGCTGGACGGTATCGACAGCCCGGGCCTGCTGATCGCCATGCTCAAGCACACCGCCGCGCGCTGCGAGGCGGAGGGGCGCGCCGCGACGCTGCGGATGTCGCCGGTGCTGGAACAGGCCGCGGCGGCCGAAGGCGGGCACACGCTCGAAGATTGGCTGGCCATGCTGGAAGCCGAGCGGGCCGAGCATGCGGAGAAGAAGCGTGCCGTCGCCGAAGCCGCCGGCCCGCCGCCGTCGCGGCACTGAGGTCGTTCAGGCCTCGACGCGGTTCCGGCCGTTCGCCTTGGCGCGATAGAGCGCCTGGTCGGCGCGCCGCGGCAAGCGGTCGTGGTCGTCCACCGCGGCGGCCTCGGCGACGCCGAAGCTGGAGGTGATGTGCAGTTCGGGGTCGATGTCGGCGAAGTCGATGGCCGCGATGCCCTCGCGCAGGCGTTCGGGGGTGAGCGAGCAGACGCTGTACCGCTGGCGCGACGAGTTCGTCGCCGGCGGGAAGGCGCAGCTTGGCGGCAAGGGTGCCGAGGCCCAGGCAGCCAAGGAGGTGGCGAAGCTGCAGCGGGAGATCGAGACGCGCGAGCAGGTGATTGGCGAGCTGATGATCGCGAACCGCATCCTAAAAAGCTCTCGGGCCCGTCGCTCTGACCGAGGAGCTGCGGGCCATGATCGAATCGGAAGTGGCGTCGGGCGGTGGCCGCACCAAGGCGGTCCTGCGCGGGATCGGTGTTGCGCCCTCCACGTGGTACCGGCGGACGGAGGCAGCGCCGAAGCGCCCTGGGCCGCCGCCCAAGCCGCTGGACGAGGCACTTAAGGCGACCGTGGTCAGCTTCGCCACCCGGTACCCGTGGTGGGGCTACAACCGCCTGACGATCGTCCTGAGGCGTGCTGGCCACGCCGTCGGCAAGAAGTTCGTGCATGCCGTGTTCAAGGCCGAAGGGCTGCTGCAGAAGCGGCGAGCGACCAAGGCCGAGTTGTACCAGAGCGCGAAGCTGTAGGAGCTTCTGCCGACGCGTCCGGATGCGCTGTGGCAGGCCGACGTGACCTACATCGACATCCCTGGCCACGGCTGGTGGTACGCGGTGACGGTGATCGACTACTACAGTCGATACCTGCTGGCGTGCCACCTGACGGCCGGCTGCTCGGCACCCGAGGTGGCGGCCGTGATCGGGCTGGCGATGAAGGAGGCCGAACGACTGCACGGACCGCTGGAGAAGATGCCGTTTCTGGTGACTGACAACGGAAGCTGCTTCCTCGCTCGACGGTTCCAGTCGGCGATCAAAGAGAAGTTCCGTCATGTGCGCATCCGCTACCGCACGCCGCAGCAGCTCGGTCTTCTGGAGCGCTTTCACCAAACTCTGAAGCGCGAGGAAGTGTACTGGCAGCTCTACGACAACCCGCAGGATGCTCGGGAGAAACTCGACGCCTTCCGCACACGCTACAACGACGTGCGGCCGCATTGGGCGCTCGAGCCGGCAGGCGGCGGCGATGTGCTCACGCCGAAGGATGTCTACGTTGACGTTGCGCAGATCACACTGCCTCGATGGCAGTGCTGGGCGATGGCAGCGAAGAGGAAGCAGCGGAGGCTTGATGCCCAGAGTGGCTAGTGTGGTGCGCCAATTTTTTTCTGCACTTATCTGGCCACTCGCGCCAGGGCGGCCTTCGCGCGGGTGGCTTTGGCGAGGATGTCGGCGGCGCTGGCAGTCCAGATCAACGGCTTGGGATCCTTGTTGTGATGCTCGATGTGACTTGCGCAATCGCCTGCTCGAGATCGGCCACGCTGGTGAAGCTGTCGCGCTCGAGGCGGTTTTCGGCAAGAGCTCGCGGAAGAATCGCTCGACCATGTTCAGCCACGAGGCGCTGGTGGGCGTGAAGTGCATGACAAAGCGCGGCTGCTTGGCCAGCCACCGTTGAACGTCTGGGTATTGGTGGGTGGCGTAGTGGTCCACGATCAGGTGCCACTGCAGATGCTGCGGCGTCTTGCGGTCGATGAGCCGCAGGAATTTGAGCCACTCTTCGTGCCGGTGCCGAGCCTGGCACATCGAGATGACCGTGCCGTCCAGGGTGTTGAGCGCGGCACACAGGGTGGTCGTGCCGTTGCGCGGGTAGTCGTGGGTCATCGTGCCGGCACGCCCGCGCTTCATCGGCAGGCCCGGCTGGGTGCGGTTGAGCGCCTGGATCTCTGGCTCTTCTCGTCGCAGCTGAGCACAAGGGCGTGCTCGGGCGGATTGAGGTACAGGCCCACGACGCACGACCAACTGGTCGACAAAGCGCGGGAATCGCGCGACAGCTTGAAGGTGTCCTGCAGATGCGGCTTGCGCCCGTTGCGCCGCCACACGCGGCCGATGGTCGTGGCGCTCAGCCCCCAATGTGCGGCTAGGGTGCGCGTGCTCCAGTGGGTGGCCGCAGCCGGCTTCTCGTGCAGCGTCGTGTTGACGATGCGCGACTCGATCTCGGGCGTCACGCGCGGTGTCCGTCGCTCGTTGCTGCACCCGCGCTTCTATCCGCCTGCGCTTGGACAGGATGCGCAACTGCCGCTCGGCTTGCGCATCCAGTTCGATCTTGTCGGCAACTCGCATCACTCCAACCTCCTGGAGCATTCGAGTCTGCACCTGCAGATAAGTTCATTTAATTACGGCGCACCACACTAGCCTGAGCGACTTCACCGCCAAGTGGAGTTGCCCATGGCCGCAGGCCGCCTGAACCAGCGAGAACGGTACCGGATCCACGTGCTTTGCCAAGCTGCCACTCGCACAACCCGCCCCCATGTTGAAGCTCCGCAGGGCCGGGAAACGTCGTGGTAAAGAACCCCGGCCAACCTACAACTCCTTGAATCCAGCCTATTTCCGATAACGTGTGTCAAGCTTGGGTCTGAACGAGAAACGGGGCGCAGGCCCTGTGCGGCACTGCGCCCCTGCGGAGCACGCCAGTTCAGCGGCGAGCGGTGTCCAGTGCAGCCGGCTCTCCGGCCAGCGGCGGGCGCCGGCCCCACACGCCGATCACGACCTGCCAAGACAGGGCCACGGCCCCGACGATGAAGACCGTGTCGCCGAACATGCGCACCCAGCGCAGCGTCTCGAGAATGGGCTGCTGCAGGAACGCCTCGCTGCGCGCGTACCACAGGCCCTCGCTCACGGCGGCGTGGAACTGGATCAGGCCGATGGGCAGCAGGCTGGTGAAGATCATCAGCATCAGGCCGGCATTGAGCCACCAGAAGCCGGTCTTCATCAGGCGCTCGCTGAACACCAGTTGCGGGCGCACGTAGCGCAGCACCAGCAGCGTGAAGCCCAGCGCCAGGAAACCATAGACCCCGAAGAGCGCGCCATGGGCGTGCGCCGGCGTGGTGTTCAGACCCTGCACGTAGTACAGCGCGATCGGCGGGTTGATCATGAAGCCCAGGACGCCCGCGCCCAGCATGTTCCAGAACGCCACGGCCACGAAGCACATCAGCGGCCACTTCAGCTTTTCCATCCAGGCCGCGCGGGCCCTCAGGTTCCACTCCTTCCAGGCCGAGTAGCCCAGCACCACCAGCGGCACCACTTCCAGCGCGCTGAAGGTCGCGCCCACGGCCATCACCGGCGTGGTGGTGCCCGCGAAGTAGAGGTGGTGGAGGGTGCCCGGCACGGCGCCCACCAAGTACAGAGAGGCCGAGGCCAGGCTGGCCGTGGTGGCCATGCGCAGCGACACCAGGCCGAGCGTCGAGAAGATGAAGGCCAGCGCCGTGGTCGCGAAGACCTCGAAGAAGCCCTCCACCCACAGGTGCACCACCCACCAGCGCCAGAACTCCATCACCGTCAGGTGGGTGCGCTCGCCGTAGAAGAAGCCTGCCCCGTAGAGGAGGCCGATGACCACCACCGACGCCGTGAGCAGTGCCAGCAGGTTCTTGTCGCCGGGCCGGCGGAAGGCGGGCACGATGCCGCGCAGCATCAGCACCAGCCACAAGACCAAGCCGACGAACAGGCCGATCTGCCAGAGGCGGCCCAGGTCCAGGTACTCATAGCCCTGGTGGCCCAGCCAGAAGTTCCATTCCGGCGGCATGATCTGCGCGATCGCGAAGAAGTTGCCGGTGAAGGAGCCGGCCACCACGACCACCAGCGCCCAGAACAGAATGTCCACCCCGAGCTTCTGGTACTTTGGATCCTTGCCGCCGTGGATGAGCTGCGCCAGGAAGAGGCCCGCCGCGAGGAAGCCCGTCGCGATCCAGAACAGCGCGCTCTGGACGTGCCAGGTGCGCACCAGGCCGTAGGGGAACCATGTCGACGTCTCGATGCCGTAGAAAGCCTGGCCGCTTATGGTGTAGTGCGCGGTGAAGCCGCCCAGCAAGACCTGGAAGACGAAGAGCGCGACCACCAGGAAGAGGTACTTGCCCAGCGCCAGCTGCGACGGCGTGAGCGCGACGGCCGCCAGCGGGTCGGTCTTCGGCGCCACGGGCTCGGCTTCGTCCTGCCGTTGCAGGAAGGCCCAGGCCCACACCATGAAGCCCACGCCGGCGACCAGCAGCACCACGCTTATGATCGACCACACCACGTTCTCGGCCGTCGGACGGTTGTCGATCAGCGGCTCGTGCGGCCAGTTGGCGGTGTAGGTGGCGTCCGACCCGGGACGTTCGGTCGCGGCGGCCCAGGCCGTCCAGAAGAAGAACGTCGCCAGCTTTTCGCGCCGCTCGGCGCTGGGCAGGGTGTTCTCCTTCATCGCGAAGCTCTCGCGCGAGCCCCGAAGCTCGGGATGGTCGCCGAAGAGCTTGTCGTAGTAGGCCGCTGTGCGCTCAATGGCAAGGGCGCGCCGGTCGGACACCGTAAGCGTCCCCGAGGCCTCGTCGTAGGTATTGCGCCGGTACTCGGCCTTCAGCGCGGCTCGCAGGCCGGCCTGGGCCGTCACATCGAGCCGCTCATAGGGCTGCCCGTGGATGTCCTGCGCGGCCAGCTCCAGCCAGGCCAGTAGTTCGCGGCGCAGCCAGTCGGCGGTCCAGTCGGGCGCCTGGTAGGCCCCATGACCCCAGATCGAACCCAGCTGCATGCCGCCCACCGACTGCCAGGCCGTCTGGCCGTCGAGGATGTCATCGCTGGTGAAGAGGCGTTCACCGGTTTCGGTGACCACCTGCTGCGGGATGGGTGGTGCCGCACGGTAGATCTCGCCCCCGAGGAAGCCCAGCAGCGAGAAGGTGATGGCCAGCACGCCGAGCAGCGTGAACCACAGTCGGCGGTATTCACCCATGGCTCGCCTCCGTCACACGCACCGGGTTCAGACCATCGAAGAGGATGTTCATGGTTCACGACTCCCTTTTAAAAGTGTCGACAGATCCTGCCAAGACTTCGATGCGTGGCAGCCATGGCCGGAACGATGCCGAAGCGCGTGAGCGAGCACGCGGCGGCGATGGCTGCGCGGCCCTCATGCGGCGCCGTCGGCAGCGCAGTGTCGCCAGCGGGCTGACGAGCAGGCCAGCGGCCAGCAGTGAAAGCTTGAGCGTGGTTTTCATTGGATGACTCCGACTGGATCGTGGAATGGCTGATGGCGGCGCCGGGGGACGTCGCCACCGTTCGGCGGCGATGTTTCGGCGTGTGTCATCGCTGACGGACGATGATTCGCCCCTTCATGTACGGGTGTGGTGTGCAGATGTAGTCGTACTCGCCCGGCTCGTCGAAGACGACGCTGCCGGTCTCGCCGTGGCCGAGCAGGGGTGTCGCGAACCGCTTCGGACCCTTGATGCCGACCGCGTTGTGCACGCCGGAGAACTCGCCGGCGAGATAGGTGAAGACGTCCTCGTTGACCCAGGTCACCTTGGTGCCCGGCTCGATCTCGATGACCTTCGGATAGAACGAGTTGCCGATTATTTCGGAGACGACTTCCTTGACCTCCGGACCGTAGGACACGACGCGGTCCGCGCGCGCGGCCATGCCCTTGCCGGCGGTGCCGGGTTGGAACGGCGAGATCGTGCGGGTCGCGTTGGCCGCATGCTCGGCCAGTTGCTCCTCGGTCCACTTCGGACCATCGGCCAGCACCGTCTTCGGCGTGTCGGCGTTGCGGTCGCCGACCAGAAGTCCGATTGCACCGCGGCTGGTCGAGCCGACGGCGTGGCTCAGCATCAGGTAGGGGCCTTCGTCCGGCGGCACGCGGAACTCGATGACCCACGAATCGGACGGACCCGCCGTGACGGTCTGGCCGCCCGGCCAGACCGCCTCCGGATGACCCTGCCAGTAGACGTAGTCCCAGACGATGCCGACCAGGTGGAACGTCGAGAGGAGGTTGGGACCGACGTTGAGGAAGTTGATCCGCACGTAGTCACCCGGCTTGGCGGTGATCGGGCTCTCGATGTAGCGGAACGGCTGGCCGTTGAACGCCGTGTACGCCGCGTGACCGTCGACCGCTTCGCGGCCACTGGTGTAGAACTCGTGCTGCAGCAGGTACAGCGTCAGGTCAGGCTTCCTGCCGAGCTCCTGCTCGAGCCTGTACTTCTTGTCCTTCGGCTCGACGACGATCATGCCGTACTGGCCGAACAGCACGTGCATCGGGATCGCATGACCGCCGGGCGCACAGTGCCACATGTAGACGCCGGGCATGGTCGCGCGGAAGGTCACGCTCTTGCTCTCGCCAGGCATGATCTGGCCGACGTACTTCGATGTCTGCGTGTAGGCGGCATGGATCGATGCACCGTGCGGAACGGTGCCGGTGTTCTTGACCGTGAACTTGACGATGTCGCCCTGGGTGCACCGCAGCGTCTGGCCAGGGACGCTGCCGTCGGCGAGGAAGCCGTCGTACATGACGCCCTGGCCGATATAGATCTGACCCTCGTCGAGGGTGACGGTGAAGTGGTGGTCGGGCTCGGCGTCCTGCGGCACGAAACCCGTCGGCGGGATCGCCAGGCCTTCGTCGCGCTTGATGATCTCGATGAACTCGGCACCCTTGAACAGGTCGTCGAACCTCGCCCGCACCGGATTCGCTTGGGCGTAGGCACCGACCCCGAGGGTCAGACTGGCCAGGGCCGCGGTGTTGATGAACGTTCGGCGACTCAGGCCCGTGGGCGTTGGGGACTTGTCGGTCGGTATGTCTTTCATGGGGACCTCAAGAAGCAGGGGTGGACGAAGGGGGGGCGGTGTTCGTGCCGGCGGTGTGAAGTGGTGGTCGGGCTCGACGTCCTGCGGCACGAAGCCCGTCGGCGAGATCGACAGGCCTTCATCGCGCTTGGCGGTCTGGCTGGACTCGGCGCCCTTGAACAGGTTGTCGAACTTCGCCCGTCCGGGTAACGGCCGGGGCCAACAACGGAAGGAGGCGGCGCTGGTTCTCGACCGCCGCGAGCACGTCGCGGGCCATCGCCGTGTCGCTGCGCTCATGGAGGAGTTCGTGCATCAGCGCATCGTTGCAGGAATCGCAGGCCACGGCCTGGCCGGCGAACAATCCCGCCGCCAGTCCCAGCGCAGCGAGCAGTGTTGCGATCGGGCGCGACCTGCGCGCGCTCCACGTGACTGCTTCGGTTCTCATCGTGGCTACCTCTGGTCGTCCTGCGGTGATGGAGCGGTCGATTTCCCGCGCGGTCCTCGCGGCGCGAGTTGCACCAGATACGCGACGACGTCACGGATTTCGTCGTCGCTCAAGGTGTGGCGGAACATCGGCATCGCGGCGCTGAGACCCACGGCCATGCCACCGTCGCGGGTGGCCAGGTAGTAGCGTTCGGCGTCGGCCTCGACCGCGGTGAAATCGCGGAGGACGAGGCCGAACGCCGCGCCCTGCCGTCCATCGCCGGTGCCGCGCGTGCCGTGGCAGTCGGCGCAGTGCTGCTGGAAGAGCGGCGCGCCGGCGTCGGCGACGCCGCGCAGCTCGAAGCCGCTCATGCCCGGGTCGGAAGCCCGTGCGACCGTCAACGTGGCGAGCAGGCCGGCGACGAGTACGAGGGCAGACAGTCGTCCCGCCGTCGAGATAACGCTCGGGGCCTGCTGCGTGCTGCGCCGTTTCATCGCTGCGCTCCTCCAGCGGTGGCATGGACGACGTCCGGCGTGCCTGGGTCGCAGGTGCTCGTCCGTCACGATGTCATCGTGGGGATGGTGATCAGGGCTGTCGTTGACTTGGATCAACTGCGGCACCGATTGCCGCCTGCGCCGCTATCGCCC
>JAGXSL010000167.1 GCA_018333835.1 Lysobacteraceae bacterium
CTGGACTGGCAGGTCCGCTTCGACGATGACTTCGACGCGGTGGTGGCGGCCTGCGCACAGGCACCGCGACCCGGACAGACCGGCACCTGGATCGGCCCGGCGATGCAGCGGGCCTACGCCCGCCTGCACGCGGCCGGGTACGCGCACGCCATCGCCGTGCGCGATGCCGCCGGGCGGCTGGCCGGCGGCCTCTACGGGGTCAGCCTCGGCCGCGCCTTCTTCGCCGAAAGCATGGTGAGCCTTTCGAGCGGCGGCTCGAAGGTGGCGCTGGCGGCCCTCGGCTGGCGGCTGGCGCAGGCCGGCACGCCCTGGTTCGACGCCCAGGTCGAGCACCCGCATCTGCACTCCATGGGCGGCGAGAGCTGGCCCCGGTCGCAATTCCTCGCCCGGCTGCCGCCGCTGGTGGCGGACCGCCGGCCTTGGCGGGACTGGACGCTACCGGTCCTGCCCGCCCGCCAGCTGGCCGGAGCGGCCGGCGATTAACCGGATTTTTGCAAGCCCTGCCGGCGCATGGCACACTCCGCGCCTTCCGATCGCCCCCCACCGGGTCGACCCCCGACCGAGTTCCCGACCGCTGCATGTCCAAAGACGATTCCATCGAGTTCGAAGGCACCGTGACCGAAACCCTGCCGAACACCATGTTCCGCGTGAAACTGGAGAACGGCCACGTCATCACGGCGCACATCTCGGGACGCATGCGCAAGAACTACATCCGCATCCTGACGGGCGACAAGGTCAAGGTCGAAATGACGCCCTACGACCTCACGAAGGGCCGCATCACCTACCGGATGAAGTAAGCCCGGCGGGCG
This sequence comes from Lysobacteraceae bacterium, assembly GCA_018333835.1. Taxonomy (GTDB): domain Bacteria; phylum Pseudomonadota; class Gammaproteobacteria; order Xanthomonadales; family Xanthomonadaceae; genus Silanimonas. Next base: position 810 of record JAGXSL010000167.1, read on the forward strand.
GGGCCGGCGCGCTCGGCAAGGCGAGCCTGGCGGGGTTCGGAGCGCGCTAGAGCTCGATTTCGCTAGGGCGAGCCTGTCGGCGGATCGGGCCACCTGCTTTCCGCGCGATCGGGCGTCCTGCCCTCACGCGCGGCGCTCGGCTCCTGCCTCACTGCCGCAGGTCGGCCCTCACCGCCGCGGCTCGCCCACCAGGCACCGCGCTTGCGACTGCGGAGCGGGACGCGTAGCCGTCGCCGGCCGCGACCCCATGGCCCGCGAAGGCAGGCGCGCTCGGCAAGGCCACCGCTCAGACCGTCACCGGCTCCGGCTTCTCCTCCGGGGCGAAGACCTCGACGCTCAAGGTGCCGTCGGCGACCCCCACCGTCACCCGGCCGCCGCCCACCAGCTTGCCGAACAGCAGCTCGTCGGCGAGCGGCCGCTTGATCTTGTCCTGCAGCAGCCGGGCCATCGGGCGCGCGCCCATCTGCGGGTCGAAGCCGTGCTCGGCCAGCCACTGCCGGGCCTCCGGCGTGGCCGAGAGCGCGACGTGCTTCTCCTGCAGCTGCGCCTCCAGCTCGATCAGGAACTTGTCGACCACGCGCAGGATGTGGTCGAAGCCGAGCGCGCTGAACTGCACGATGGCGTCGAGGCGGTTGCGGAACTCCGGGGTGAAGGACTTGCGGATCACCTCCATCGCGTCCGAACTGTGGTTCTGCTCGACGAAGCCGATGGTGCGGCGCGCCGCCTGGGCGGCACCGGCGTTGGTCGTCATCACCAGGATGACGTTGCGGAAATTGGCCTCGCGGCCGTTGGTGTCGGTGAGCACGCCGCGGTCCATCACCTGCAGCAGGATGTTGAACACGTCCGGGTGCGCCTTCTCGATCTCGTCGAGCAGCAGCACGCAGTGCGGGGTCTTGACGATCTTCTCGGTGAGCAGGCCGCCCTGGTCGAAGCCGACGTAGCCGGGCGGCGCGCCGATCAGCCGGCTCACCGAATGCGGCTCCATGTACTCCGACATGTCGAAGCGCGCCAGCTCGATGCCGAGCTGCAGGGCGAGCTGCTTCGTGACCTCGGTCTTGCCGACGCCGGTCGGGCCGGCGAACAGGAAGCTGCCGATCGGCTTGTCGGGGTTGCCGAGGCCGGAGCGGGCCAGCTTGATCGAGGCCACCAGCGATTCGATGGCGGCGTCCTGGCCGAAGATCACCATCTTGAGGTTGCGCTCCAGGTTGCGCAGCACGTCCTTGTCGGAGGACGAGACCTGCTTGGGCGGGATGCGCGCCATCTTGGCGACGATCAGCTCGATCTCCTCGACGTCGATCAGGTCCTTGCGCTTGCCCTCGGGCATCAGCCGCTGGCGGGCACCGGCCTCGTCGATCACGTCGATGGCCTTGTCCGGCAGCAGGCGGTCGCCGATGTGCTTGACCGAAAGGTCGACGGCGGCCTGCAGGGCATCCGCGCTGTAGGTCACCGCGTGGTGGTCCTCGAACCTGCCCTTGAGGCCGTTGAGGATGGCGACGGCCTCGGCGACCGTCGGCTCGATCACATCGATCTTCTGGAAGCGCCGCGCCAGCGCCCGGTCCTTCTCGAACACGCCGCGGTACTCCTGGAAGGTGGTCGAGCCGATGCAGCGCAGCTCGCCGGTCTGCAGGGCCGGCTTGATCAGGTTCGACGCGTCCATGGTGCCGCCCGAGGCGGAGCCGGCGCCGATGATGGTGTGGATCTCGTCGATGAACAGGATGGCGTTCGGCTCCTTCCGCACCTGGTTGACGACGGCCTTGAGCCGCTTCTCGAAGTCGCCGCGGTACTTGGTGCCGGCCACCAGCGCGCCGAGGTCGAGCGAGTAGACCGTGGCGTCCTTCAGCACCTCGGGCACGTCGCCCTGGACGATGCGCCAGGCCAAGCCCTCCGCGAGCGCGGTCTTGCCCACGCCGGCCTCGCCGACGTAGAGCGGGTTGTTCTTGCGGCGGCGGCACAGCACCTGCAGGGTGCGCTCGATCTCGGCGGTGCGGCCGATCAGCGGGTCGATCCGGCCCTCCCGCGCGAGCTGGTTGAGGTTGCTGGCGAACTCCTCGAGGGGAGTCTGCTTGGCCTGGCCGTCCTCGCCCTGCTCGCCTTCGGTCTTCGGCGGCTCGGCCGGCCGGGCCTCGGCCGCCTCGCCGCCGGACTTGGCCACGCCATGCGAGATGTAGTTGACGACATCGAGCCGGGTCACGTCCTGCTGCTGCAGGTGGTAGACGGCGTGGCTGTCCTTCTCGCCGAAGATGGCGACCAGCACATTGGCGCCGGTCACTTCCTTCCGGCCGCTGCTCTGCACGTGGTAGACGGCGCGCTGCAGCACGCGCTGGAAGCCGAGCGTCGGCTGGGTGTCGCGGGTGTCGTCCTCGGGGAGGATCGGCACCGTCTCGGCGATGACGTTGCGCAGGTCCTGCGCCAGCCGGCCGTTGTCGGAACCGCAGGCCTTCAGCACCTGCACCGCGGAGGCGTTGTCGAGCAGGGCCAGCAGCAGGTGCTCGACCGTCATGAACTCATGGCGGGCTTCGCGGGCCTGCTTGTAGCACTGGCCGATGGTGAACTCGAGGTCTTTGCTGAACATTTCGGGGCCTCCAGGGCGATGACCCGGATGTGGGGGCGGCTCAGGCCTTTTCCATGGTGCACATCAGCGGATGCTGGTGGGTACGGGAGAAATCGTTCACCTGCGACACCTTGGTTTCTGCCACTTCCCGCGTGTAGACGCCGCAGACGCCGCGGCCGCGGGTGTGGACGTGCAGCATCACCTGGGTGGCCTTCTCGCGGTTCATGCCGAAGAACAGCTGCAAGACCTCGACCACGAAGTCCATCGGCGTGTAGTCGTCGTTCAGGAGCAGCACCCGGTACAGCGGGGGCCGCTCCAGTTCCGGCTTGGCGGTCTCGACCGCCAGGCCGCGGTCCGGTCCGGGATCGGGGCGTGCTTGCTGGCTCATGCGGCAAGTATAGGACGGGCCATGAAATTCCTTGCAATGCCGCCAGCGTGGACGGCGCGCCGTCACGGCGCGCACACTGTCGGCCCCCGCCCCGGTCGCGAGCCTCCCGGAGTCCTGCTTGACCTACCGCCAAGGCCGTTTCTGGCAACCGGACGTGACCGTCGCCACCCTCGTCCCGCGCGACGGCCGCCTGCTCCTGGTCGAGGAGGACGTGAAGGGCCGCCGCGTGCTCAACCAGCCGGCCGGCCACCTCGAGCCGGACGAGACCATCATCGCCGCCGCCGTGCGCGAGACACTGGAGGAAAGCGGCTGGGAGGTGCGCCTGACCGGCTTCGTCGGCGCCTACCAGTGGCGCGCCCCGGAGACCGGGCGCAGCTACCTGCGGCTCGCCTTCTGCGCCGAACCGCTGCGCCACCACCCGGAGCGGCCGCTCGACACCGGCATCGTCCGCGCGCTCTGGCTCACCCCGACGGAACTGGCGGAGCGCCGGGCCATGCACCGCAGCCCGCTGGTGGGCCGGGCGGTGGAGGATTACCTCGCCGGCCGCCGGCTGCCGCTGGAGGCCGTGAACGCGCTATGAACGCGGCACCCGAGGTCATCGTCGGCGTCTCCGGCGGCGTCGATTCCTCGGTGGCGGCCTGGCGCCTGCGCGAATCGGGCCTGCGCGTGGCCGGCCTGTTCATGCAGAACTGGCACGACGACGGCAGCGGCGAGTGCCGGGCCGAGGCCGACCGCCGCGACGCGCTGAAGGTCTGCGCCCAACTCGGCCTGCCCTTCATCGCCCGCGATTTCTCGGCCGACTACTGGAGCGGCGTGTTCGCGGCCTTCCTCGCCGAGTACCGCGCCGGCCGCACGCCCAACCCCGACGTGCTGTGCAACCGCGAGATCAAGTTCAAGGCCTTCCTCGACGAGGCCATCGCGCTGGGTGCCGACCGGATCGCCACCGGCCACTACGCCCGGGTGGAGGAACAAGACGGCCGCTGGCAGCTGCTGCGCGGGGTCGATGCCGGCAAGGACCAGAGCTACTTCCTGCACCAGCTCGGCCAGGCGCAACTGGCCCGCACCCTGTTCCCGCTCGGCGACCTCGGCAAGGCCGAGGTGCGCGCCATCGCCGCCCGGCTCGGGCTCGCCACCGCGGGCAAGAAGGACTCGACCGGAATCTGCTTCATCGGCGAGCGCGATTTCCGGGATTTCCTCTCGCGTTACGTCGCCGCCACGCCGGGCGAGATCGTCGATCCGGACGGCGTGGTGCTCGGCCAGCACGGCGGCATCGCCTTCCACACCCTCGGCCAGCGCGAGGGCCTGCGCATCGGCGGGGTGCGCGGCCGGCCGGACGCGCCGTGGTTCGTGGTCGGCAAGGACGCGGGGCGCAACCGGCTGGTCGTCGATCAGGGCGACAGCCCGCTGCTGCACTCGACCCGGCTGCGCAGCGAGACCATGCACTGGGTGGCCGGTGAAGCGCCCGACTTCCCCCTGCGCTGCGAGGCGCAGGTTCGCCACCGGCAGTCGCCGCAGGCCTGCACGGTGGTTCCCGCCGCCGATGGAGTCGCCGTACGATTCGATGCCATCCAGCGCGCCGTCACCCCCGGGCAGTCGGTGGTGCTCTATCGTGGCGAGCTGTGCCTCGGTGGAGCGGTGATCGCCGCCACCAACGCCCCCCTCGACCCGAACCGCCTTTCCGACGAATGAACGACCGCGTCATCGCCCTCGCCGCCCTCGCCCAGTCCCTGCGCCTGGTCCAGCAGCTCGCCTCGATCGGCCAGACCGAACAGCGCCCGACGGCGGTGCTGCTGGACAGCCTGTTCCGCTTCGAGGCCGAGGACGCCGAGTCGGTCTACGGCGGCGTGGCCGGCCTCGACCGCGGCCTGCGCGAACTGCTGGCCCTGCTGGGGCAGGGGCCGCGCGACCCGGTCGTGGCCCGGATGGGCGCGAACGTGCTGGGGCTGGAACGGCTCTTCGTCCGCCATCCGGTGGCCGGCGAACGAGTGCAGGAGGTGCTGCGCGACATCGATCGCCAGCGCCAGCACCTCGGCGCCATGCATCCGACCATCCTGCTGCGGCTGGGCGAGCTCTACGCCGAGCAGATCAGCCCGCTCGGCAACCGCGTGCTGGTGCAGGGCAACCCGGTCTACCTGGCGCAGCCGCAGGTGGTGGCCGAGGTCCGCGCCCTGCTGCTCTGCGCCCTGCGCGCCGCCGTGCTGTGGCGGCATTCGGGCGGCAGCCGGCTCGACTTCCTGCTGCGCCGCGCCGCGATGGTCGAATCGGCCCGCGCCCTGCTGGCTCCGCTGGACTGAAAGCCCCTGCGCCCCGCCGGCTCCCGGCCTGAAGCCCCCGGACCCCGGTGGCTTGCGGCATAATTGGCGGTTTCTGATGCCCTTCCGCCGCGAAGCGGCGGGCCCGGACGCCATACCCCCAGCCTGGAGCCATCCATGAGCGACTCCTTCGCCACCCGCGACACGCTTGCCGTCAACGGCAAGTCCTACGCCTACTACAGCCTGCCCAAGCTGGGCCAGCGCTTCGACATCCGGCGCCTGCCCTACTCGATGAAGATCCTGCTCGAGAACCTGCTGCGCTGCGAGGACGGCGTCACCGTCAACGCCGGCCACATCGAGGCGGTGGCGAAGTGGGACGCGAAGAAGGAGCCGGACACCGAGATCGCCTTCATGCCGGCGCGCGTGGTGCTGCAGGACTTCACCGGCGTGCCCTGTGTGGTCGACCTCGCCGCCATGCGCGACGCGGTGAAGAAGCTGGGCGGCGACCCGAAGCGCATCAACCCGCTGATCCCCTCCGAACTCGTCATCGACCACTCGGTGCAGGTCGACGTGTTCGGCAGGCCCTCGGCCGCCGACGAGAACGGTGCCATCGAATTCTCGCGCAACAAGGAGCGCTACAGCTTCCTGCGCTGGGGCCAGAAGGCCTTCGACAATTTCAAGGTCGTGCCGCCGAACACCGGCATCGTCCACCAGGTCAACCTCGAGCACTTGGCGCGCGTGGTCATGACCCGCGTGATCGACGGCGTCCTGCACGCCTTCCCGGACACCGTCTACGGCACCGACTCGCACACCACGATGATCAACGGCATCGGCGTGCTGGGCTGGGGTGTCGGCGGCATCGAGGCCGAGGCCGCGATGCTGGGCCAGCCGTCCTCGATGCTGATCCCGCAGGTCGTCGGCTTCAAGCTCACCGGCAAGCTGCCGGAGGGCGCCACCGCCACCGACCTCGTGCTCACCGTCACCCAGATGCTCCGCAAGCACGGCGTGGTCGGCAAGTTCGTCGAGTTCTACGGCGACGGCCTCGATCAGCTGCCGCTCGCCGACCGCGCCACGATCGCCAACATGGCCCCCGAGTACGGCGCCACCTGCGGCATCTTCCCGATCGACGGCGAGGCCCTGAACTACCTGCGCCTGTCGGGCCGTTCGGCCGAGCAGATCGCCCTGGTCGAGGCCTATGCCAAGGCCCAGGGCCTGTGGCGCGACCCGACCGTCGAGGCCGAGTACAGCTCGACGCTGAGCCTCGACATGGGCACCGTACTGCCCTCGCTGGCCGGCCCCAAGCGCCCGCAGGACCGCGTGCTGCTCTCCGACATGCAGAAGGTCTACCGCGAGGCCCTGAAACCGATGATCGAGGCGCGCTCGCGCAAGGTCGCCGAGGCGGCCGCCATGGCCGCCATGGCCGCCGAAGGTGGCGGCACCGCGATCGGCAATCAATCGGTGCTGCGCAACGGCGTGGCCGAATTCGTGCACGGCGGCCAGACGCTGCAGCTCAAGGACGGCGCGGTGGTGATCGCCGCGATCACCTCCTGCACCAACACCTCGAACCCGGCGGTGATGCTGGGCGCCGGCCTGCTGGCCCGCAACGCCGTCGCCAAGGGCCTGAAGGTCGCGCCGTGGGTGAAGACCTCGCTCGGCCCGGGCTCGCTGGTCGTCACCGACTACCTCAAGAAGGCCGGCGTGATGGACGACCTCGAAGCCCTCGGCTTCCACGTCGTCGGCTACGGCTGCACCACCTGCATCGGCAACTCCGGCCCGCTGCCGGAAGCCGTGTCGAAGGCGATCGCCGAGGGCGACCTGGTCGTGACCTCGGTGCTCTCGGGCAACCGCAACTTCGAAGGCCGCGTGCATGCCGAGGTGAAGATGAACTACCTCGCCTCGCCGCCGCTGGTGGTGGCCTACGCCATCGCCGGCACCACCGACACCGACCTCACCACCCAGCCGCTGGGCATCGGCAAGGACGGTCAGCCGGTGTTCCTCAAGGACATCTGGCCGTCGAACAAGGAGATCGGCGACGCCATCGCCGCCACCCTCGGCCCGGAGATGTTCGCCAAGAACTACGCCGACGTGTTCCGCGGCGACAGCCGCTGGAACGCGGTGGAATCGCCGGACGGCGATGCCTACCAGTGGGGCGACAGCACCTACATCAAGAACCCGCCCTACTTCGACGGCATGACGATGCAGGTGGGCACGATCGACGACATCCACGGCGCCCGCGTCATGGGCATCTTCGGCGATTCGATCACCACCGACCACATCTCGCCGGCCGGCAGCATCAAGGCCAACTCGCCCGCCGGCAAGTTCCTGCAGTCGCGCGGCGTGGCGCCGGTGGACTTCAACAGCTACGGCTCGCGCCGTGGCAACGACGACGTGATGGTGCGCGGCACCTTCGCCAACATCCGCATCAAGAACCTGATGCTGGGCGGCGAGGAAGGCGGCAACACCCTCCACTACCCGTCCGGCGAGAAGATGCCGATCTTCGATGCGGCCATGAAGTACAAGGCCGAGGGCGTGGGAACCGTCGTCTTCGCCGGCAAGGAATACGGCACCGGCTCCTCGCGCGACTGGGCGGCCAAGGGCACCAAGCTGCTCGGCATCCGCGCCGTGATCGCCGAGAGCTTCGAGCGCATCCACCGCTCCAACCTGGTCGGCATGGGCGTGCTGCCGCTGCAGTTCATGGACGGCCAGAACGCCCAGACGCTCGGCCTGAAGGGCGACGAGGTGGTCTCGATCACCGGCCTCAAGGACGGTGCCGGCAAGGTGGCGGACATCGCCGCCACCCGTCCCGACGGCACCATCGTCAACTTCAAGGCCCAGGTGCTGCTGCTGACCCCGAAGGAAGTCGAGTACTTCCGCCATGGCGGCCTGTTGCACTACGTGCTGCGGCAGCTGGCGGCGGACGCGAAGGCAGCCTGAGTCACCCGGGGGCGGAAACCCTGCCCGCGCCAGCGGCGCGGGCGCTCGCAGGGGCCGCGCAGCATGCCGCGCCAGCGGCGCGGGCGGTGAAGGCCGCGCGAAGACTCCACGGCGTCTTGCCGGTCGGCACCCCGCTGTGCTGGAATCGAGTGAATACTCCAAATCCCGCCGGCGCCTGCGGCGCCTGCGGCCTCTTGCCTGTCGAATCGAGGTGGTCGCGATGAGCATCGAACGTCCCTGGTTGTCGAGCTATCCGCAGGGCGTGCCCGCGGAAATCGACGTGGCCGAATTCCCGTCCATCGTTTCCGTGCTCGACAACGCGATCGAACGCTACCGGGACCGCCCTGCCTTCTCGCACATGGGCAAGGTGCTGACCTACGGCGAAATCGACCGGCTGAGCCGTGATTTCGCCAGCTACCTGCTCAACGACCGCAAGCTGAAGAAGGGCGACCGCGTCGCCCTGATGATGCCGAACGTGCTGCAGTACCCGATCGCCATCTTCGGCGTGCTCCGCGCCGGGCTGACCGTGGTCAACACCAACCCGCTCTACACCCAGCGCGAGCTCAAGCACCAGCTGGTCGATTCCGGCGCCAAGGTGCTGGTGGTGCTGGAGAACATGGCCCATACCGCCGCCGCGGTGATCGGCGAGACCAAGGTCGAGCAGGTCATCGTCACCTCGATCGGCGAGCTGCTGGGCTTCCCCAAGGGGACCCTCGTCGACTTCGTCGTCAAGTACGTGAAGAAGATGGTGCCCGACTACGCCCTGCCCGGCGCCATCGGTTTCCGCAAGGCGCTGGCCTTGGGCGCCGCGGCCACGTTGCCGCCGGTCACGGTGGCGAGCGACGACATCGCCTTCCTGCAGTACACCGGCGGCACCACCGGCGTGGCCAAGGGCGCGATGCTGACCCACCGCAACCTGGTCGCCAACATGCAGCAGGCCTCGGCCTGGATCGGCACCAACGCCAAGCCCGGCGAGGAGATCATCATCACCGCGCTGCCGCTCTACCACATCTTCGCGCTGACGGCGAACTGCCTCGTCTTCATGAAGTTCGGCGGCCTGAACCACCTCATCACCAACCCGCGCGACATGCCGGGCTTCGTGAAGGAGCTGAAGTCGGTGCGCTTCACCGCCATCACCGGCGTCAACACCCTGTTCAACGGCCTGCTCAACACGCCGGGCTTCGACAGCATCGACTTCTCCTCCCTGCACCTGACGCTGGGCGGCGGCATGGCCGTGCAGCGCGCGGTCGCGGAACGCTGGAAGAAGACCACCGGCTGCACCCTGATCGAGGCCTACGGCCTGACCGAGACCTCGCCCGCGGCCTGCATGAACCCGCTCGACCTGAAGGAGTTCAACGGCGCCATCGGCCTGCCGATCCCCTCCACCCTGGCCTGCATCAAGGACGACGACGGCCGCATGCTGCCGGTCGGCGAGATCGGCGAGCTCTGCCTGAAGGGCCCGCAGGTGATGCAGGGCTACTGGCAACGCCCGGAGGAGACCGCCAAGGTGATGGACGCCGAGGGCTGGCTGCACACCGGCGACATGGCCAAGATGGACGCCGCCGGCTACTTCTACATCGTCGACCGCAAGAAGGACATGATCCTGGTGTCCGGCTTCAACGTGTACCCGAACGAGATCGAGGACGTGCTGGCCACCATGCCGGGCGTGCTGGAGGTGGCGGCGGTGGGCGTGCCGGACGAGAAATCCGGCGAGGCGGTCAAGGTGGTGGTGGTGCGCAAGGACGCATCGATCACCGCCGAGCAGGTCAAGGCGTTCTGCAAGGACAAGCTGACCGGCTACAAGCTTCCCAAGCTGGTCGAGTTCCGCACCGAACTGCCGAAGACCAACGTCGGCAAGATCCTGCGCCGCGAACTGCGCGATCAGCCCTCGGGGCGCATGTAGGGGAACAGCAGCACGTCGCGGATCGAGGCACGGCCGGTGAGCAGCATGACGAGCCGGTCGATGCCGACACCCAAGCCCCCGGTCGGCGGCAGGCCGACCTCCAGCGCGCGGATGTAATCGGCGTCGAAGTGCATGGCCTCGTCGTCGCCGGCCTCCTTGGCGGCGGCCTGGGCGAGGAAGCGCGCGGCCTGGTCCTCGGGGTCGTTGAGCTCCGAGAATCCGTTCGCGATCTCCTTGCCGCCGATGAACAGCTCGAAGCGGTCGGTGATGCCCGGCTCGGCGTCGCTCTCGCGGGCGAGCGGGCTCACCTCCACCGGGTAGTGGGTGATGAAGGTCGGCTGGACCAGATCGCCCTCGACGAGCGCCTCGAACAGCTCCAGCAGCAGCCGTCCCCAGCCGTGGGAGGGCTTCACGTGCATGCCGTGGCGGGCGCAATGGCGGGCCAGCGCCTCGCGGTCGCGGCAGTCGGCGGCGGTGATCGCCGGGTCGGCCTCGCGCACGGCATCATCCATGCGCCGGCGGCGGAAGGCGGGCTCCAGGTCGATCGCCCGGCCCTCCCACTCCAGCGCGGTGCGACCCAGCACCTCCATCGCGACGTCGCGGATCAGGCCCTCGGTGAGATCCATGACCTCGATGTACGTGGCGTAGGCCTCGTACAGTTCGAGCATGGTGAACTCGGGGTTGTGCCGGGTCGACACGCCCTCGTTGCGGAAGTTGCGGTTGATCTCGTAGACGCGCTCGAAGCCGCCGACCACGAGGCGCTTCAGGTACAGCTCCGGCGCCACGCGCAGGTAGAGATCGAGATCCAGCGCATTGTGGTGGGTCACGAAAGGCCGCGCCGTGGCACCACCGGGGATGTACTGCATCATCGGCGTCTCCACCTCGAGGAAACGCCGCGCGTCCAGCCAGTGCCGGATGGCGCGGACGATGCGCGAGCGGGTCTCGAACACCGCCTTCGATTCGGGGCTGACGAGGGTGTCGACGTAGCGCATGCGGTAACGCTGCTCGACATCACTCAAGCCGTGGAACTTGTCGGGCAGCGGGCGCAACGCCTTGGTGAGCAGGCGGATGGCGGTGACCTTCACCGACAGTTCGCCGGTCTTGGTGCGCGTGAGGCCGCCCTCGACCGCGACGATGTCGCCGATGTCCCAGCCCTTGAAGGTTTCGTAGGCCTCGCCGAGGTCGGCGCCGACGAGGTAGAGCTGGATGCGGCCGCTCATGTCCTGCAGCTGCGCGAAGGCGGCCTTGCCCATCACGCGCTTGGCCATCAGTCGGCCGGCGATGCGCAGCTGGCGGTTGGTGGCCTCCAGGGCCTCCGCGGTCCACCGGTCCTTGTCGGCGAACTCCGCCTGCAGGTCGCCGGCGTAGTGCTCGCGCCGGGCATCGTTCGGGAAGGCCACGCCCTGCCCGCGTAGCGCCGTAAGCTTCGCGCGCCGCTCGGCGATGAGCTTGTTCTCGTCGGGGGGGGAATCACTCATGCCGCATCGCTCCGCTTGGCGCCAACCTCGAGACCCATCTTCAGGCTCGCCTCGACGAACTCGTCGAGGTCGCCGTCGAGCACCTTCTGCGTATCGCTGCGCTCGATGCCGGTGCGCAGGTCCTTGATGCGGCTCTGGTCGAGCACGTAGTTGCGGATCTGGCTGCCCCAGCCGATGTCGGACTTGGTCGCCTCGACGGCGTCCTTCTCGGCGTTGCGCTTCTGCATCTCGAGCTCGTAGAGCTTGGCGGCGAGCATCTTCATCGCGGTGTCGCGGTTCTGGTGCTGGCTGCGACCGTTCTGGCAGGCCACGACGATGCCGGTCGGCACGTGCGTGATGCGCACCGCCGATTCGGTCTTGTTGACATGCTGGCCACCGGCGCCCGAGGAGCGGTAGACGTCGGTCTTGAGGTCGGCCGGATTGATCTGGATGTCGATGTTGTCGTCGACCTCCGGCGAGACGAACACCGAGGTGAAGCTCGTGTGCCGGCGGTTGTCGGAATCGAACGGCGACTTGCGCACCAGGCGGTGCACGCCGGTCTCGGTCTTCAACCAGCCGTAGGCATAGTCGCCCTCGATGCGCACGGTGGCGGACTTGATGCCGGCCACGTCGCCGCCGCTCACCTCCATCAGCTCGGTCTTCCAGCCGCGCGACTCGCACCAGCGCAGGTACATGCGAAGCAGCATCTCGGCCCAGTCCTGGGCCTCGGTGCCGCCGGCGCCGGCCTGGATGTCGAGGAAGGCGTTGGCGCCGTCCATCTTGCCGCTGAACATGCGCTGGAACTCCAGCTTCTCGAGGTGCGCCTGCGCCCCGTCGACGTCGGCGACGACGGCGTGGAAGGTGGCTTCGTCGCTCTCCATCTCGGCGAGTTCGAGCAGTTCGAGCGCGCCGGCGAGCCCCTCGCCGAGCGCCTTCAGGCCATGGACCACCTTCTCCAGCGAGGCGCGCTCGCGGCCGAGGCCCTGGGCCTTCTCCGGCTCGTTCCAGATCGTCGGGCTTTCCAGCTCGCGGCTGACTTCCTCGAGACGCTCGACCTTGCGGTCGTAGTCAAAGGTACCCCCTCAACGCATCCAGCCGGCCCTTGAGCTCGGCGATGCGCTGGCGCACGGGATTGGTCTCCATGGCGCGTTCCAAAGTGGCGTTGAAAGACCGCGAAGTGTAGCAGCCCGGGCCGGCGGGGTGCCGTGCTGATGACCGGTGGTCGTTGCCGTCAACGATCGTGTCCCCAAGCCGTGGCGCACTGACCAAGCACCGACGCCCGAGTGCGTCGCGATGACCGACTGTTACACCACGGCTTGGGACACGATCTGACAGCCAACGCTTCAATGAGGCCGCGGCGAATTCGCCGCGGAAACGCGCCTGCCGCTCGATCATGCTGATCGAGTTGTCGTTGCTTCAATGAGGCCGCGGCGAATTCGCCGCGGAAACGCGACCATGCACACCGTCAAGCGCAAGATTCCGCTGCTTCAATGAGGTCGCGGCGAATTCGCCGCGGAAACCCGATTAAACTTGTCACGGGTACGCCGGGTGCCGGGCTTCAATGAGGCCGCGGCGAATTCGCCGCGGAAACTGAGGAGCAGATGGCGGGCTATGGCGCGGAGTTCCTGCTTCAATGAGGCCGCGGCGAATTCGCCGCGGAAACATGGTGGACTGCATCATGGACGGAATCGCCATGGTGCTTCAATGAGGCCGCGGCGAATTCGCCGCGGAAACAGAACCCATCATGAGCAAGAAGACCCGAATCAAGGCCGCTTCAATGAGGCCGCGGCGAATTCGCCGCGGAAACGCCCGACGCTGGTCGGCATCCAGGACATCTACAGCGGGCTTCAATGAGGCCGCGGCGAATTCGCCGCGGAAACATCGACGCGAAGTTCGAGCGCGCGTCGATCACTGTGGCTTCAATGAGGCCGCGGCGAATTCGCCGCGGAAACACGCCGACGAGCAGCAAAGCGATTTTCTCGACCTGGCTTCAATGAGGCCGCGGCGAATTCGCCGCGGAAACGGGTGGCTACATCGGCACGGCGACCAGCGTCACCGAGACGCTTCAATGAGGCCGCGGCGAATTCGCCGCGGAAACCTTCGGTCGCCAGCGCGGCCAACCGGCCGCAACCCGGCTTCAATGAGGCCGCGGCGAATTCGCCGCGGAAACACCTGGAGGCCGAGGCGCGGCGCGCGCGCGAAGCCATGCTTCAATGAGGCCGCGGCGAATTCGCCGCGGAAACGCGCAAGCTCCCCCTCACGCCAACCTCCAACAGAGAGCTTCAATGAGGCCGCGGCGAATTCGCCGCGGAAACTCTGGGCGGCGCGGGCGCAGACGCCGGGGTTGACGGCGCTTCAATGAGGCCGCGGCGAATTCGCCGCGGAAACCCGTTCGTGGTCCACGCTGATCCGCCGCCGCCACCGGGCTTCAATGAGGCCGCGGCGAATTCGCCGCGGAAACTCGAACACCAGCGAAAGCTGCCGCGCCGCGCTCATGGGGGCTTCAATGAGGCCGCGGCGAATTCGCCGCGGAAACGTGCAGAGGCGTTGTGCACGGACGCCAGCTCGATCGCTGGCTTCAATGAGGCCGCGGCGAATTCGCCGCGGAAACGTGCAGAGGCGTTGTGCACGGACGCCAGCTCGATCGCTGGCTTCAATGAGGCCGCGGCGAATTCGCCGCGGAAACCCGGCCATCTTGGGCACCGAGAACACGCCTTCGACGCGCTTCAATGAGGCCGCGGCGAATTCGCCGCGGAAACAAGATCAAGCCCGCCCTCCTCGAACAAACCATCAACGCTTCAATGAGGCCGCGGCGAATTCGCCGCGGAAACGCGCAAGCTCCCCCTCACGCCAACCTCCAACAGAGAGCTTCAATGAGGCCGCGGCGAATTCGCCGCGGAAAC
>JAGXSL010000168.1 GCA_018333835.1 Lysobacteraceae bacterium
TCGAGCCAAGCCGCCAAGGCATCGGCGAGCAGGTTGGCGCACACATAGACCACCCCCATCAGCAGCAAATAGGCTTGCAGAATGGGCAGATCGCGCTCGGCAATGGCTTGCAGCACCAAGCGCCCGAGGCCGGGCCAGCCAAACACGGTCTCGATCACCACCGCGCCGCCCAGCAGCGCCCCGAAGGCATTGGCCCACAGACTGATGCTCGGCACCAGGGTGCCCGGCAGGATGCGGGTCAGCACCAGCAACGCGGGCGACAAGCCCTGAGCGAGGGCCAGGCGAAAGGGGGCCTCGCTCATCACCTGCAAGGCCCGATCCCGGATCAGGCGGCTCACCGGTGCCGCGATCAGCAGCGCCAACACCCCGGCGGGCAGCCACAGATCGGCTGGCGCAGCCTGCCCGATCACCCGCGTCAGGCCCCATTGGACGGCGAACAGGTACAAGGCCAACAAGGCCAGCCAATAACCCGGCAGCGAAACCAGCAGCACCACCAAGGCGCGCCAACAAGCCGCCGCCCAGGCGCTGCGCACCAGCGCCGCCGCCAAGCCTGCCAGCAACGCCAGTGGCACAGCCAGCGCAAAGGCGGCCGCCGCCAGCAGCAGCGTCGGCCCGGCGTGGGCGCTGAGCTCTTGCGCCACCGGCCGCCCGCTGGCGATCGAGCGCCCCAAGTCGCCCGATAAAGCGGCGCTCAACCAGCGCCCGTAGCGCTCGGCTAGGCTGCCGTCGAGCCCGAGTTGGCGCTGCAAGGCGGCGTGGTTCTCGGGTGTCAGTGCAATGCCCTGGCGCAAGGCCTCGGTCAACACCGGGTCGCCCGGGGCCGCCGCCACCAAAGCGAATGTCAGCACCGACATGGCCAGCAGCAGCAGCGGCAGCGCGAGCAGGCGTTGCAACAGCCAGCGGCGCATCAGCCGCGCCCCGGCAACGGGCGCACCGCCCCGTAGTCGATCCAGTCGCGGTGCTCGAACATCGGCACCTCCAAACCCGGGCGGGCCAGCACGAACTGCGGCACGTGCAGCACGGCAATCGCTGCGACGGCTTCGTCTACGACAGCGCGGTGCGCGCGCCGCACCGCCTCCAGGCGCTGCTGCGGGTCATCGGTGCGGCGCGCTTGGTCGAGGGCGGCATCCAGCGCCCTGCCCGCCGCCATGTGGCGGTAGCCGCGCCAAGGCGTTTGGCTGTGAAACAGGTTGTAGAGCAAAAACGTGGGATCCAGATTGGTGTTGCTGGCCAGTTCCAGAAACAGATCGCCCGCCCCCGGCTCGAGGAAGCGTTGACCGTACAGCGCGTCGTCCTCCACCGCCACGATCTCGATCCCGATACCGACTTGGCGCACCATCTGTTGCAGCAGCTCGGGGAAGGGAGCCACAGCGGCCAGGTTGGGAAAGGCCGCCACCAGGCGCAGCCGCAATGCTTCGCCGGCACGCGTGCGCAGACCGTCGCGGCCACCACGCACCCAGCCGGCGGCGTCGAGCAGGCGGCTGGCCTCGGCCGGGTCGTAGCCAAAGCCTTGCACATGCGGGCCCAGACCAAACATCCAGTCCGGCAGCAGGCCACGCGCCGCAATGCCCCGGCCAGCGTACAGCACGCGCGCCACGGCGGCCCGATCGATGCTCAACGCCAGCGCGCGCCGCACTCTGGGGTCAGCCAGACGGGTAAAGGGCGGCTGGCCATGCAGGTTCACCAGCAGCGCCAGATACGACACCGGGCGCGAGGCGTGCAGCCGCACCGGCATCGAATCGCTCAGGGCCAACAACATTTGCGGCGTCACCTCGGCGATCAGATCGACCTCGCCCGCCACCAGCGCCAGCAGGCGCGTCATGGGGTCGGGGACAAACTGAAAAAGCATGCGCTCCTGCACCGCAGGCGGCCCCCAGTACTGCGGGTTGCGCACCAGCTCCAAGGCCCGGTTGGGCTGGTAGCGCACGAAGCGCCACGGGCCGGTGCCGGCCGGTGCCACGCGCCGGTCGCTGTGCTGCGAAAACAGCGAGGTGGCGCGGTGCGACATGTTCTCGAGCAGCAGATTCGATCCGGTGCGCGAGCTGAAAACAAAGTTGCGCGCATCGACGCGGCGCAGACTGGCCGGGTCGATTTGCAGAAAATCAGACCGGCTTTGCCCGACCTGGCGCAAGGCGGCGATGGCTGCATCACTGTCCAAAGCCGTGCCATCGTGATGGCGCAGGTTGGCGCGCAAGGTGATGCGGTAGTGGCCTTGGCGCACCTGCCAGCGCTCAAACAGCAGCGGCGCGGGGCGGAAGCTGGCGTCCGGGCGCACCCCGGTTTCAGCGATCTGTGCGTGCGGGTTGCGCACGGTAAAAGTGAAGCGCTGCGGATCGACGTTGTAGCGGTCTGGCCCGGCGGCCACGCGCAAACCCGAAAACCCCTGCGCAAGCGCGGGCCCAGTCCAACCGACGGCAGCCCCGGCGACACCCAGCAACTGGCGGCGTGTGAATGCAAAGTTCATGGCAGGCTGAAAGACAGGGTGGCAAAACGGCTGCTCCACGCTGCGCCGACATGCGCCGGTGGCTGCAGCAAGGTGGTGGCGATCAACTGGCGGCCCCGGCAGCGCAGCGCCAAGGTGGCGCGGCCCGCGGCATCGGTGCGCAGCAGCCGCTCGCCCTTGCGGTCAAACAGCCGCAGCGCCGCATCCGGCACCGGCTGGCCGTGCTGGCGCAGTTCGACACGCAGGCTGGAGCGCAGGCGCAGCCGGGTCGGGTCGCGCAAGGCCACGATTTCCAGCGTTTGACCGAGTGCGCGAACTTTTTTCCAAGGCAAGCCGCCCGCACCGACGCGAAAATAGGCTTTCGCGTCTTTGGCGTAGCGCTCCCGCCAAGGCTGGGCGCGGGCGCGTTGGGCTTGCCAGGCCTGCAGCACCGCCGCAGCGGGCTGCACCTCAGCCAAGTAGGCATCGACCCCGGCCGAGGGGATTTCGATTTCGATCAGATCCGTGGTCAATACAGCACAAGACAGACCGGGCGCGGCCAGTCCGAAGCGCACCCGCACCCGGTTGCGCAAGCGCACCCACGCCACGGGCTGGCGCGGGCGGCCGATCAGCCCGAGGCTGCGCAGGCGCCTCTTTTTGGGCGCGCTCAGCGGCTGCAAACCATGCCCGGCCGACAACTCCAACAGCAGCGGCTGGGCCGGCAGCGGCCGCAGCGGCAGCGGCTGCACCCAGGTGTCGTGCGCCTGCACCGAGCCTGCAGCGCACAACAACAGCAGCAGCAGCCCCAAAGATTGGAGGCGGCGCATCAGAAGTGCACCGTGTAAGACAGTTCCAGCGCGCGCGGCTCGCCCAGCAAAGCCTGCGCCCCGCCGCCGGCGGAGCGCGACAGGTACACCTCATCCAACGCATTGCGCAAGTGCAGCGCCCACTCGCCCTGCCCGACCCACCAAGCCAGGCTGAGGTTCATGGTGGTGTAGCCGGGTAGCCAGACCGTGTTGGCATTATTGGCCGAGCGGGCCCCGACATGGCGCAGGCTGGCGTGCAGTTGCAGGGTGTCGGACGCTTGCCAGCGCGCATACAGGTTGGTAACACTCTCGGGCGTATCGGGCGGCAGCAAACCGGCGCGCGACACCGCCGCCCCGCCCACGCTTTCGATGAAGCGATCGAACTGCGCCTCGAGTCGGGTGCCATTGAGGCCCAGCGTCCAGTGCGGGTTGAGCCGCCACAGCAGATCGAACTCGAGCCCCTGGCTGCTTTGTTGGCCGATCTGGATCGTTTGCCCGGGCTGCATGGGGTCGCGCGTCAGGATGTTGCTGCGCACGATATCAAACAGCGCCAGCGTCAATTCGCCGCGCCCGTTGGGTAACTGGCCCTTGAAGCCGACTTCGGTCTGGCGCGCTTGGGTGAGGTCGAAATGGCGCTGCGCCGGCGTCAGCGTCACCACCTGCGCCGGCGGCTCGAAGGCCCGCGCAACCTGGGCGTAGAGCGTCAGGCCCGGTGACACGTCCCACAGCGTACCGACGCGCCAAGAATTGGCGCTCCAGTGCCGATCGAAGTGGCTGCCCAAGCGCAAATCATAGGAGTCGAGGTCGATGCGGTCGTGCCGCGCCGACAGCGACAGCCTCCAGGCATCGGTGAGCGAGAGCAGGTTCTCGGCAAACCAGGCTTGCTGATCGAGCACGGTGCGGCGCACCGGCAAAAAAGGCGAGGTGCTGACAAAAGGCGGCGGCTGCGGATGGAAAAAATCAACCGAGACGGCAGGGGCCGCGAAGGGCGTATTGCTGGCGCGCTGGTGCCGGTTGCGCGACCAGTCAAAGCCGAGCACGAAGCGATTGGGCAGCCCCAGCAGCGGGTGTTCGGCACTCAGTTCGGTGCGGTTGCCCAGCAAGGCTTGGTCGTGCACGATGTGCATAAAGTCCGACAAATCGACCCGCCCGGTGTGCGGGTTGAAACGATGCACCTCGGCGTTGCGCCAACTGCGCCACTCCTCGTTGGCGTAGGTCTCGTTGCGCAAGCGCAGTTGCGAGCTGATGTCGTAATGCAGATTGAGGCGCAGCCATTCGGCCCGTTTGTTCATGTGGCTGTCGCTGACGTTGTAATTGCGCTCGCGCACCCGTTCGTCGAGCCGACCATCAAGCAGCGGGGTGCCAAAATACCACTGGCCTTCGTCTTTCAGCTTCTGAGCCGACAGACTCA
>JAGXSL010000169.1 GCA_018333835.1 Lysobacteraceae bacterium
CCGCCGACAGGCTCGCCCTCCGAGCCTGCCGGCGCGGCGCGCCTGCCCCCGGCGGATGCCGAGGCACCCGCGCTAGACTAACTCCCCCGATCCGACAGGGCGCACCATGAGCTGGCTCAACAAACTGAAACTCGGCGGCATCCGCACGCAGGGCGGGAACAAGCGCGGCGTGCCGGAAGGGCTTTGGGAGAAGTGCGAAAACTGCGGCGCCGCGCTGTACGCGCCCGAGGTCGACCAGCACCAGCACGTCTGCCCGAAGTGCGAACACCACATGCCGATCGGTGCCCGCGAGCGCATCGCGCATTTCCTCGATGCCGACAGTTTCGAGGAAGTCGGTGCCGAGCTCGGTCCGGTCGATGTCCTCCGCTTCCGCGACCAGAAGCGCTACGCCGACCGCATCAAGGCCACCCAGAAGGCCACCGGCGAGAAGGATGCCCTGGTCGCTGGCGCCGGCCGCCTGATGGGCCAGCCGGTCTGCGTCGCCGCCTTCGAGTTCCGCTTCATGGGCGGTTCGATGGGTTCGGTGGTCGGCGAGCGCTTCGCCCTCGCCGCCGAGCGCGCGCTGGCCGACCGCAGCGCGCTGGTGTGCTTTTCCGCCACCGGCGGCGCGCGCATGCAGGAAGGGCTGTTCTCGCTGATGCAGATGGCCAAGACCGCGGCCGCCATCGCCCGCCTGCGCAAGGCCGGCGTGCCCTACATCTCGGTGCTGGCGCACCCGACCACCGGCGGCGTCTCGGCCTCGCTCGGCATGCTGGGGGACGTCAACCTGGCCGAGCCCAAGGCCTTGATCGGCTTCGCCGGCCCGCGCGTCATCGAGCAGACCGTGCGCGAGAAGCTGCCCGAGGGCTTCCAGCGCAGCGAGTTCCTGCTCGAGCACGGCACCGTCGACGCCATCGTCGACCGCCGGCAGATGCGCGGCAAGATCGCCTCCCTGCTGGCCCTGCTCAACCGCCGCCCGGCACCCCAGGAGGCCGCCTGAGATGCCGGTGCGCAGGCATTTCGGCACCGACGGCATCCGCGGCCGGGTCGGCGAGGGCGCCATCTCGGCGGACTTCGTGCTCCGCCTCGGCAATGCCTACGGCCATGCGCTGCGCGCCGCCCGCGGCGAGGGCGACTGGCGCAAGCCGCTGGTGGTGATCGGCAAGGACACCCGCATCTCCAACTACATGTTCGAGGCGGCGCTGGAGGCCGGCCTGGTGGCCGCCGGGGTCGACGTGCAGCTGATGGGTCCGATGCCGACCCCGGCAGTCTCGCACTTGACGCGCTCGCTGCGCGCCGACGGCGGCATCGTCATCAGCGCCTCGCACAATCCGCACCACGACAACGGCATCAAGTTCTTCTCCGCCGCGGGCGAAAAGCTCGACGACGCCACCGAGCTGGCCATCGAGGCCGCGCTCGAGCATCCGTTCCGCACCGTCCCCTCGGAGAAGCTCGGCAAGGCCATCCGCACCCGCGACGCGGTGGCGCGCTACGTCGAGGCCTGCAAGGCTTCGGTGCCGCGGCATTTCGACCTCGGCGGCATGCGCATGGTGGTCGATTGCGCGCATGGCGCCACCTACCAGCTCGGGCCGCTGGTGTTCCGCGAGCTCGGTGCCCGCGTCGACGCCATCGGCGTCGAGCCCAACGGCCTCAACATCAACGACGGGGTCGGCTCCACCCACCCGCAGGCCCTGGCCGCCCGCGTGCGCGAGACCGGTGCCGAACTCGGCATCGCCTTCGACGGCGACGGCGACCGCGTGCTGTTCGTCGACGCCGAGGGCGTGGTGCGCGACGGCGACGACCTGCTCTGGATCCTCGCCGAGGACTGGCAGGCCAGCGGCCGCCTGCAGGGCCCGGTGGTCGGCACCCTGATGACCAACTACGGCCTCGAGCGCGCCCTCGGCGAGCGCGGCATCGGCTTCCTGCGCACCCGGGTCGGCGACCGCTACGTGCACCAGGCCATGCTGGAGCACGGGGCCGTGCTCGGCGGCGAGACCTCCGGCCACCTGTTGTGCCTCGACCGGGTCAGCTCCGGCGACGGCATCGTCAGCGCCCTGCAGGTGCTGGAGGTGCTGCGTCGCCGCGGCATGAGCCTGAAGGAGGCGATGTCCGGCCTCACGAAGGTGCCGCAGAAGACCGTCAATGTCGGCGTCGTCGCCGGGGCGAGCCCGGCCGAGGCCGCCAGCGTCAAGGCAGCGCTCGCCGAGGCGCAGTCGGCGGTGCAGGGCAGGGGGCGGGCCTTCCTGCGGCCCTCCGGCACCGAGCCGGTGGTGCGCGTCACCGTCGAAGCCGACGACGCCGCCCTGGTGCAGCGCGTGCTCGACGAGCTCGTCGCCGTGGTACGCGCCGCTGCTTGATCGAGGTCAGGCCGCCCCGCACGGTCTCCGGCATCCTCCCGGACTCCCGAACCCGCCGAACCGCCCGCAATCTCCGAGCTACCCGAGCCATGGCCACCATCCCCACCCTCGACATCCGCCGTTTCACCGAGCCGTCCAGCCTCGCCGACCGCAGCGCCTTCGTCGCCGAACTGGGTGCCGCCTACCGCGAGTGGGGCTTCTGCGGCATCCGCGGCCACGGCATCCCCCAGGCGCAGATCGACCGCGCCTACGACGTGTTCCAGCGCTTCTTCGCGCTGCCCGAGGAAACCAAGAGGAAGTACCACGTGCCCGGTGGCGGCGGCGCCCGCGGCTACACGCCCTTCGGCATCGAGACGGCGAAGGGAGCGAAGCACCACGACCTCAAGGAGTTCTGGCACGTCGGCCGCGAGATCCCGCGTGATTCGAAGCACGCCGAGCTCATGCCGCCCAACCTGTGGCCGGAGGAGATCCCCGGCTTCCGGGAGGTCGCCTACGGCCTCTACACCACGCTCGACGCGCTCGGTTCGCGCGTGCTCGCGGCCCTTGCCCTGCACATCGGCCTGCCCGAGCACTGGTTCGCCGACAAGACCGACGTCGGCAACAGCATCCTGCGGCCGATCCACTACCCGCCGATCACCGCCGACGACATCCCCAACGTCCGCGCCGGCGCGCACGAGGACATCAACCTCATCACCCTGCTGGTCGGCGCCAGCGCCGCCGGCCTCGAAGTGCTGTCGCGCAAGGGCGAGTGGGTGCCGTTCACCGCCGACGAGGACACCATCGTCGTCAACATCGGCGACATGCTGCAGCGCCTGACCAACCACGTGTACCCCTCGACCACGCACCGCGTGGTCAACCCGCCGGGCGAGGCGGCGCGCCAGCCGCGCTACTCGACGCCGTTCTTCCTGCACCCGAACCCGGATTTCCTGATCGAGACGCTGCCGTCCTGCATCACTCCGGACAACCCGGACCGCTACCCGCAGCCGATCACCGCGCACGGCTACCTGATGGAACGGCTGCGCGAGATCAAGCTCGCCTGAGGGGTGGCCTTGTCGGACTGCTATCATTGGCGGCTGATCCTTGAGCGTGAGAGACAGGCATGCGCCCCCGCATCGTCGCCGGCAACTGGAAACTCCACGGCGACCGCGCCAGTGCCAAGGCCCTGCTCGCGGCCCTGGTCGCTGCCCCGCGGCCGGCTGGCGTGCGGATGCTGGTCCTGCCGCCCTTGCCCTACCTGGCCGAATCGGTGGCCGCCTTCGCCGGCCGGGGCATCGACTTCGGTGCCCAGGACCTCGACCTCCACGACCAAGGCGCCTACACCGGCGAGGTGTCGGGCGCCATGCTGAAGGACATCGGCGCCAGCCACGTGCTGGTCGGGCATTCCGAGCGCCGCGAGCACCACGGTGAATCGAGCGAGCGGGTCGCCGACAAGCTGCTCGCCGCCCGCCGTGCCGGGCTGGTGCCCATCCTCTGCATCGGCGAGAGCCTCCAGCAGCGTGAGGCCGGCCTCACCGAGCGCGTCCTTTCGGAGCAGCTCGCCGCGGTGCTGGAGCGCGGTGGCATCGAGGCCTTCCGCGGCAGCGTGCTGGCCTACGAGCCGGTCTGGGCGATCGGCACCGGCCGAACCGCCAGCCCGCAGCAGGCCCAGGACGTTCACGCTTTCCTGCGTGGCGAACTGGGCGCGCACGATGCTACAATCGCTGGCTCGCTGCCGATCCTCTACGGCGGCAGCGTGAAGGCCGCCAACGCCGCCGAGCTGTTCGCCCAGCCCGACGTCGATGGCGGACTCATCGGCGGCGCCTCGCTCGCCGCCCACGAATTCCTTGCCATCGCCAGCGCTGCGGCGCGATGAACCAAACGACATGAACTGGATCGTCATCGCCACCATCATCTACGTCATCATCGCCGTCGCGATGATCGTGTTGATCCTCATGCAGCGGGGTGCCGGCGCCCAGGCCGGTACCGGCTTCGGCGGCGGTGCCTCGGCCACGGTCTTCGGCGCCTCCGGCTCGGCCAACTTCCTGTCGAAATCGACCAAGTGGCTGGCCATCGTGTTCTTCGCGATGAGCCTCGGCATGGCCTGGTACGCCAGCCGCCACGGCGGCCGCCTGCTGCCGGCCGAAAGCGATTCCGTCGGCATCATGGCCGACGCCGCGGAAACCGCCCCGGCGCTGCCTGGCGCGCCGCCCCCGGAGGCTGCCCCGGTTGCGCCGGCCGCTCCGGTTCCGGCGACTCCGGCCCCGGAAAATCCGCCGCAAGGCGATCCCGGCGGCTGATGGCCTGATACAATCCCGATGCTCCGGGGGTCACGCGGAGCAAGTCGAAAGCCCAGGTGGCGGAATTGGTAGACGCACTACCTTGAGGTGGTAGCGACGCAAGTCGTGGGGGTTCGAGTCCCCCCTTGGGCACCACAACCGAAACGCACTGGATCGCGCCCTCGCGGGCGCGGCCGCAATGCGCCCCAAGGGCGCTAGCCGAGGCCTGCATGCTGGGCGAGTACCTGCCGATCCTGCTGTTCCTGATCGTTTCCACCGGCCTCGGCGTCGTCCTCCTCGTCGCTGGCTGGCTGCTCGGGCCGAAGCGCCCCGACGCCGAGAAGCTCTCGCCTTACGAGTGCGGTTTCGAGGCCTTCGAGGACGCGCGCATGCCCTTCGACGTGCGCTACTACCTGGTCGCCATCCTGTTCATCGTCTTCGACCTGGAGATCGCCTTCCTGTTCCCCTGGGCGGTGGTCTACCGCGACATCGGCGAGCCCGCGCTGTGGGCCATGGCCGGCTTCCTCGGCCTGCTGGTGTTCGCCTTCGTCTACGAGTGGAAGAAGGGGGCGCTGGAATGGGAGTGATGCCATGAACGTGATGCAGGCCGTCTCGCGCGTGATGCACAACCCGGAGCCGCTCGGCCGGGTCGACGACCTGCTGCGGCCGGAAGGCGACAATCCGCTGCTGGAGCGCGGCTTCGTCACCACCTCGGTGGACACCCTGGTCAACTGGGCGCGCACCGGCTCGATGTGGCCGATGACCTTCGGGCTTGCCTGCTGCGCGGTCGAGATGATGCACGCCGGTGCCGCCCGCATCGACCTCGACCGCTACGGCGTGGTGTTCCGGCCTTCGCCGCGGCAGTCCGACGTGATGATCGTCGCCGGCACCCTGGTCAACAAGATGGCCCCGGCCCTGCGCAAGGTCTACGACCAGATGCCCGAGCCGAAGTGGGTGATCTCGATGGGCAGCTGCGCCAACGGCGGCGGCTACTACCACTACAGCTACTCGGTGGTGCGTGGCTGCGACCGCGTGGTGCCGGTCGACATCTACGTGCCCGGGTGCCCACCGACCTCCGAGGCCCTGGTCCACGGCATCCTGCAGCTGATGAAGAAGATCCGCCGCACCAACACCATCGCACGTTGAACCGCACCCCGCCGCCGAACGGAACGCCCGCAGAACCGACCATGGCCGAAGCCAAGCCGCGTCTCGCCGAATCCCTCCGTGCCCGCTTCGGCGAGCGCGTGCTCGCCCTCGTCGAGGCGCACGGCGAAACCACCCTCGAAGTGGCGCCGGACTGCCTCGTCGAGGTCGCCCGCGCACTGCGCGACGAGCCGGAGTTCCACTTCGAGCAGGCCATCGATCTTGCCGGCATCGACTTCCTCGGCTACGGCCAGGCCGAGTGGGAGACCACCGCGGCCAGCAGCGAGGGCTTCTCGCGCGGCGTGCAGGGGGACGACGGCCCCGGCCGCTTCGCCTGGGAGTCCCGTCCGCGCGGCCTCGGCCCGGAGCGGCGCTTCGCGGCCAGCATCCACCTGCTTTCGCTGCGCCACAACCAGCGCCTGCGGCTGCGGGTGTTCGCCACCGACAACGCCCTGCCGGTGCTGCCCTCGCTGGTCTCCGTCTGGGCCGGCCTCGACTGGTTCGAGCGCGAGGCCTTCGACCTCTTCGGTATCGTCTTCGATGGCCACCCCGACCTGCGCCGCATCCTCACCGACTACGGTTTCGTCGGCCATCCGTTCCGCAAGGACTTCCCACTGATCGGCAACGTCGAGGTGCGCTACGACGCCGAGAAGCAGCGTGTGGTCTACGAACCGGTGACTTCGGTCGAGCCGCGCGTCGGCGTGCCGCGCGTGGTGCGCGAGGACTCGCGCTGGCAGCAGTCGGCCGCCGAGGCCGCGGCGAAGAAGGCCTGACGCCATGACCCCTGCCGCGATGAGCCAAGAGATCCGCAACTACACGATGAACTTCGGGCCGCAGCATCCGGCGGCCCACGGCGTGCTGCGCCTGGTGCTGGAGATGGACGGCGAGACGGTGCGCCGCGCCGACCCGCACGTCGGCCTGCTGCATCGTGGCACCGAGAAGCTCGCCGAGTCGAAGCCGTACAACCAGTCGATCGGCTACATGGATCGCCTCGACTACGTCTCGATGATGTGCAACGAGCACGCCTACGTGATGGCGATCGAGCGCCTCGCCGGCATCGAGCCGCCGCCGCGCGCGAGGATGATCCGCACGCTGTTCGACGAGATCACCCGCATCCTCAACCATCTGATGTGGGTCGGCACCAACGGCCTCGACCTCGGTGCCATGGCGATGTTCCTCTACGCCTTCCGCGAGCGCGAGGAACTGATGGACTGCTACGAGGCGGTGTCCGGCGCGCGCATGCACGCCGCCTACTACCGTCCGGGCGGTGTGTACCGCGACCTGCCGGACAGCATGCCGAAGTACGCCGAGTCGCCGTGGCGCAAGGGCCGTGAGCTCAAGCGCTGCAACGAGTGGCGCGAGGGTTCGATGCTCGACTTCCTCGACGCCTTCGCCGACGACTTCCCGAAGCGCGTCGACGAGTACGAGACCCTGCTCACCGACAACCGCATCTGGAAGCAGCGCACCGTCGATATCGGCATCGTCACCCCGGAGCAGGCGCTGGCCTGGGGCATGACCGGCCCGATGCTGCGCGGTTCCGGCATCGCCTGGGACCTGCGCAAGAAGCAGCCCTACGCGGCCTATGCCGACGTCGATTTCGACATCCCGGTGGGCAGCAACGGCGACTGCTACGACCGCTACCTCGTGCGCATCGAGGAGATGCGCCAGTCGGCCCGGATCATCAAGCAGGCGGTGGCCTGGCTGCGGGCCAATCCCGGGCCGGTCATCGTCGACAACTACAAGGTGTCGCCGCCGTCGCGCGAGCGGATGAAGGGCGACATGGAAGCCCTCATCCACCACTTCAAGCTCTTCACCGAGGGCTATTCGCTGCCCGCCGGCGAGGTGTACGCCGCGGTCGAGGCGCCGAAGGGCGAGTTCGGTGCCTACCTCGTCTCCGACGGCGCGAACAAGCCGTTCCGCCTCAAGCTGCGCGCCCCGGGTTTCGCCCACCTGAGCTCGATGGACGCCATCGTCCGTGGCCACATGCTGTCCGACGTCGTTGCCATGATCGGCACCTACGACGTCGTGTTCGGCGAGATCGACCGCTAGAGGTTCGGACCAGAATGAAAGCCACCGGAAACTTCGAAGCCTGCCAGCACGTCGACCCGAAGGTCGCGCTGACCGACGCCACCCGCGCCCGCATCGAGGAATGGCTGGCGCGCTTCCCCGCCGACCGCCGCCGCAGTGCCGTCATCCAGGCGCTGATCGCCGCCCAGGAGCAAAACGGCGGCTGGCTGACCGACGAGCTGATCGCCGCGGTCGCCAAGTACATCGGCATCCCGCCGGTGTGGGCCTACGAAGTGGCCACGTTCTACTCGATGTTCGCGCTGGAGCCGGTGGGCCGCAACGTGGTCGCCGTCTGCACCAACATCAGCTGCTGGCTCAACGGCGCCGAGGACATCGTCCGCCACTGCGAGAGGAAACTCGGCATCCGCCACGGCGAATCCACCGCCGACGGCCGCGTCTGGCTGAAGGTCGAGGAGGAATGCCTCGCCGCCTGCGCCGGCGCGCCGATGATGGTCGTCAACGGCCACTACCACGAGAAGCTGACCCCGGCCTCGGTCGACGTCCTGCTCGACGAGCTGAAGTGAATCCCACCATGGCACACCACGCCTCGCACGCCTCCCACGCCACCGGCCCGGTCGGTCCGCCGCCGCAGGAGCACCAGGTCGTCTACACCACGCTGCACTTCGACAAGCCGTGGTCCTACGAGAACTACCTGAAGGTGGGCGGCTACGCGGCCTGGCGCAGGATCCTCGCCGAGAAGATCCCGCCGGAGCAGATCATCGAGCAAATCAAGCAGAGCGCCCTGCGCGGCCGCGGCGGCGCCGGCTTCCCGACCGGCCTGAAGTGGAGCTTCATGCCGCGCAGCGCGCCGGGCCAGAAGTACATCCTGTGCAACTCGGACGAGTCCGAGCCGGGCACCTGCAAGGACCGCGACATCCTGCGCTACAACCCGCATGCGGTGATCGAGGGCATGGCCATCGCCTGCTACGCGACGGGCTCGACCGTGGCCTACAACTACATGCGCGGCGAGTTCCACCACGAGCCCTTCGAGCACTTCGAGGAGGCGCTGAAGGAAGCCTATGCCCACGGCTGGCTGGGCAAGGACATCCAGGGCAGCGGCGTGGATGTGGACATGTATTCGGCGCTGGGCGCCGGTGCCTACATCTGCGGCGAGGAGACCGCGCTGATGGAGTCGCTGGAAGGCAAGAAGGGCCAGCCGCGCTACAAGCCGCCGTTCCCGGCCAGCTTCGGCCTCTACGGCCGGCCGACCACGATCAACAACACCGAGACCTACGCCTCGGTGCCGGCCATCCTCCGCAACGGCGCGGAATGGTTCCTCGGCCTCGGCAAGCCCAACAACGGCGGCCCGAAGATCTTCTCGGTCTCCGGCCACGTCAACCGGCCGGGCAATTTCGAGATCCGCCTCGGCACGCCCTTCAAGGACCTGCTGGAGATGGCGGGCGGCGTGCGCGGTGGCCGCAAGCTGAAGGCCGTGATCCCCGGCGGTTCGTCGATGCCGGTGCTGCCGGGCGAGGTGATGCTCGGTCTCACGATGGACTACGACAGCATCCAGAAAGCCGGCTCCGGCCTCGGCTCGGGCGCCGTCATCGTCATGGACGAGACCACCTGCATGGTCCGCGCCTGCCAGCGCATCGCCCGCTTCTACTTCAAGGAGAGTTGCGGCCAGTGCACGCCCTGCCGTGAGGGCACGGGCTGGATGTACCGCATGCTCACCCGCATCGTCGAGCACAAGGCCACCCTCGACGACCTGCACCTGCTGAAAGCCGCCGCCGGCCAGATCGAGGGCCACACCATCTGTGCCTTCGGCGAGGCCGCGGCGTGGCCGGTGCAGGGCTTCCTGCGCCAGTTCTGGGGCGAGTTCGAGTACGCCATCGTCAACAAGCGCTTCCTGGTCGACGACCAGGCCGCGGGTGTCGTCACGGAGAAGGCCGCATGAGCGCCGCCACGACCACCGTCCCCGCCACCGGTGTGGTGAACATCGAGATCGACGGCGTGCCGATGCAGGCGCCGAAGGGCTCGATGATCATCCAGGCGGCGGACAACGCCGGCATCGCCATCCCGCGTTTCTGCTACCACAAGAAGCTGCCGATCGCGGCCAACTGCCGCATGTGCCTCGTCGACGTCGAGAAGATGCCGAAACCGGCCCCGGCCTGCGCCACGCCGGTGATGGAAGGCATGAAGATCACCACCCAGACCAAGCGCGCGCTCGACGCGCAGCGCAACGTCATGGAGTTCCTGCTGGTGAACCACCCGCTCGACTGCCCGATCTGCGACCAGGGCGGCGAGTGCGAGCTGCAGGACGTCTCGATGGGCTACGGCCGCTCGGTCAGCCGCTACGTCGAGCGCAAGCGCGTCGTCGCCGACGAGGACCTCGGCCCGCTGGTCGCCACCGAGATGACGCGCTGCATCCACTGCACGCGCTGCGTCCGCTTCACCGCCGAGGTCGCCGGCACCTACGAACTCGGCGGCATGTACCGCGGCGAGAACCTGCAGATCGGCACCTACGACGGCAAGCCGCTGATGACCGAGCTCTCCGGCAACGTCATCGACGTCTGTCCGGTCGGCGCGCTCACCAACAAGGTCTACCGCTTCAAGGCCCGCCCGTGGGAGCTGGTGGCACGCGAGTCGATCGGCCTGCACGATGCGCTGGGTTCCAACCTGTTCCTGCACGTGCGCCGCGGCGAGGTGATGCGCGTGGTGCCGCGCGAGAACGAGGCGGTGAACGAGTGCTGGCTTTCCGACCGCGACCGCTATTCCCACGAGGGCCTGTACAGCGAGGACCGCGCCACGCAGCCGCTCGCCAAGCAGGCCGACGGCAGCTGGAAGGCGATCGGCTGGGACGAGGCGCTCGGGCTTGCCGCGTCGATGCTGAAAAGCTCCGGCGCCGGCACCGGCGTGCTCGTCCATCCGTCGGCTTCGAACGAGGAGGGTGCCTCGCTGGCGCGCCTTGCCCGAGGGCTTGGCACGCCTCACCTCGACCATCGCCTGAGGCAAGTGGACTTCGCCGACGCCCCGGTGGCCGAGGCCTTCGGCCGCAGCGCTGCGGAGCTCGAGGAGGCCGACGTCGTGCTGCTCATCGGCACGAACCTGCGCCATGAAGTGCCCCTGCTGCACCAGCGCCTGCTCAAGGCCACGAAAAAGAGCGCGAAGGTCTTCGCCATCAACCCGGTCGACTTCCCGTTTGCCCACGCGCTGGCCGACAAGGCCATCGTCGCCCCGTCGAAGCTGCCGGGCGTGCTGGCGGCGCTCGCGGCGAAGGTGGGTGCCTCGCTGCCGGCCGGCATCGCCGCCCCCGTGGAGGATGCCGCGCTCGCCGGCATCGCCGAGGCACTGAAGGGTGCCAAGGCCGGTGCCATCGTGCTCGGCGAGATCGCCGAAACGCACGCCAACGCCTCGCACCTGCGCGCCGCCACGCGCGCCATCGCGCAGGCGACGGGCGTGGCCGTGAACCGCGTCCCGCAGGGGGCGAATGCACTGGGCATGGCGCAACACGGCGTCCTGCCAGCGACCGCTGGCGCGGGCGTGCCGGCACAACTCGCCGCGAACCTGCCCGCCTACCTGCTCTGGAACATCGAGCCCGCCTACGATTTCGCCGACGCCACGGCGGCGCTCAAGGCGTTCTCGACAGCGAAGGTCCTCGCGTTCTCGGCCTACGCCAGCGAATCACTGAAAGCGGTCGCCGACCTGATCCTGCCGATCGCCGCCGGTGCCGAGATCGAAGCCACCTACACCAACCTCGATGGCCGAATTCAGTCCACCAGCGCCGGAGGCAAGCCACCGGGCGAAGCCCGTCCCGGCTGGCGGGTGCTGCGGGTGCTCGGCGAATCGCTCGGTCTTGCCGGTTTCGGGCACATGGACCTCGACACCCTGCGTGCTTCGATGGCGGCGCAGCCCGTGGCCTGCGGCCAGGGCCTCTCGCCGCTCGCGGCCGTGCAGGGCATCGAGCGCCTCGCCACCGTCCCGATCTACCGTGCCGATGCGCTGCTGCGCCGGGCCGCCGCGCTCAATGCCCATCCGCTGACGAAGGAGCAGGGCGTCGAGTTGCATCCGGACGATGCCGCCGCACTCGGGCTCGCCGAGGGCGGCATCGCCAAGGTCGCCGACGGCAATGGCCAAGCTTCCCTGCCGGTGCGGCTGAACCCGGGCCTGGCCCACGGCACGGCATGGATCGAGTCCTGCCACCCGGCCACCGCACCGCTCGCCATGCACGGCGAGCTGACGATCCGCAAGGCGGGGGGGAGCTGATGGAACTGTTCGCTCCCCTGCGGGACTTCCTGCTCGATTTCGGTGCCGCCGGCAGCGTGGCCTGGGCGCTGGTCAAGATCGTGCCCCTGATGCTGGCGCTGACCGTGGCAGTGGCGTTCTTCACCCTGTTCGAGCGCAAGGTGATCGGCTGGATGCACGTGCGCCACGGGCCGGTCTACGTCGGTCAGCTGGTGCCGGGCCTCGGCGTCATCCAGGCCTTCGCCGACGTCTTCAAGATGCTGTTCAAGGAGAGCATCGCGCCTTCCGGCGCCAACGTCGTGCTCTACCGGCTGGCGCCGCTCATCGCGCTGGCCCCGGCCTTCGCCGCCTGGGCGGTGGTGCCCTTCGGCGAGGGCCTGGTCATCGCCGACGTCGATGCCGGCCTGCTGGTGTTGCTGGCTCTGACCTCGATGGGCGTCTACGGCGTCATCATCGGCGGCTGGGCCTCCAACTCGAAGTACGCCTTCCTCGGCGCGCTGCGCTCGGCGGCCCAGGTGGTGAGCTACGAGATCGCCATGGGCTTCGCCCTGGTCGGCGTGCTGGTCGCCGCCGGCAGCATGAACCTCACCGCCATCGTGATGGCGCAGGACGGCGACGCCGGCCTGTTCGAGTGGTTCTGGCTGCCGCTGCTGCCGCTGTTCGTGATCTACTTCATCGCCGGCGTGGCCGAGACCAACCGCGCGCCCTTCGACGTCGCCGAGGGTGAGTCGGAGATCGTCGCCGGCTTCCATGTCGACTACTCGGGTTCCGCGTTCGCGGTGTTCTTCCTCGCCGAGTACGCGAACATGATCCTGATCAGCTTCCTCGCCGCGCTGTTCTTCCTCGGCGGCTGGCTGTCGCCGTTCCCGGAGTCGGTGCCCCTGCTCGGCGTCGACGGCCCGTGGTGGCTCTTCATCAAGGCCTTCTTCTTCGCCTTCTGCTACGTCTGGTTCCGCGCCACCTTCCCGCGCTACCGCTACGACCAGATCATGCGGCTGGGCTGGAAGGTGTTCATCCCCATCACCATCGCCTGGATCGTCGTCGCCGCCGCCATGGGTTACGCCGGCTGGTTCGAGATCGGCCAGTAAGGGCAGGGCAGGAGTACCCGCATGAACCGCGTGATCGCCTACCTCAAGAGCCTGATGCTGCTGGAGCTTCTCCAGGGCATGCGGCTGACCCTCGTGTACCTGTTCAAGCCGAAGTACACGGTCCACTACCCGCTGGAGAAGCTGCCGCAGTCGCCGCGCTTCCGCGGCCTGCACGCGCTGCGCCGCTACCCGAACGGCGAGGAGCGCTGCATCGCCTGCAAGCTCTGCGAGGCGGTCTGCCCGGCGCTCGCCATCACCATCGAGTCCGAGCTGCGCGCCGACGGCACCCGCCGCACCACGCGCTACGACATCGACCTGTTCAAGTGCATCTACTGCGGCTTCTGCGAGGAGAGCTGCCCGGTCGATTCGATCGTCGAGACGCACATCCACGAATACCACTTCGAGAGGCGCGGCGAGAACATCGTCACCAAGCCGCAGCTCCTCGCCATCGGCGACCGCTTCGAGGCGGAGATCGCCGAGCGTCGCGCCGCCGACGCCGCCTACCGCTGACCGGGGAAGGACCACGATGGAACTGATCGCGTTCTACCTCTTCGCGGCGATGGCGGTGGCCTCGGCACTCGGCGTCATCCTGCTGAAGAACCCCGTCCACGCCGTGCTCTGCCTGGTGCTGACCTTCTTCAGCGCGGCCTGCCTGTTCCTGCTGCTGCAGGCCGAGTTCCTCGGCGTGGTGCTGGTGCTGGTCTACGTCGGCGCGGTGATGGTGCTGTTCCTGTTCGTGGTGATGATGCTCGACATCAACACCGTGCCCTTGCGCGAGGGCTTCGCCCGCTACCTGCCGGCCGCCGGCCTGGTCTCCGGCCTGATGTTCGTGCAGATGCTGGTGCTGCTCGGGGTCACCACCGGCGAGCGCGGCGTCGCCTTCCCGGCCGCCGACCCGGCCGCGGCGGCCGGCTTCAGCAACCTCGAATGGATTGGCCGCGCCCTGTTCTCCGGCTACCTGCTGCCGTTCCAGATCGCCGCCGTGCTGCTGACCGTCGCCATCCTGGTGGCGGTGATGCTGACCCTGCGCCGCCGCCCGGGTGCCCGCCACCAGGACGCCTCGCGGCAGGCCGCCGTGCGCAAGGAGGACCGCCTGCGGGTGGTGAAGATGCCTTCCGAGCCCACCGACAAGGAGCAGGGGCAGTGATCACCCTCGCCCATTTCCTGACCCTCTCGGCGATCCTGTTCTCGATCGGCATCGCCGGCATCGTCATCAACCGCAAGAACATCATCGTCCTGCTGATGTGCATCGAGCTGATGCTGCTGGCGGTGAGCATCAACCTGGTCGCCTTCTCGCGCTTCCTGCTCGACGTCCACGGCCAGGTGTTCGTGTTCTTCATCCTCACCGTCGCCGCCGCCGAGGCGGCGATCGGCCTCGCCATCCTCGTCACGCTGTTCCGCAACAAGCGGACGATCAACGTGGCCGAACTCGACGCGATGAAGGGCTGACATGGGCCACACGCTCCCGACCAACCTGCTGCTGGTCATCGCCCTCGCGCCGCTGCTGGGCAGCATCATCGCCGGCCTGTTCGGCCGCCAGATCGGCCGCAGCGGCGTCCACACCGTCACCATCGCCGGCGTGGCGGTGAGCTTCGCGCTCTCCTGCCACGTGCTCTGGCAGCTCTGGTTCGGCGGCGCCGATCCGTTCAACCAGAACCTCTACACCTTCTTCGACATCGGCGGCTACTCGGCGCACATCGGCTTCATGGTCGACCGCCTGACCGCGATGATGATGGTGGTGGTGACCTTCGTCTCGCTGCTGGTGCACGTCTACACCATCGGCTACATGGCCGACGACGACGGCTACCAGCGCTTCTTCAGCTACATCTCGCTGTTCACCTTCTCGATGTTGATGCTCGTGATGAGCAACAACTTCCTGCAGCTGTTCTTCGCCTGGGAGGCGGTGGGCCTCGTGTCCTACCTGCTGATCGGCTTCTGGTACAAACGCCCGACCGCGGTGTTCGCCAACATGAAGGCGTTCCTCGTCAACCGCGTCGGCGACTTCGGCTTCCTGCTCGGCATCGCCGCCATCCTCTACTTCTACGGCTCGCTCGACTACGCCACGGTGTTCGCCAAGGCTACCGACGCGATCGGCGAGACGCTGGTGGTCTGGAACCAGTTTGCCCTGCTCGGCCTGCAGGTGCCGGCCTGGCAGGTCGACGCCCTGACCTTCATCGGCATCTGCCTGTTCATCGGCGCGATGGGCAAGTCGGCGCAGGTGCCGCTGCACGTCTGGCTGCCGGATTCGATGGAGGGCCCGACCCCGATCTCGGCCCTGATCCACGCCGCGACGATGGTGACCGCCGGCATCTTCATGGTGGCGCGGATGTCGCCGGTGTTCGAGCTGAGCGCCACCGCCCTCGACTTCATCCTCTTCATCGGCGCCACCACCGCGCTGTTCACCGGCCTGATCGGCATGGTGCAGAACGACATCAAGCGCGTCGTCGCCTACTCGACCCTGTCGCAGCTCGGTTATATGACGGTGGCGCTCGGCGTCTCCGCCTACGGCGCGGCGGTGTTCCATTTGATGACGCATGCCTTCTTCAAGGCCCTGCTGTTCCTCGCCGCCGGCAGCGTGATCATCGCCCTGCACCACGAGCAGGACATGCGCCGCATGGGCGGCCTGCGTCGCTACATGCCGATCACCTACTGGACTTCGCTGCTCGGCACCCTCGCCCTGGTCGGCTTTCCGTTCCTGTCCGGCTTCTACTCGAAGGACAGCATCATCGAGGCGGTCAAGGTCGCCGCCGAGGGCGGCAACTGGGTGAGCAGCTATGCCCTGGTGGCGGTGCTGGCCGGCGTGTTCGTGACCAGCTTCTACAGCTTCCGCCTGTTCTACCTGGTGTTCCACGGCAAGGAGCGGTTCCGCGAGGCGACGCACAACCACGACGACCACCATGGTGGCCACGACGACCACGGCCACCACGGCCCGGTCGAGCCGCAGGAGTCGCCCTGGGTGGTCACGGCGCCGCTCGTCCTGCTCGCCATCCCCTCGGTCCTGGTCGGCATGCTCACCGTGGGGCCGATGCTGTTCGGCAAGGATTTCACCGGAGAGAAGCCGGTCACACCCTTCTTCGAGGGTGCCATCACCCATTACCAGGCCGGACCGGCCGCTTCCGGCCTGCCGGGTGCGGTGGCGTTCTCGCCGGTGCCGATCGCCCCCGTCGATTGCGAGGCGGTGCTGCGCGACGGTGCCGAGGATCCGGTCGCCGTGGTCGGCTGCAAGCATTTCGACGGCGGGGCGGGCGCCCTCGGCTTCGCCACCCACGGCTTCTCCACGCCGGCGTTCTGGCTGGCCTTCGCCGGCTTCGCGGTGGCGACCTTCCTCTACCTGCTGCGGCCCGGCAGCAGTGCGCGACTGCGGCGACGGCTGGCGCTGCCGGTGCGGGTGCTGGAGGCCAAGTACGGCATGGACGAACTCTGGATCGATGGCTTCGCTGCCGGCGGACTGCGGCTCGGCCGGGGTGCCTGGCGCTACGGCGACCGCGGCCTGATCGACGGTGCCGCCGTCAACGGCTCGGCCTGGCTGATCGACCGCGTCGCCGCCGTGGTGCGCCACGTGCAGTCCGGCTACCTGTACCACTACGCCTTCGCGATGATCCTCGGCCTGATCGCCCTGCTGTGGCTGGTCGGGCGCTGGACCGCGGCCTGAACCCTGGAAGGACGAACCGATGGATGGTTTCCCGCTGCTGAGCGCGTTGATCTGGCTGCCCCTGCTGGGCGGCCTGCTGACGCTCGCCTTCGGCGAGTCGCGCGGCACGCAGGCCAAGGGTTTCGCGCTGCTCGTCGCGCTGCTCACCCTGGCGCTCTGCATCCCGCTCTACAGCGGCTTCGACGCCGCCTCGCCGGCGATGCAGTTCGTCGAGAAGCGGTCGTGGATCTCGGCCTTCGACATCTACTACCACCTCGGGGTGGACGGCATCTCGGTCGCGCTGATCCTGCTCACCGCGGTGGTCGGGCTGCTGGTCCTGATCGGCGCCTGGTCCTCGGTGACCCAGCGGGTGCACCAGTTCTACGCCGCCTTCCTGGTGCTGCAGGGCCTGATGATCGGCGTGTTCGCCGCGCAGGACGCCATCCTGTTCTACGTCTTCTTCGAGGCCATGCTGATCCCGATGTTCATCGTGATCGGCGTCTGGGGCGGGGCCAACCGCGTCTACGCCAGCCTCAAGTTCTTCCTCTACACCTTCCTCGGCTCGGTGTTCATGCTGGTCGGGCTGGTGTACCTGTATCTCAAGGGCGGCAGCTTCCAGCTCGCCGACCTCTACGCCCTGCCGCTCAGCTCCACCGAGCAGTTCTGGCTGTTCTGGGCCTTCTTCGCCGCCTTCGCGGTGAAGATCCCGATGTTCCCCGTGCACACCTGGTTGCCCGACGCCCACGTCGAGGCGCCGACCGCCGGCTCGGTGGTGCTGGCCGCGATCATGCTGAAGATCGGCGGCTACGGCTTTTTGCGCTTCACCCTGCCGATCGTCCCCGACGCTGGTGCCGAGTGGGCCTGGCTGGTGATTGCCTTCTCGCTGGTGGCAGTGGCCTACATCGGCCTCGTCGCGCTGGTGCAGGAGGACATGAAGAAGCTGATCGCCTATTCCTCGATCGCCCACATGGGCTTCGTGACGCTCGGCATCTTCATCGCCTTCGGTATCGTCCGCAGCGGCGGCGCCGGCGACCCGGGCAGCGCCGCCCAGCTCGGCCTGCAGGGCGCGATGGTGCAGATGGTCTCGCACGGCTTCATCTCCGGCGCCCTGTTCACCTGCGTCGGCGTGCTCTACGACCGCATGCACACCCGCATGATGGCCGACTACGGCGGCGTCATGAACGTGATGCCCTGGTTCGGCGCCTTCTTCGTCCTGTTCGCCATGGCGAACGCCGGCCTGCCGGGCACCTCCGGCTTCGTCGGCGAGTTCATGGTGGTGCTGGCGGCCTTCCAGGCCGGCCCGTGGATCGCCATCGTCGCCGCCACCACCCTAGTGCTCGGCGCCGCCTACAGCCTGTGGATGGTCAAGCGGGTGATGTTCGGCGAGGTCGCCAACCGGGACGTCGCCGAACTCGCTGACATCGGTGCCCGCGAGGCCTGGGTGCTCGGCCTGTTCGCGCTCGGCGTGCTCGCCGTCGGCGTCTACCCGAAGCCCCTCACCGACCTGATGGATGCCTCGGTGGTCCAGCTGGTGGGCCAGCTCTCGGCCACCAAGCTCGCCCCGTGACGGAGACCCGACCGCGATGATGCCCCTGCCCACCAGCGCCGACCTGGTCCCGCTCCTGCCCGAACTGCTGCTCTGCGGCGCGGCACTCGGCCTGCTGCTCGCCGACCTGTTCATCGACGCCCGCCGCCGCGGCCTGATCCACTTCCTCGCCCTGCTGTCGCTGCTGCTGACCGCGCTGCTGGTGGCGCGCGGCATGGGCGGCGAGCCGGTCTCGGCCTTCGGCGGCATGTTCGTCCGCGACACCCTGGCCGACGTGCTGAAGATCGCGATGTGCGGCGTCACCGCCCTCGTGCTGCTCTACGCCCGCCGCTACCTGGAGGAGCGCGGCCTGCTGGTCGGCGAGTTCTACGCCATCGTCCTGCTCGCCCTGCTCGGCATGATGGTGATGGTCTCGGCCGGCAACCTCGTCACCCTCTACCTCGGGCTCGAGCTGCTGGCGCTCAGCTCCTACGGCCTGGTCGCCATGGACCGCGACAACAAGGTCGCCTCCGAAGCCGGCATGAAGTACTTCGTGCTCGGCGCCATGGCCTCGGCCCTGCTGCTCTACGGCATGTCGATGCTCTACGGCGCTACCGGCAGCCTCGACCTCGGCGCCATCCACCAGGCCGCGGCCAGCAGCGCCGACCGCACCCTGCTGTTGTTCGGCCTGGTGTTCGTGCTGGTCGGAGTGGCCTTCAAGTTCGGTGCGGCGCCCTTCCACATGTGGGTGCCCGACGTCTACCAGGGCGCGCCCACGGCCATCACCCTGTTCATCGGCTCGGTTCCGAAGATCGCCGCCTTCGGCTTCGCCTACCGCCTGCTCGAATCCGGCCTCGGTCCGGCCTCGGAATACTGGTCGCAGATGGTGGCCTGGCTCGCCGTGCTCTCGCTGGTGATCGGCAACCTGCTGGCGCTGGCGCAGACCAACCTGAAGCGCATGCTGGCCTACTCGACGATCGCCCACGTCGGCTTCCTGTTCATGGCGCTCTCGCACCCGCAGGCCAGCGGCTACAGCGCGGCGATGTTCTACGCCATCAGCTACGCCATCATGGCCAGCGCCGCCTTCGGTGCCATCATCCTGATGTCGCGGCGCGGCTTCGAGGCCGAGCACATCGCCGACTACAAGGGCCTGTGGCAGCGCAGCCCCTACCACGCCTTCCTGATCCTGCTGGTGATGGCCTCGCTGGCCGGCGTGCCGCCGACGCTCGGCTTCTTCGCCAAGCTCTCGGCGATCGGCGCCGCGGTCGACGGCGGCCGCGAGTGGCTCGCCGTGCTTGGCGTGGTGATGGCCGTGGTCGGCGCGTTCTACTACCTGCGCGTCATCAAGGTGATGTTCTTCGACCCGCCGGAGCGCGACGACGTGCTGGTGCACGCCGACGGCATGCTGCGCTTCGTGTTCGCCGCCAACGCCATCGGCCTCCTCGTGCTCGGCCTCGGGGCCCAGGTCATCCTCGGCTGGGCGCAGGCCTCGTTCACCTGAACCCGGGAACCAACGCATGGCCGCCACCCGCACCGAACGCGACAGCATGGGCGAGCTCGCGGTGCCGGCGGAGGCCCTGTGGGGCGCGCAGACCCAGCGTGCGGTGGAGAACTTCCCGGTCTCCGGCTGGCGCATGCCGCGCGATTTCCTGCGTGCCCTCGGGCTGATCAAGGCCGCCGCCGCCGAGGCCAACGCCGGGCTCGGCCTGCTCGACGCCCGGCGCGGCGAGGCCATCCGCGAGGCGGCGCTCAAGGTGGCCGCCGGTGGGTTCGACGCCGAGTTCCCGGTCGACGTGTTCCAGACCGGCTCGGGCACGTCGAGCCACATGAACGCCAACGAGGTGGTCGCGAACCTGGCCAGCACCCT
Source organism: Lysobacteraceae bacterium (assembly GCA_018333835.1). Classification (GTDB taxonomy): domain Bacteria; phylum Pseudomonadota; class Gammaproteobacteria; order Xanthomonadales; family Xanthomonadaceae; genus Silanimonas. The sequence goes on from JAGXSL010000169.1 coordinate 20,098, forward strand.
CGCGGGCGTCCACGTGCACCCCAACGACCATGTCAACCTCGGGCAGAGTTCGAACGACGTGGTGCCGACGGCCATCCAGGTCGGCGCGTGCTTAAGTCTGCGCGAGCGCCTGCGGCCCGCGCTCGAACACCTGCACGCAACCATCGCGCGGCGCGCACGGGAGCACGCCGGCACCGTCAAGACCGGCCGCACCCACCTGATGGACGCGATGCCGCTCACCCTCGGGCAGGAGCTCGGTGCCTGGGCGAGCCAGGTGGAGCAAGCCGGGCTGCGCCTCGCGGAAGCCGAGCGCGGCCTCCTGGCGCTGCCGCTCGGCGGCACGGCGGTGGGCACCGGCATCAACGCCCACCCGCGCTTCGCCGCGCTCGCCTGCGCCGGGCTCGCGCGCCTCGGTGGCGCGCCCTTCGAGCCCGCGGCCAACCCCTTCGCGGGCATCGCCGCGCAGGACGCCGCGGTGGCGCTGTCCGGCCAGTTGAACGGCCTGGCCGTGGTGCTGATGAAGATCACCAACGATCTGCGCTGGATGAACTCCGGGCCGCTGGCGGGCCTGGGCGAGATCGAGCTCCCGGCGCTGCAGCCGGGCAGCTCGATCATGCCGGGCAAGGTGAACCCGGTGATCCCCGAGGCCGTGGCCATGGTCGCCGCGCAGGTGATGGGCATGCACGCCACGATCTCGGTGGCGGGGCAGGGCGGCAACTTCCAGCTCAACGTGATGCTGCCGGTGATCGCCCACAACCTGCTGATGGCCATCGAGCTCAGCGCCAATGCCGCGCGCCTGCTCGCCGACCGCGCGATCGCCGGCTTCACCGTGCGCGAGGAGCGCCTGCAGGAGGCGCTGGTCC
>JAGXSL010000170.1 GCA_018333835.1 Lysobacteraceae bacterium
ATGCTCGGCGAGGAGCGGATGATCGCCTCCGACGTGCCGGGCACCACCCGCGATTCGATCGCCGTCGACCTCGAGCGCGACGGCAAGCTCTACCGGCTGATCGACACCGCCGGCCTGCGCCGCCGCGGCCGGGTCGAGGAGGCCGTGGAGAAGTTCAGCGCCTTCAAGACCCTGGCCTCGATCGAGCACTGCCAGGTGGCGGTGGTCCTGATCGACGGCACCGAGGGGGTCACGGATCAGGACGCCACGGTGTTGGGCCACGTGCTGGAGGCCGGCCGCGGCCTGGTCGTGGCCGTCAACAAGTGGGACGGCCTCGGCACCTACGAGCGCGAGCAGAACCGCGTCCAGCTCGAGCGCAAGCTGGCCTTCGCGCCCTGGGCCGAACGCATCACGATCTCGGCCCTGCACGGCAGCGGCCTGCGCGAGCTGTTCCGCGCCATCCACCGCGCCCACGCCTCGGTGACCAAAAGCTTCGGCACCAGCGAGATCAACCGCGCGCTGGAAGTGGCCTACCAGACCCATCCGCCGCCCACGGTGCGCGGCCACGCGCCGAAGATGCGCTACGGCCACTCCGGGGGCGGCACGCCGCCCACCTTCATCATCCACGGCACGCGCCTCAAGGGCCTGCCGGAGAGCTACCGGCGCTACCTCGAGAACTTCTTCCGCAAGCGCTTCAAGCTGGTCGGCACGCCGCTGCGCTTCGAGTTCCGCGAGGGCGAGAACCCCTACGAGGGCAAGAAAAACCCGCTCACCGAACGCCAGCAAGCCAAGCGCCGGCGGCTGCTGCGCTTCGCCAAGAAGTCCTGAAGGCCGCGATGGAACCGGCCGTGATGCCCGAGATCGAGGTCCGCGAGGCCGCCCGCCGGGTGGCCGGGGGCGCGCTGCTGGTCGATGTCCGCGAGCCGGCGGAGTGCGCGCTTGGCGCGCCGGAGGGTGCCCTGGCCCTGCCGCTGTCGGTCCTCGAGGCCGACCCCGGACGCCTGCCCGACGAAGGCCGGCCGCTGCTGCTGATCTGCGCGGTCGGGCGCCGCTCGCTGCGGGCTGCCGCGCTGCTGCGCGCCGCCGGCCACCGCGAGGTGGCCAGCGTGGCCGGCGGCTTCGCCGCCTGGCGCGCCGCCGGGCTGCCGGAACGCGTCGTGCCGCCCTGGCCGGGGGCCCCGGACGACGCCGCCGAACGCTACGACCGCCACCTGCGCCTGCCCGGCGTCGGCCCGGAGGGCCAGCGTCGCCTCGCCGCCAGCCGCGTGCTGCTGCTCGGCGCCGGCGGCCTGGGTTCGCCGGCCGCGCTCTACCTCGCGGCGGCCGGGGTGGGCCGCCTGCGGATCGTCGATGACGACCGGGTCGAGCGCAGCAACCTGCAACGCCAGGTGCTGCACGCCGAGGCGGCGATCGGCCGGCCCAAGGTCGAATCGGCCCGCGAGCGGCTGCTGGCGCTCAACCCGGGCATCCACGTCGAGGCCCGCGGGGAGCGTCTCTGCGCCGCCAACGTCGAGGCCCTGCTGGACGGCGTCGACGTGGTGCTCGACGGCAGCGACAACTTCGCCGCCCGCTACTTGGTCAACGCCGCCTGCGTGCGGCTCGGCCTGCCGCTGGTGCACGGCGCGGTCGAGCGTTTCCGCGGCCAGGCCAGCGTGTTCGTGCGCGCCGCGCCGGGCGGGGCGAAGGCGCCCTGTTACCGCTGCCTGCACCCCGAACCGCCCGGTCCCGATGCCGCGCCGGATTGCGCCGAGGCCGGCGTGCTCGGCGTGCTGCCCGGCCTGGTCGGGCTGCTGCAGGCCACCGAGACCCTGAAGCTGCTGCTGGGGCTCGGCGAGCCGCTGGCCGGCCGGCTGCTGCTGGTGGACGCCCTCGGCATGCGCTTCCGCGAGGTCGCACTGGCCGCGGACCCGGACTGCCCGGGTTGCGGCCCCAGGGCGCGCTTCGAGGGCTACCGCGACCTCGAGGCCTGGTGCGCCGCCCGTTGACGCCGTGCCCCGTGCAGCCGCCGTGCCGCTCGCGGATAATGGCGGGCTTTCCCTCCCTGGCCCTCCGATGACCGCACGCCTGCTCGACGGCAAGGGCATTGCCGAACGGCTGCTCGACGACCTCGCCGCGCGCGTGCGTGCCCGGCTGGCGGCCGGCCGGTCCCGGCCCGGCCTTGCCGTGCTGCTGGTCGGCGACGATCCGGCCTCCGCCGTCTACGTGCGCAACAAGCGCCGCGCCTGCCTGAAGGTCGGCATCGAGGCCCATGACTTCGACCTGCCGGCGGACACCGCGGACGCCGACCTGCTGGCCCTGATCGAGCGCCTCAACGCCGATCCGGCCATCCACGGCATCCTCGTGCAACTGCCCCTTCCGGACGGTCGCGACGGCCGCGAGATCATCCAGCGCATCGACCCGCGCAAGGACGTGGACGGCTTCCACCCGGAGAACGTCGGCCGCCTCGCCCTGCGCCAGTTCGGCCTGCGGCCTTGCACCCCGCGCGGCATCACCACGCTGCTCGGCTACACCGACCGGCCGGTGCGCGGCGCCAACGCGGTGGTGGTCGGGGTCAGCAACCACGTCGGCCGGCCGATGGTGCTGGAACTGCTGATCGCCGGCTGCACCGTCACCGCCTGCCACAAGTTCACCCCGCGCGAGGTGCTGCGCCGGCAGGTCGAGCAGGCCGACATCCTGGTCGTCGCGGTCGGCCGGCCCGACCTCGTGCCGGGCGAATGGGTGAAGCCCGGCGCGGTCGTCATCGACGTCGGCATCAACCGCATGGAGGACGGCCGCCTGGTCGGCGACGTCGGTTTCGAGGCCGCCCGCGGGCGCGCCAGCTGGATCACGCCGGTGCCCGGCGGGGTCGGGCCGATGACCGTCGCCACCCTCATGCAGAACACCCTGGAGGCCGCCGATGCGGCCGACAACCCGGGTCACGAACCCTACACCTCGGCTCGGTAGTCTGGGCGGATGTCCATCGTGAAGGCGCAACGTCGTCATCGGATTTCCATCGTGAAGCCGCACCGTCGTCCTGCGCTGCCCGTCCTGATCCTGGCCTCGGCCCTCGCATTGCCGGGCTGCGCTTCGCTGTTCGGTGGCGCCACCCAACGGCTGGCCGACCAGCTCGGGCAAGCGGTCATGAACGCCGAGGACCCGGCCACCGTGCGCGACGGCCTGCCGGCCTACCTGCTGCTGCTCGACGGCCTGCTGGAGGGCGACCCCGACAACGTCGGCACCCTGCTCGCCGCCGCCCGCCTGAACGGGGCCTATGCCGGCAACTTCACCGGCACCGACCGCGACCGCGCCCAGCGCCTCTCCGCCCGTGCGCTGGAACTCGCCCGCCGCGCCACCTGCCTCGACGCCCCGGCGCTCTGCCCGGTGTTGGACGGCCGTCCCGACGATTTCGCCCTGGCCACCGAACGCCTCGGACGCCGCCACCTGCCGGTCCTGTACGGCCTCGCCGTCGCCTGGGCCGGCTACCTGCAGGTGCATCGCGACGACTGGGACGCGGTGGCCGACCTGCCCAAGATCGAAACCCTGCTGCAACGGGTGGTGGCGCTCGACCCGGCCCACGACGGTGGCCTGCCCTTCGTCTACCTCGGCGTGCTGCACTCGCTGCGCCCCGAGGCGGTCGGCGGCCGGCCGGCGCAGGGCAAGGCCTATTTCGAGCGTGCGATCGCCGCCTCGCAGGGCCGCAACCTCTACGCCAAGGTGCTGATGGCCGAGTTCCACGCCCGCCTCGTGTTCGACCAGGCCCTGCACGACCGCCTGCTCGCCGAGGTGCTCGCCGCCGACCCGCGGGCCCCCGGCTACACCCTCATGAACACCCTGGCCCAGCAGCGCGCCCGCGAGTTGCAGGCCAGCGCCAAGGATTTCTTCTGAAGGACGTTCCGACGATGCGCTTCCTGTTCCATTGCCTCGGCCTCGCCGCCCCGTCGCTTCGCTTCCTGTTCCGCGGCCTCGCCGTCCTGCCGCTGCTGTTCGCCCTGGCCGCCACGGCGGCCTCGGCCCAGAACCCGCCCCCGACGCAGACCTTGCGCTTTGCGACCCTGGCACCCGACGGTTCGCCGTGGATGCGCGAACTGCGCGCCGCCGCCGCCGAGGTCAAGGCCGGGACGCAGGGTCGGGTCGAGATCCGCTTCTTCCCCGGCGGCGTGATGGGCAACGACCAGGCCGTGCTGCGCCGCATCCGCCAGGGCGGGCAGTTGCAGGGCGGCGTGCTCACCTCCAGCGAACTGGCCCTGGTCTATCCCGACGCCTCGGCCTACACCCTGCCGTTCCTGTTCGCCGACTGGGCCGAGGTCGATCGCGTGCGGCCGAAGGTCGACCCGCTGCTCGCCGCCGGCTTCCGCGAGCGCGGCTTCCACATGCTGGGGGCGGCCGGCATCGGCTTCGCCTACCTGATGTCCACCGGCCGCATCGGCGGCGTCGAGGACGTGCGCCGCGCCCGGCTCTGGGTGCCGCAGAACGACCGCATCGCCGAGACCGCCTTCCGCCTCGGCGGCGCCAACCCGATCGCCCTGCCGATCGCCGATGTGTTCACCAGCCTGCAGACCGGCATGGTCGACATGGTCGCCAACACCCCGGCCGGCACCGTCGCCCTGCAATGGCACGGCCGCCTGCGCAGCCTCTACGACCTGCCGCTCGCCTACGTGCTGGGCTACGTGGTGGTCGACCTGCGGGCCTGGCAGCGCATCGCCCCGGCCGACCAGGCCGTGATCGACCGCATCTTCGCGGCCACCACGGCGCGGGTCGATGCCACGACCCGCCGCGACGACGCCGCAGCACTTGCAGCGATGCGCCGTCAGGGCCTCGAAGTGGTGACGCCGACGCCGGCCGACGTCGCCTTCTTCCGTGACATCGGCGCCCAGGTCATCGCCCGGTTGGAGCGCGAGCAGGGCATCAGCCCGGCCATCCTGCAGGCGATCCGCGACGCCCGGGGCCGCGCCCCTTGAACGAAGCACCGCTGGCCCGCGTCCTGCGCGGGTTGCACCGGGCCGAGGACGTGCTGCTCGCCACCGCCTTGGGCGCCCTGCTGCTGCTGGCGCTGGCGCAGATCGTGCTGCGCAGCCTGTTCGACACCGGCCTGCCTTGGGGCGAGACGGTGAGTCGCGCCGGCGTGCTCTGGCTCGCCATGCTGGGCGCGCTCGGCGCGGCACGCCAGCAGCGCCACGTCGCCATCGACGCCTTGCCGCGCTTCCTGCCGCCCGGCCCCGCCCGCCTCCTGCACGTGCTGGGGCAACTCGGCGCGGCGGTGGTCTGCGGCTGGGCGGCCTGGATGGGCCTCGGCCTCGTCCTCGACGAGCGCGCCTTCCCCTTGCCCTTCGTGCCCGGCGTCCCGAGCTGGGTGCCGATGCTGGTGCTGCCGGCCGGGTTCGGCCTGCTGGCCCTGCGCTTCACCGTCGCCGCCTTCGCCGCGCGGAAGCCACCGGAGGGCGCGCCGTGAGCGCCGAGTGGCTGGTCCTGCTGCTCATCCTGCTGGCCGTGCTGGGCATGCCGCTGTTCGCGGTGATTCTCGGCATCGCCCTGGTCGGCCTGCATGCCGCCGGCTACGGGCAGGCGGCCTTGACCGAGTTCTACGCGCTGGGCGACATGCCGGGGCTGCTCGCCATCCCGCTGTTCACCCTCGCTGGCTACCTGCTCAGCGAAAGCGGGGCGCCGAAGCGGCTGGTGCGGCTCTCGAACGCCTTCCTCGGCTTCCTGCCGGGCGGTCTGGCCATCGTCACCATCGTCGTCTGCGCCCTGTTCACCGCTTTCACCGGGGCCTCCGGCGTCACCATCGTCGCGGTCGGCGCGCTGCTGTACCCGGCGCTGCGGCAGGCCGGCTACCCCGACCTCTACGCGCTCGGGCTGGTCACCACCTGCGGCAGCCTCGGCCTGCTGTTCGCGCCCTCGATGCCGCTCATCCTCTACGGCTTCATGGCCGGGCAGGTCGGCACCACGCCGCCGGTCGGCGTGCAGGAGATGTTCCAGGCCGGCCTGCTGCCCGGCCTCGTGCTGATGATGGTGCTCGCCCTGCACGCCATGTGGGTGGGCCGCCACCTGCCGCGCCCGGTGCGCGGCTTCGACGCCGCCGAGGCCTGGGCTGCGATCAAGGACGCGCGCTGGGAACTGCCGCTGCCCTTCCTCGTGCTGCTGGCGATCTACCAGGGCGTGCTGGCGGTCAGCGAGGTCTCGGCCCTGACCGCGGCCTGGGTGCTGCTGGTGACCGTGCTGGTGCGGCGCGAGATCGCCTGGGGCCGGTTGCCGGGCGTGATGGCCGAGGCGATGCGGATGGTCGGTGCCATCCTGCTGATCCTCGGTGCCGCCAAGGCGCTGTCCAACTGGTTCATCGACCGCGACGTGCCGACCGCGCTGTTCACCTGGGTCAGCGCCCACGTCGAGACGCCGATGGAATTCCTCGTGGTGCTCAACGTCTTCCTGCTCGGCGTCGGCATGCTGGTCGATATCTTCTCGGCCATCGTCATCCTGACCCCGCTGCTGCTGCCGCTGGCCCAGCACTACGGCGTGCACCCGGCCCACCTCGGCGTGGTGATGCTCACCAACCTGGAGGTCGGCTATATGACGCCGCCGGTCGGCATCAACCTGTTTGTCGCCGCCTACCGATTCCAAGTACCGATCCTGACCATCGTCCGCGCCACGCTGCCCTTCCTCGTGCTGCTCGGTATCGCGCTCGTCATCATCACCCGCTGGCCGGGGCTGTCGACGGTGTTCCTGGCGGGGTAGGGCAGCCGAAGCCGGGCGCTCCCTGACCGCGACGGTGGTGTACCATGTGCACGTTTCGATCGGAAGATACACATCATGCGCACCAACATTGTCATCGACGACCAGCTCATGCGTGCCGCGCTCAAGGCCACCGGTCTCCGCACCAAGAAGGAGACGGTTGAGCTGGGTCTCCGCACCCTTCTCCGCCTTCAACAGCAGAACGACATCCGCCGTCTTCGGGGCACCATGGCCTGGGAGGGCGACCTCGAGAAGATGAGAACCGACCGATGATCCTGGTCGACTCGAGTGTCTGGGTCGACTACTTCCGCGGCACCCGGAACGAGCAGACCGATCTGCTGGACGTTCTCCTTTCCTCCGAACCCGTAGCCGTGGGTGATCTCATGCTGGCGGAAGTCCTGCAAGGCCTGAACGCCGAGCGCGACTTCAACCGGGCCAAGAATGTCCTCTTGTCGCTCCAGCAAGTGGCGATCGGCGGGACCGAAATCGCCATCCAGGCGGCGCGCAATTTCCGCACCCTGCGTCTCCACGGTGTCACGGTCCGCAAGACGATCGACGCCCTTATCGCGACGCGATGTATCGAAAGCGATCTGTTGCTCCTGCACAACGACCGCGACTTCGATCCCTTCGAGAAACACCTGGGGCTTCGCGTAGCCCGCAAGGAAACCCTCGGAGGAATCGAGTAGTTCTCGGGCGGGGGACCGGCGCTGGCACGGGGGTGGCCCGCCGCCTGGGGTCGCTCCCGGGGCCTCGAGCCCCGCGTCCTGACAAGGAAAAGCAGCAGCCCCCTTGCACCCGGCCCGGCGCGTGTCTATACTCGCCGTCTCTGCTGCGGGGTGGAGCAGTCTGGCAGCTCGTCGGGCTCATAACCCGAAGGTCGCAGGTTCAAATCCTGCCCCCGCTACCAGTTTCGCGCCGCGTCCCTTGCTCCGGACCGGCGTCAGGCTGGGCCGGTCGACTCCACCCCGAGGTGGAGCCGCCGGCCCCCGGAAATTGGATGTACCGGAAAGGGCCGTTCGGCCCTTTTTTGTTTCCTGTTTTTCGCCCAGGTCCATGAGCACGAAGACCGACGAATTGACCGCAATGCTGGCTCCCGTGGTGGCAGGGCTCGGCCTCGGCCTCGAGCTGCAGGGCATCGAGTTCGCGCCCTCGCGTTCGCACGGCCTGCTGCGGCTCTACATCGACCTGCCCGGCGGCGAGCGCCCGGTCAGTGTCGACGACTGCGAGGCGGTCAGCCGCGAGGTCTCGGCGGTGCTCGACGTCCACGACCCGATCGCCAGCGCCTACACGCTGGAGGTCAGTTCGCCCGGCCTCGACCGGCTCATCTTCACCCCGGCGCAGGCCCTGCGTTTCGCCGGCCAGCAGGTGAAGGTGGCGCTGGCGCTGCCGCAGGACGGCCGCCGCCGCGTGCAGGGCGTGATCCTGCGGGCGGACGCCGACGCCCTCGTGGTCGGCCTCGGGGACGGCGGCGAGTTCGCCGTGCCCTTCGTCAACATCGACAAGGCGAGGCTGGTGCCGGACTACGCGGCGCTGGGCCTCGCCCCCGCCGGGCCGAAAGCCCCGCGGCCGCGCCGCCAGCGCGCCGAAGCACCGAAACCCAAACATCCCGGAACCCACTGAAGCCCGGCCCCGAGGTCGCGCTGTCGCGGAGTCAAGCATGAGCAAGGAACTGTTGCTGGTCATCGACGCGGTCGCCAACGAGAAGGGCGTGCCGCGCCAGGTCATCCTCGAGGCGATGGAGGCCGCGCTGGCCTCGGCGGCCAAGAAGCGCTACCCGGAGCAGGACGTCGCCTGCCGCGTGGCCATCAACCCGAAGGACGGCAGCTACGAGACCTTCCGCCGCTGGGAGGTGGTGGCCGACGACGTCGTCATGGAATCGCCGGACCGCATGATCCGCCTGATGGACGCGGTGGACGTCCGCGCCGACGCCCAGGTCGGCGACTTCATCGAGGAATTGATCGAGAACCCCGAGTTCGGCCGCATCAGCGCCCAGGCCGCCAAGCAGGTCATCGTGCAGCGCGTCCGCGAAGCCGAGCGCCAGCAGGTGGTCGACGCCTGGAAGGACCGCGTCGGCGAGCTCGTCACCGGCGTCGTCAAGCGCGCCGAGCGCGGCAACCTCCACGTCGACCTCGGCGGCAACGCCGAGGCCTTCATCCCGAAGGACAAGTCGATCCCGCGCGACGCCCTGCGTCCCGGCGACCGCGTGCGCGGCTACCTCTACGAGGTGCGCGCCGAATCGCGCGGGCCGCAGCTCTTCATCAGCCGCACCGCGCCGGAGTTCATGATCGAGCTGTTCAAGCTCGAGGTGCCCGAGGTGGGCCAGGGCCTGGTCGAGATCAAGGCCGCGGCGCGTGATCCGGGCGACCGCGCCAAGATCGCGGTGCTGGCCCACGACCACCGCACCGACCCGATCGGCGCCTGCATCGGCATGCGCGGCTCGCGCGTGCAGGCGGTCAGCAACGAGCTCAACGGCGAGCGCATCGACATCGTGCTGTGGTCGGAGAACGCCGCCCAGTTCGTCATCAACGCCATGGCCCCGGCCGAGGTGCAGTCGATCATCGTCGACGAGGAGCGCCGCTCGATGGACCTGGCGGTGGCCGAGGAGAACCTCGCCAAGGCGATCGGCAAGGGCGGCCAGAACGTGCGCCTCGCCAGCCGCCTCACCGGCTGGCAGCTCAACGTCATGACCCAGGACCAGGTCGCGGCCAAGTCCGAGGCCGAACAGGCCAGTGCCCGCCGGCTGTTCATGGAGAAGCTGGAGGTCGACGAGGAGATCGCCGGCATCCTGGTCGGCGAGGGCTTCAACACCGTCGAGGAGATCGCCTACGTCCCGGTCGCCGAGTTGCTGGCGGTCGAGGGTTTCGACGAGGATGTCGTCGAGGAACTGCGCGCCCGCGCCCGTGACGCCCTGCTGACCGAGGCGCTGGCGATCGAGGAGGGGCTCGAGGCCCAGCAGCCCGGCGCCGACCTGCTCGCGCTGGAGGGCATGGACGAGGCGACCGCCCATGTCCTGGCGACGCGCGGCATCACCAACCGCGAGGAACTGGCCGAGATGGCGGTCGACGAGATCGCCGACCTCGAGGGCATCGACGAAGCCCGCGCCGCCGCACTGATCATGGAGGCGCGCAAGCACTGGTTCGACTGAGCCACCTTGCCCGCAACCCACGTTTGATTCCGCGCCGGCCACGGCGCACCGCATCCAAGGAAGCCCTTCCGAATGTCCGAGGTCACCGTCCGCTCCCTGGCCAAGGTGCTGAACCTGCCCGTCGAGAAGCTGCTGGAGCAGCTCGCCGGCGCCGGCATGCAGTTCAGCGGGCCGGACCAGGTGGTCAGCAGCACCGAGAAGATGAAGCTGCTCGGCTTCCTGCGCCGCACCCACGGCAAGGACGAGAAGCCGGCCGAGGAGGCCGGTCCGAGCCGCATCACCCTGCAGCGCCGCAAGGTCGAGGAGATCACCGTCGGCGGCGGCAAGACCAAGGCCACGGTCGCGGTCGAGGTGCGCCAGAAGCGCACCTACGTCAAGCGCACCGACGTGCTCTCGCCGGTCGACGCCGAACGCGAGGAAGCCGCGCGCAAGCTGGCGGAATCGCAGGCCCGCGCCGAGGCCGAGCGCAAGGCTCTGGAGGAGAGCGAGCGCAGGCGGCAGGAACAGGCGGCCGGCGAGCAGCGGGCGCAGGCGACCGGAACCCCGGCGGTCCCGCCCGAGCCTCCCGCGGTGGCCGAGGCCGGCGTCGACGCGGCCGAGCCGGCGCCCGCGCCATCGGCCGGCGAGGCCGCCGCCCCGGCCCGGCCGGTGGTGCAGATGCCGACCCGCGCCGATGCCGAACTGGCGGCGCGCGCCCGCGAGGCCGCACGCGGCCGCGGCAAGGGCGGCCGCGAGGGCGAGGAGGAGGAACGCGGTGGCGGTCGCTACGTCGGCGGCCAGTTGCACTTGAGCGAGGGCGGGCATGCCCGCCGCAGCGCCAGCAGCGGCAAGAAGAAGCCCGGCGGTGGCCGCAACACCCGCCCGGATTCGCGCGGCGGCGGCAACGCCGGCAGCCACGCCTTCTCCCGCCCGACCGCGCCGGTCATGCGCGAGGTGGCGGTCGGCGAGGCCATCAGCGTCGGCGACCTCGCCAACAAGCTGGCGATGAAGGGTGCCGAGGTGGTCAAGGCGCTGTTCAAGATGGGCGTCATGGCGACCATCAACCAGACCATCGACCACGACACCGCGGTGCTGGTGGTCGAGGAACTCGGCCACAAGGCCGTGCGCGCCACCGAGGACGACGCCGAGCTGGCGCTGGCGGCGCACATCGAGGCCGAGCAGGGCGAGCGTTCGCCGCGCCCGCCGGTGGTCACCATCATGGGCCACGTCGACCACGGCAAGACCTCGCTGCTCGACCACATCCGCCGCACCAAGGTCGCCTCCGGCGAGGCCGGCGGCATCACCCAGCACATCGGCGCCTACCACGTCGACACGCCGAAGGGCGTCATCACCTTCCTCGACACGCCGGGCCACTCGGCCTTCACGGCGATGCGCGCCCGCGGCGCCCGGCTCACCGACATCGTGGTGCTGGTGGTCGCCGCCGACGATGGCGTGATGCCGCAGACCATCGAGGCGATCAAGCACGCGCGCGCCGCCAAGGTGCCGCTGGTGGTCGCGATGAACAAGATGGACAAGCCCAACGTCAACGTCGACAACTTGAAGAATGGCCTGGCCCAGCACGAGGTCACGCCGGAGGAGTGGGGCGGCGACACGCCCTTCATCCCGGTCTCGGCCAAGACCGGCATGGGCATCGACGCGCTGCTCGACGCCATCCTGGTGCAGGCCGAGGTGATGGAGCTCGCGGCACCGGTCGACGGCAAGGCGGCGGGCACCGTCATCGAGTCCTCGCTCGACAAGGGCCGCGGCCCGGTCGCCACTGTGCTGGTGCAGCAGGGCACGCTGTCGAAGGGCGACTACCTCGTCTGCGGCACCCAGTACGGCCGCGTCCGCGCGCTGTTCGACGAGGCCGGCAAGCAGGTCGATTCGGCGGGGCCCTCGATCCCGGTGGTGTTGCTCGGCCTGTCCGGCGTGCCGAATTCGGGCGATGACTTCGTGGTCGTGGCCGACGAGCGCCTCGCCAAGGACGTGGCCCAGCAGCGCGAGGCCAAGGTGCGCGAGGCCAAGCTGGTCAAGCAGGCCAGCCGGATGGAGGACATCATGGCCCAAATGGGCCAGGGCGAGGGCCAGCAGCAGCTCAACCTGCTGGTCAAGGCCGACGTGCAGGGCTCGGTCGAGGCGCTGCGCGACTCGCTGGTCGCGCTGTCGAACGACCTGATCAGGATCAACGTCATCCAGTCGGGCGTCGGCGGCATCACCGAGTCGGATGCCGTGCTGGCGGCGGCCTCCAAGGCCGTGGTCATCGGCTTCAACGTCCGCGCCGACGCGGCGGCGCGCAAGATCATCGAGGGCAACGGCCTCGACCTGCGCTACTTCTCGATCATCTACGACGTCATCGACCAGGTGAAGCAGGTCGCCTCCGGCCTGCTCGGCAAGGAGGTGCGCGAGGAGATCCTCGGCATCGCCGAGGTCCGCGACGTGTTCCGCAGCTCGAAGTTCGGCGCCGTCGCCGGTTCGCTGGTCATCGAGGGCACGGTCCGGAAGTCGAAGCCGATCCGCGTGCTGCGCAACCAGACCGTCGTGTTCCAGGGCGAGCTGGAATCGCTGCGCCGCTTCAAGGACAACGTCGAGGAAGTGCGTTCCGGCACCGAGTGCGGCATCGCCGTGAAGGCCTACAACGACGTCCGGCCGGGCGACCTCATCGAGTGCTTCGAGCGCATCGAAGTGGCGCGGTCGCTGTAAGCCGCCGCCATGCCGAAGCGTTCCTTCTCGCGCACCGACCGCCTCTCCGCCCAGTTCCGCCGCGAGCTGGGCGTGATGGTGCACGAGGCCGTGCGCGAGCACTCGCTGCCCTCGGCGAGCGTGTCCGACGTCGAGGTCACCCGCGATCTCTCGCACGCCAAGGTCTTCGTCACCGCCCTGCAGCCCGACCGCTCGACCGAGGTGGTCAAGGCGCTCAACGAGCTGGCCAAGGGCTTCCGCCAGCAGCTCGGCCGCATGCTGCGGATCCGCCAGGTGCCGGAGTTGCATTTCCACTACGACGCCTCGGTCGACCACGGCGAGAAGATCGAACGGCTGCTGCGCGAGGCGGCCAGGAAGGACGCCGGCTGATCCGGCGCCTCGCCGGTCCGCGTCGGGACGCCTCCATGCACCGCCCCCCGCTCCGTTCCCTGGATGGCCTGTTGCTGCTGGACAAACCGGCCGGCCTGAGCTCCAACGCCGCACTGCAGCGGGTACGCAGGCATTACCGCGCCGGCAAGGCCGGCCACACCGGCAGCCTCGATCCGCTCGCCACCGGCCTCCTGCCGATCTGCTTCGGCGAGGCGACCAAGATCGCCGGCCTGCTGCTCGGCGCGCGCAAGGCCTACGAGACCGAAGCCCGGCTGGGCCTCGTGACCGACACCGATGACGCCGATGGACAAGTGCTGCGCCAGCGCGACGTACCCCTGCTGGATGCGCATGCGGTCGAGCGGGTGCTCAAGCGCTACATCGGCCGCATCGCGCAACGTCCGCCGATCTATTCGGCGCTGAAGCAGGGCGGCGAGCCGCTGTACGCCAAGGCGCGCCGCGGCGAGGTCGTCGAGGTACCCGAACGCGAGGTCGAGGTGCACGCCCTCGAATTGCTGTCGATCAACGGGTCGTCGCTGCGGCTGCGCATCACCTGCGGCTCCGGCACCTACGTGCGCAGCCTGGTCCGCGACATCGGCGAGGACCTCGGTTGCGGAGCCCACGTGGTCGCCCTGCGGCGCCTGTGGGCGGAGCCCTTCCGTGCCCCAGAGATGGTCCCTCTCGACGCCATCGAAGCCATCGACCGCGACAGCGCCCCCGGCCTCGCCGCCCTCGACAGCCTGCTGTTGCCGGTGGAGGCCGGGCTGGTCGACTGGCCCAGGCTCGAACTCGATCCCGATCGGGCCGCCCGCCTGGCCCGGGGGCAGGCACAGCCCGCCCCCGGTTGCGGCCTGATGGTGGCCTACGCGCCCAACGGCCGCGCGCTCGGGCTGGTCGAGGGGCGGGACGGCATGGTCCACCCGCGGCGGCTGTTCACCTGGGCCGGCACGGGCTGAAAAGTGAAATCCTTGTGCAAGACCGGCCCGGCGCGTACACTTCGCGCGCCCCGGAACCGGGGCTCCCCAGCAACCGGCGAAGCATGCGGTGCACCCGAGGCGGTGTTCCTGCGCGCTTGCGCATCACGAGAACGTCCATGAGCATCGATTCCACCCAGATCATCAACGAATTCAAGCGCGGCGCCAACGACACCGGTTCGCCGGAAGTCCAGGTGGCCCTGCTGTCGGCCCGCATCGAGCAACTGACCGAGCACTTCAAGGCGCACAAGCAGGACCACCACAGCCGCCGCGGCCTGCTCAAGATGGTGAACACCCGCCGTCGCCTGCTGGCCTACCTGAAGGACAAGGACATGGAGCGCTACAAGACGCTCATCGAGCGTCTCGGCCTCCGCCGCTGAGTTCCACCCCCGCGCGGCGCAGAAATGCGCCGCGCTGCTTTTTGGGGCCGTGGGCAGGGGTCCGCGGCCGGACCGAAACGAAAGACAACCGAAGAAGAGAGCAGAGCACGTGGCGAAACACACCAAGACCTTCCAGTACGGCCAGCACACGGTGACGCTGGAGACGGGCGAGATCGCCCGCCAGGCCGGCGGCGCCGTCCTCGTCAACATGGCGGACACCGTCGTCCTCGTCACCGTCGTCGGCAACAGGAGCGTCCGCGAAGGCATGGACTTCTTCCCGCTGACCGTCGACTACCAGGAGAAGTTCTACGCCGGTGGCCGCATCCCGGGCGGCTTCTTCAAGCGCGAAGGCCGCCAGACCGAGCGCGAGACCCTGACCTCGCGCCTGATCGACCGTCCGATCCGCCCGCTGTTCCCGGAAGGTTTCCGCCACGAAGTGCAGGTGATCGCCACGGTGATCTCGCTGAACCCGGAAGTCGAGGGCGACATCCCGGCCCTGATCGGCACATCGGCGGCACTCGCGCTCTCGGGCATCCCGTTCGCGGGTCCGATCGGCGCCGCCAAGGTCGGCTACGCCAACGGCCAGTACATCCTCAACCCGACCGCCACCCAGCTGAAGACCTCGGAGCTCGAGCTGGTCGTCGCCGGCACCGCCAACGCGGTGCTGATGGTGGAGTCGGAAGCCAAGCTGCTCTCCGAGGAAGTGATGCTCGGCGCGGTGACCTTCGGCCACGAGGCCGGCCGCACGGTCATCACCGCCATCAACGAGCTGGTCGCCGAGGCCGGCAGGAAGGATTGGGGCACCTGGACCGCGCCGGAGCGCAACGAGGCCCTGGTGGCCGCGCTCAAGGCCGCCGTCGGCACGCGGCTTGCCGAAGCCTTCAAGGTCACCGACAAGCTGGCCCGCCGCGATGCCATCTCGACCCTGAAGAAGGACGTGATGGCCGCGCTCGCGCCGCAGATCGAAGCCAACGGCTGGTCGGCCGCCGAGGCCTCGAAGGAACTCGGCGAGCTCGAGTACCAGACCATGCGCGAGTCGGTGCTGAGCACCAAGGTCCGCATCGACGGCCGTGCGCTCGACACCGTGCGCCCGATCACCTGCCGCGTCGGCGTGCTGCCGCGCGTCCACGGCTCGGCCCTGTTCACCCGCGGCGAGACCCAGGCCCTGGTGGTCGCCACCCTCGGCACCGCGCGCGACGGCCAGATCATCGACGCCGCCGAAGGCGAGTCGAAGGAACACTTCCTGTTCCACTACAACTTCCCGCCGTACTCGGTCGGCGAAGCCGGCCGCATGATGGGCCCGAAGCGCCGCGAGATCGGCCACGGCCGTCTCGCCAAGCGCGGCGTGCTGGCCGTCATGCCGGACATGGAGAGCTTCCCGTACACGATCCGCGCCGTCTCGGAGATCACCGAGTCGAACGGCTCCTCCTCGATGGCTTCCGTGTGTGGCTCCTCGCTCGCCATGATGGACGCGGGCATCCCGCTCAAGGCCCCGGTCGCCGGCATCGCGATGGGCCTCGTCAAGGAAGGCGACCGTTTCGTCGTGCTGTCCGACATCCTTGGTGACGAGGACCACCTCGGCGACATGGACTTCAAGGTCGCGGGCTCGAAGGACGGCATCTCGGCCCTGCAGATGGACATCAAGATCGAGGGCATCACCGAGGAGATCATGAAGATCGCCCTCACGCAGGCGAAGACCGGCCGCCTGCACATCCTCGACGAGATGGCACGCTGCCTCAGCGCCCCGCGCGCCGAGCTCTCGGAGTACGCGCCGCGCCTGCTGACGATGAAGATCCACCCGGACAAGATCCGCGAGGTGATCGGCAAGGGCGGCTCGACCATCCAGGCCATCACCAAGGAGACCGGCACCCAGATCGACATCCAGGACGACGGCACCATCGTCATCGCCTCGGTCAACGCGATCGCCGCTCAGGCCGCCAAGGCCCGCATCGAGCAGATCACCTCCGACGTCGAGCCGGGCCGCATCTACGAGGGCAAGGTCGCCAAGATCATGGACTTCGGTGCCTTCGTGACCATCGCCCCGGGCAAGGACGGCCTGGTCCACGTCTCGCAGATCTCCAACGAGCGCGTCGAGAAGGTCGGCGACAAGCTGAAGGAAGGCGACGTGGTGAAGGTCAAGGTGCTGGAGGTCGACAAGCAGGGCCGCATCCGCCTGTCGATGAAGGCCGTCGCCGAGGGCGAAGGGCTCTGATCGCGCCGGCTCAGCCGGCGTGCTCCACCCGGTTGCGACCGCCGGCCTTGGCGAGGTAGAGGCGGCGGTCGGACTCGTTGAGCAGCCCGTGCAGCGGCATGGCGTCGCCGGCGGGCGGGCAACACAGGCCGATGCTGGCGGTGAGCGGGAAACCGCGGCCGTCCGGCAGTTCGACCCGTAGCCCGGCGATGCGCTCGCGCAGCGCCTCGAAGTGCGTCCTTGCCGCCTCGGCGTCGAGGCCGCCGGCGAGCAGGGCGAACTCCTCGCCGCCGAAGCGGGCGATGAGGTCGTCGGCACGCCGGTGCGCGAGCAGGGCGCGGGCCACCGCCTTCAGCGCCAGGTCGCCGCCCTCGTGGCCCCAGGTGTCGTTGACCTTCTTGAAGTGGTCGATGTCGACCATCGCCACCGCCAGCGGCTCGCCGGCGGCGCGCAGGGCCTCCAGCCGCCTGCCGGCCTGTTCGAAGAAGTGCCGGCGGTTGGAAAGCCCGGTCAGGAAATCCTTGGTGGCGAGGTCCTGCAGGGTGCCGATGAGATCGAGATTATCGACGTTCTGCGAGACGCGGCAGAAGAATTCCTCGCGCGAGAAAGGCTTGTGCAGGAAGTCGTTGGCGCCGTTCTTGAGGAACTGCGCGACCAGCTCCGGCCGGTTGATGCCGGAGACGCCGATGATCGCCAGCCGGTCGCGCGGGTAGCGTTCGCGCAACCGGGCGCTGAAGGCCACGCCGCTCATGCCCGGCATCTCGTGGTCGGTGATGACGAGGCGGATGCCGGGGTCCTGCTCCATGGCGCGCAGGCCGTCCTCGCCGCCCTCCGCCAGCAGCACGCGGAAGCCGTAGGAGGAGAGCAGCTCGGCCACCAGCAGGCGCGCGGTCGGTGAATCGTCGACCACCAGCGCGGTGATCCTGCGATTGCGGTCGAGCCGCTGCGCCAGCCAGACCAGGTAGTCGAAGTGGCCGGGCGTGCTCTTGATGACGTAGTCCACCACGCTGCGGCCGATCACGCGGTCGCGCAGGGCTTCGTCGTAGGTGCCGGAGACGATGACCAGCGGCAGCCCGGACTGCGCCAGCCGTTCGATGATGCGCTCCGGCGTGGCGTCGGGCAGCACCAGGCCGCTCAGCACGAGGAACAGGTCGGGGTGCGCGGCCAACGCCGCTTCCGCCTCGGCGAGGTTGCGCGCGCGGGCCACCGGGAGGTGCAGGCGCTGCTCCATGGCTTCGGTCAGCAGGTCGCCGTAGCTGCGCGAGTTCTCGACGATCAGGACGCGCTGGGGATTGGCGGTGTGCATGCGCTCCTCGGCGATCAGGGGGCGGGCCGCAGCCAGGCCAGGCGGTGCGAGGCGCCGGCCTCGCCGAGCCGGCGCGCCAGCACCGGCAGGCTCGGCGCGATCCGAGCATCGAGCTGGAAGGGCGGGTGGAACAGCAGCATGCCGCTGCCATTGAGGCGCAGCGGCGAGTCGTCCGGGCGGACCAGCAGTTCGACGCAGAGCAGGCCGCGCGGCGCGAGGCGCGCGGCCTCGCGGAAGAAGGACGACAGGCTGCGCCGGCGCTTGATCGGGTACCAGACCGCGGCGCCGCCGGTCGGCCAACGTTCGAGCGCCTCCTCGACCGCCGCCAGCACGCGCGGGTACTCGGCCTCCTGGGCCTCGTAGGGGGGATCGACCAGCACCAGCCCGCGCTTCTCGGCGGGCGGCAGCAGGGCGCGCAGCAGGGCGTAGCCGTCGCCCTCGTGGACCACGGCGCGACGCTCGCCGGCCAGCGTCGCGCGCAGGGCTTGGACCTCCTCGGGTTGCCGCTCGCAGGCGGCCAGCCGGTCCTGCGCCCGCAGCGCCGCCAAGGCCAGCCGCGGCGAGCCGGGGTAGTGGCGCAGCGCGCCGTCGGGATTGAAGGCCGCCACCGCGCGGCACAGCCGCTCCAGCAGTGGCGGCAGGCCGGCTTCGCCCCA
>JAGXSL010000171.1 GCA_018333835.1 Lysobacteraceae bacterium
CCCGCTAGATCTTGTTTCCGGTTGGCGGGTCGCCGCCGGAAACCATTCCGTGATGATGACCCTACCTCCACGAGCACGGACACAAGTGGTTTCGGGGCTTACGCCTTAAGCGGCGAGAGCGTAGACGTCGTCGTTGGCGTCTGTGGTTTTGCCGCTGGATTAACGAGGAAAGCTGCCCCCTCGGCATGCGCCAGGCGATTTCGCAACCCCCGTCGAAGCCAGGACACCCCCCGGTTCTGCGGTCGTTGTGGAACGACTGACCCGGCCAGTATGGGTGCGCGCCAGGGGTGCCGCAAGGGGCCGGCGCCGGTGCCCGGCGCGTGGCCGGGCCTGCGTTCAGGCGTCCTTGTTGCGGTGGCGCAGGGCGCGCTGCTTCTCGCGCTGCCAGTCCTTGTCGCGGGCGCTGTCGCGCTTGTCGTGCTCCTGCTTGCCCTTGGCCAGCGCCAGTTCCAGCTTGACCTTGTTGGACTTCCAGTACATCGCCGTCGGCACCAGCGTGTAGCCGTCGCGCTCGACCTTGCCGATCAGTTTGTCGATCTCGTGCCGGTGCAGCAGCAGCTTGCGGGTGCGGCGGTCATCGGCGACGACGTGGGTGCTGGCTTGGATCAGCGGGGTGACCTGCGCGCCGAACAGGAACAGCTCGCCGCCACGCACCAGCGCGTAGGCGTCGCCGATGTTGGCGCGGCCGGCGCGGATCGCCTTCAGCTCCCAACCCTGCAGGGCGAGTCCGGCCTCGTAGCGGTCGCCCAGCGCGTATTCATGGCGTGCACGCCGGTTGAGGGCGATGGTGCCGCCGCCGGATTCGGTATCCTTCGCTTTCTTTGTGCCTGCCATAGCCTGCGATTGTCGCACGCGACCGCCCCTCGATGACCCGCATCCACCGCCACGCCCTCGTCATGCACTCCGCGAGCCGGATGTTCCGTCTGGTCAACGAGATCGAGGGCTACCCGCGGTACTTCCCCTGGTGCGAGGCGGCCACCGTGCTGGAGCGCGGCCCGGATTCCATGGTCGCGCGCCTCGATCTGCGCTTCGCCGGCCTTCGGGCGGCCTTCACCACGCGCAACCGCTGGATCGAGCCGATCCGGCTCGACCTCGAACTGGTCGATGGGCCGTTCCGCCGCCTCGAGGGGCACTGGAGCTTCCACGCCCTCGACGAGGAGGCCTGCAAGGTGTCGCTGGACCTCGGGTTCGAGGTCGCCGGCCCGCTGGTCGGGCAGGCGCTGACGATCGGCTTCCAGGGCGTGGCCGACCGGCTGGTCGATGACTTCTGCCGGATCGCCCGCCGCGAGGATCGGCTCGGCTGGGCCCCGGCATGAACCGGTACGAGGTGCTCTACGCCGAGGCCGGCCGGACCTGGCGGCGGGTGCTGGAGCTGCCGGAGGGTGCCTGCGTGGCCGATCTGCTCGCGCGGTTGCGGCAGGAGTGCCCGGATTGGCCGGAGGCGGCGCTGGCGCCGGCGGGCTTGGCGGTGTTCGGGCGGGCGGTCGAGCCCGGCACGCCGCTGCGTCCGGGCGACCGGCTGGAACTGCTGCGGCCGCTGCCGACCGACCCGAAGCAGGCACGGCGCGAGCGGGCGGCGCAGGCGCGGCGCTGAGCGAGGCCGCGCCGAGGGAGGCCGGCGGGGATTCAGCCGCCGCGGCGCGGGCGGTCGTCGTCGCGGGCGAGGTTGGGGCCGAAGCGCTGCACCTGCTCGCGGGCGATGTCGCTGTCGGCCTCGGGGAAGAACGCGCCTTCCCAGCGGCTCACCGCGTCGCCTTCGAAGAACACGGTGAACACCTTGACCTCGGCCTCGCCGTGGCCGCGGCGCTGGCTCGCCACGTAGTCCCAGCGGTCGCGGCGGAAGGGGTCGGCCACCGAGGGCGAGCCGAGCAGGGCCAGCACCTGGCGGCGGTTCATGCCGACCTCGAGCTGGGCGACGGATCGCTCTTCGAGCAGGTTGCCCTGGAAGACCGGCTGCCGGTACAGGCAGCCACTGAGCGCCAGCGGCGCGACGAGGACGAGGGCGGGCAGGAGGCGGCGCATGGCATCTCGGCGGATCGGGAACGGGGCGATGATACACTCCACGGCCCAGCGCACCATGAGCGGCGATGTCCCGCGAAGGAGTCCCGAAGTGATGCCTCCCGAATCCCGCGACCTGCGCAAGGCCGGCCTCAAGGTGACGGTGCCGAGGATGCGCATCCTCGACGTCCTGGAGCGGCAAGCGCTCGGCAAGCACATGAGCGCGGAGGACATCTACCGCGTGCTGCTGGAGAACGGCGACGACATCGGGCTTGCCACGGTCTACCGCGTGCTCACCCAGTTCGAGGCCGCGGGCCTCGTGCTCAAGCACCACTTCGAGGGCGGCCAGGCGGTGTTCGAGCTCGACCAGGGCGGCCACCACGACCACATGATCGACCTCGATACCGGCAAGGTGATCGAGTTCGAAAGCCCCGAGATCGAGCGCCTGCAGCAGGCCATCGCCGCCCAGCACGGCTACGAGATCGAGGAGCACTCGCTGGTGCTCTACGTCCGCAAGAAGCGCAAGTAGGCCGCGCCGCGGTACGACGCCCGGCGCTCAGGTCCGGCGCGCCTTCTCCAGCATCTGCCGGGCGCTGGTGCGCACGGCGGCGGTGAGTTCGGCGCCGCCCAGCATGCGGGCGACCTCCTCGACGCGCCCGGCCTCGTCCAGCCGCTCCGGCTCCGACCAGGTGTCGCGCCCGTCGCTGGCCTTGCTGACCCGCCAGTGGCCATGGCCCTGGGCGGCGACCTGCGGCAGGTGGGTGACGCAGAGCACCTGCCGGCCCTGCCCGAGCCGGCGCAGGGCCTGGCCGACGGCCTCGGCCACCGCGCCGCCGATGCCGGCATCGACCTCGTCGAAGACCAGGGTCGGGGTGTCGTCGACGCCGAGCGCGGCGACCTGGATGGCCAGCGCGATGCGCGCCAACTCGCCGCCGGAGGCGACCTTGCGGAGGGGGCGCAGCGGCTGGCCGGGGTTGGCGCTGACCAGGAACTCGACCCGTTCCCGGCCGGCCGGGTGCGGGCGCGGATCGTCCACCGCCAGCAGCTGCACCTCGAAGCGGCCGCCGGCCATGCCGAGGCTTGGCATCAGCCCGGTGATGGCTGCCGACAGGGCCGCCGCGTCGTCCCGGCGGGCCGCCGAGAGCGATTCCGCCGCCGTGCGCCAGGCCTGCTCCAGCGCCTCGCGCTCCGCGAGCAAGGTGGCCAGCCGGGTGCCGGCGCCTTCCAGTTCGGCCTGTTCCGCGGCCAGTGCATCGCGGCGTTCGGCCAGTCCGGCCAGCGCGCAGCGGTGCTTGCGGGCCAGATCGTGCAGGCGGGAGAGCCGGCGCTCGGTTTCGGCCTGCGCCTCGGGATCGAGCTCGAAACCGTCCTGCGCCTGCTCGACCAGGGCCAGCGCCTCGGCCAGTTGCAGCCGCGCCGATTCGGCCAGTTGCGCGGCCTCGGCCAGCCGCGGTTCGTCGCCGGTCCAGCGCGACAGGGTCGCCAGCGCCTGGCCGATCGGCGCCATCGCCCCGTGCTCGTCGCCAAGCAGCAGGGCGGCGCGGGCGCAGGCCTGGAGCAGGGCCTCGCCCTGGCTGGCGAGGCGGTGGCGGGCCTGCAGGGTGGCGAGGCTGGCCTCGTCCAGCGCCTCGGCATCGAGTTCGGCGAGCTGGTGGCGGAGCAGTTCGAGGCGATCGTGGACATCGCCGCGGGCCTGCAGCTCGGCGATGGCGCGATCGGCCGCCTGCCAGTCCCGGGCCTGTTCGCGCACCGGGGCCAGCAGGCCGGCGCGGCGTCCGAAGCCGTCGAGCAGGGCGAGCTGGCGATCGCGCAGCAGCAGGGCCTGGTGCTCGTGCTGGCCGTGCACCTCGACCAGCAGGCCGCCCAGCGCCGCGAGCTGGCCGAGGCTGGCGGCCCGGCCGTTGATCCAGGCGCGGGAGCCGCCATCGGCCTTGACCACCCGCCGCAACTGGCAGAGGCCGGCGTCGTCGAGTTCGTTCTCGGCGAGCCAGGCCGCCGCCGCCGGGGCATCGCCGAGGTCGAACTCCGCCTCGACCTCGGCGCGGGCCGCGCCGGCGCGCACCAGGCCGGTGTCGGCGCGGGCGCCCACGATCCAGAGCAGGGCATCGACCAGCAGGGACTTGCCGGCCCCGGTTTCCCCGGAAATGACGGTCATGCCCGGCCCCGGCCGCAGCTCGGCGCTGCGGACCACGGCGAAATCGCGGAGGGCGAGCGTCACCAGCATCGGCGGGGGAGGGTGGCCTGGGGCGGGAGCGGCGAACGCTAGCATCGGGCCACGGCCACGCCAACGCTTGCCATCGGAGGAAGCCGGACCTATGTATGGGCAATGTCCGCGTCCTCGCACCGCCTCGACCCGCGTGCCCGCCACCTGTTGCGTGCGCTGGTGCAGCAGTACATCGCCCACGGCGAGCCGGTCGGTTCGCGCACGCTGGCCCGGCAGTCGGGGCTGGACGTCAGCGCGGCGACCATCCGCAACATCATGGCCGACCTCGAGGAACTGGGCCTGGTGGCGGCGCCGCACACCAGCGCCGGGCGCGTCCCCACCGCGCACGGCTACCGGGTGTTCATCGACAGCCTGATCGAGCTCCCCCCGCCCGACAGCGGGTTGCTGCGGCAGTTGGCCGGGCAGTTGCCGCAGGGGCAGGGCACCCAGGGCCTGCTGGCCGGTGCCGGCGAGCTGCTCTCGGCGATGAGCCAGTCGGTCGGCGTGGTCACCGTGCCGCAGCGCGCCGCCTTCGCCTTCCGCCACATCGAGTTCGTGCCGATCGACGGCCAGCGCGTGCTGGTGGTGCTGGTGTTCATGGACCACGAGGTGCAGAACCGGATCGTCCAGACCCGCCGGCCGTTCTCCCCCGAGGAACTGGAGCAGGCCGCCCGTCACCTCAACCGCCACTACGCTGGTCGGACCTGGCCGGAGATCCGCGCGGCCCTGCTGGCCGAGTTGCGGGCGACGCGCAGCGAACTGGAGCGGACCCTCTCGGCGGCCGTCGAGCTGTCCGAGCAGGCCCTGCCGGAGGCCGCCGAGGACATGCTGGTCGCCGGCCAGACCCGGCTGATGGGCAATCCCGACCTCGCCGACCTGGAGCGGCTGCGCGGCCTGTTCGACGCCTTCGCCGAGAAGCGCGAGCTGCTCGGCCTGCTGGAACGCTGCGCCAAGGCCCAGGGGGTGCGCATCTTCATCGGCGAGGAGAGCGGCCTCGCCCCGCTCGGCGCTTGCGCCGTGGTCACCGCCCCCTACGCGGTGAACGGCCGCGTGCTGGGCGTGCTGGGCGTGATCGGTCCGACCCGCATGGCTTACGACAAGGTCATCCCGTTGGTGCAGGCCACCGCCGAGCTGGTCGGGCAGGCCTTGAAAGACACCGCGCCGGCCCCATAACCCCGCCGCCCGTACCGAACCGCCGCACGCACGCGGAAATCCTGCCCATGAACCACGAGAACGATCCGGCAGCGCCGGCCCCGGCCGCCGCCGATCCCGCCACCGGTGCCACCACCGAGGCCGATCTCGCCAGCGAGAACGCCGATCTCAAGCTGGCCATCGCCCAGCTCCGCGAGGAGTCGCTGCGCGAGCGCGCCGAGCTGGACAACCAGCGCCGGCGCATGGCCCGCGAGCTGGAGACGGCGCGGCGTTTCGCCAACGAGCGCCTGCTCGGCGAGCTGCTGCCGGTGTTCGACAGCCTGCACGCCGGGCTGAAGGCCGCGGGCGGGGAGCCGCATCCGCTGCGGGAAGGCCTCGAGTTGACCCTGCGGCAGTTGCTCAAAGCCGCCGCCGACAATGGTTTGACCGAGATCGACCCGAAGGGGGAATCCTTCGACCCTGAGCGGCACCAGGCGGTCAGCCAGGCCGCAGCCCCCGAGGGCGTTCCGCCCGGCACCGTGCTCGAGGTGTTCCAGCGCGGCTACGTGTTGAACGAGCGCCTGTTGCGCCCGGCGCTGGTGGTGGTCGCGGCCGAGTCCTGAACCGGCCCGCGCCGGCGGCGGCCACTTGAAAAAACCGGCCGCGCCACCCACCTGCAACCCCAGAACACGGCGTCCCGCGCCGGCCCCGAACCGAACCCCGAATCCACGAGGAGACCCCCCATGGGCAAGATCATCGGCATCGACCTTGGCACCACCAACAGCTGCGTCGCCGTGATGGAAGGCGGCAACGTCAAGGTCATCGAGAACGCCGAGGGCGACCGCACCACGCCCTCCATCGTCGCCTTCACCAAGGACGGCGAGACGATCGTGGGCGCTTCCGCCAAGCGCCAGGCCGTCACCAACCCGAAGAACACCTTCCACGCGGTGAAGCGCCTGATCGGCCGCAAGTTCACCGACGCCGAGGTCAAGAAGGACATCGACCTCGTGCCCTACGCCATCGTCCAGCACGACAACGGCGACGCCTGGGTCGCCAAGGCCGACGGCACGCGCATGGCGCCGCAGCAGATCTCGGCGGAAGTGCTGTCGAAGATGAAGAAGACCGCCGAGGCCTACCTCGGCGAGACGGTCACGGAAGCGGTCATCACCGTGCCGGCCTACTTCAACGACAGCCAGCGCCAGGCCACCAAGGACGCCGGCCGCATCGCCGGCCTCGAGGTCAAGCGCATCATCAACGAGCCGACCGCGGCGGCACTCGCCTACGGCCTCGACAAGGGCGACGCCAAGGACCGCAAGATCGCCGTCTACGACCTCGGCGGCGGCACCTTCGACATCTCCATCATTGAGATCGCCAACGTCGACGGCGAGAAGCAGTTCGAGGTGCTGGCCACCAACGGCGACACCTTCCTCGGTGGCGAGGACTTCGACGCCCGCGTCATCGACTACCTGGTCGAGGTGTTCCAGAAGGAGCAGGGCATCGACCTGCGCCGCGACCCGATGGCCCTGCAGCGCCTGAAGGACGCCGCCGAGCGCGCCAAGATCGAGCTGTCCTCCTCGCAGCAGACCGAGGTCAACCTGCCCTACATCACCGCCGATGCCTCCGGCCCGAAGCACCTCGCCATCAAGCTGACCCGCGCCAAGCTGGAGGCGCTGGTCGACGACCTCATCAAGAAGTCGATCGAACCTTGCCGCATCGCCCTCAACGACGCCGGCCTGCGCGCCAGCGACATCACCGACGTGATCCTGGTCGGCGGCATGACCCGCATGCCGAAGGTGCAGCAGGCGGTCACCGAGTTCTTCGGCAAGGAGCCGCGCAAGGACGTCAACCCGGACGAGGCGGTGGCCGTCGGTGCGGCCATCCAGGGCGGCGTGCTGGGCGGCTCGGTCAAGGACGTGCTGCTGCTCGACGTCACCCCGCTGTCGCTGGGCATCGAGACCCTGGGCGGCGTGATGACCAAGATCATCGAGAAGAACACCACCATCCCGACCCGTGCCGCGCAGGTGTTCAGCACCGCCGAGGACAACCAGAGCGCGGTCACCGTGCACGTGCTGCAGGGCGAGCGCGAGCAGGCCCGCTACAACAAGTCGCTGGCCCGCTTCGACCTGGCCGGCATCGAGCCGGCACCGCGTGGCATGCCGCAGATCGAGGTCACCTTCGACATCGACGCCAACGGCATCCTGCACGTCTCGGCCAAGGACAAGAAGACCGGCAAGGAGCAGAAGATCGAGATCAAGGCCGGCTCGGGCCTCTCCGAGGACGAGATCAAGCGGATGGTCGCCGACGCCGAGGCGAACCGCGAGGAGGACCGCAAGTTCCACGAGTTGGTGACCGCGCGCAACCAGGCCGACGGCCTGATCCACCAGACCCGCACGGCCATCAAGGAGCACGGCAGCAAGGTGCCGGGCGAGCAGCTGGGCGCGATCGAGACCGCGCTGGCCGAGCTCGAGACGGCCATGAAGGGCGACGACAAGGGCCAGATCGAGGCCAAGACCATGGCACTGGCGCAGGCCGCCGCTTCGCTGCAGGCGGCCGCGTCGTCCGGCCCGACGGACACGGATGGTGGCGATGCCGGTACGCCGGCGGGCAAGGCCGAGGACGTGGTCGATGCCGAGTTCACCGAGGTGAAGAAGGATCCGCGTCCGTGACGCACCGCCGATGAGCAAGCGGGACTACTACGAGGTGCTGGGCGTTCCCAGGGGCGCGTCGGAGGACGAGCTCAAGAAGGCCTATCGCCGGCTGGCGATGAAGCACCACCCGGACCGCAACCCCGGCGACAAGGCGGCGGAGGAGGCGTTCAAGGAGGCCAAGCAGGCCTACGACGTCCTCTCCGACCCCAACAAGCGGCGCATCTACGACCAGCATGGCCATGCCGCCTTCGAGCAGGGCATGGGCGGCGGGGGCGGCGGCCATGGCGGCTACGCCGACATGGGCGACATCTTCGGCGACATCTTCGGTGACATCTTCGGCGGGGGTCGCCAGCGCGGCCCACGCCGCGGTGCCGACCTTCGCTACGTGATGGAGCTGGATCTCGAAGAGGCCGTGGCCGGTGCCGAGAAGCGCATCGAGGTGCCGACCATGGCCCACTGCGGCACCTGCGACGGCACCGGCGCCGAGGACAAGAAGACCGAGACCTGCGGCACCTGCCGGGGCATCGGCCAGGTGCGCATGCAGCGCGGCATCTTCCAGATGCAGCAGCCGTGCCCGACCTGCGGCGGCAGCGGCCGGATCATCCCCAAGCCCTGCAAGACCTGCCACGGCAGCGGCCGCGTGCGCCAGGAGAAGACGCTGTCGGTGAAGATCCCGGCCGGCGTCGACACCGGCGACCGCATCCGCCTGCAGGGCGAGGGCGAGGCCGGTCAACCCGGCGCGCCCAGCGGCGACCTCTACGTCGACGTTCAGGTGCGCCCGCATCCGGTGTTCGAGCGCGACGGCGACGACCTCTACTGCGAGATCCCGATCCGCTTCTCGCAGGCGGTGCTCGGCGCCAGCATCACCGTGCCGACGCTGGACGGCGAGGTCGAGATCAAGGTCCCGCCCGAGACCCAGACCGGCAAGCTGTTCCGGCTGCGCGGCAAGGGCGTGCGCTCGGTGCGCTCGCGCCAGCCCGGTGACCTGCACGCGCGCGTCGTCGTCGAGACGCCGGTGAACCTCACCGCCCGCCAGCGCGAGCTGTTGGAGGAGTTCGAGCGGACGTTCGAGGGCGCGGACGCCGCGCGCCATTCGCCGAAGTCCAGTTCCTTCTTCGACGGCGTGCGCTCGTTCTGGGACCGCATGACCGGCTGAGCGGAATGCGGCCGCGTTGCCGGTACGGGACGGGCCGCGTAGCCTTGCGACCATGACCACGACCACCGCGCTGCTCCTCCACGGCGCCTCCGGACGGATGGGCCGGCGCCTGCTTGAGTGCTTGCCGGAATTCCCCGGCCTGGTGCTGGCCGCCGCCGTGTCGCGCCGCCCCGAGGCGCTGCAGGTGCCGGCTGCGCACACCTTGGCCGCCGACCGCCTCGACGCCGCCCCGTCCTTCGGGCTGCTGGTCGATTTCAGCCTGCCCGGGGCCTTCGATGCGGCGCTGGACCTCGCCGTGTCGCGGCGCGCGGCCTTCGTGAGCGGCACCACCGGATTGTCGCCGGCGCAATTCGCCGCGCTGGACGCGGCGGCGGCCCGGATCCCGGTGCTGTGGGCGGCGAACTTCAGCCTCGGGGTGGCGGTGCTGGTCGATCTGGTCGAACGCGCCGCGCGCGCCCTGCCGGGCTGGGACCTCGACATCGTCGAGAGCCACCACGTCCACAAGCTGGACGCGCCCTCGGGCACGGCCCTGGCCCTGGGTGCCGCGGCAGGAGCCTGCGGCGCGAGCCCGCGCTACGCCAGCCTGCGCGCCGGCGACATCGTCGGCGAGCACTGGCTGCAATTCGCCGGGCAGGGCGAGCGCGTCGAATTGGCGCATCGCGCCACCTCGCGGGACATTTTCGCTCGCGGCGCACTGGCGGTCGGCGAATGGCTGGTCCACCAGCCACCGGGCCGCTACGCCATGCGCGACTGGGTGGCGTCGCGCGGGCTTCGCGGCTAGAATCCCCGCTCGCCTGACTCCCCTCCCGAGCACCCGCTTCCGGCCGGTGCCCGGGAAGCGCACGCCGCGCGCGGGTCAACCCATCGCAAAGGGCGACCGAAGTGACCCAACCCGCCATCCTCGCGCTCGAAGACGGCACCGTGTTCGAGGGCGTCTCCGTCGGCGCGCCCGGGCTTTCCATCGGCGAGGTCGTGTTCAACACCGCGCTCACCGGCTACCAGGAGATCCTGACCGACCCCTCCTACGCGCGGCAGCTGGTCACCCTGACCTACCCGCACATCGGCAACACCGGCTGCACGCCGGAGGACGACGAGGCCGCCAAGGTCTGGTGCGCCGGCCTGATCGTCCGCGACGTGCCGCGCCGGCCCAGCAACTGGCGCAGCCGCGAGGCCCTGCCGGAATGGCTGGTCAAGCGTGGCGTGGTGGCGATCGCCGGCATCGACACCCGCAAGCTGACGCGCCTGCTGCGCGAGCGCGGCGCCCAGAACGGGGCGCTGATGGCCGCCGGGGAGGGCAGGCCCATCGACGCCGACCAGGCCATCGAGGCGGCCCGCAAGTTCCCCGGCCTGAAGGGCCTCGACCTCGCCCGCGTGGTCACCACCGACCGCGTCCACGAATGGACGGAAGGCTCGCTGGACCTCGACCGTGGCGGTTTCGCGAAGACGAGCGGCCAGTACCACGTCGTCGCCTACGACTTCGGCGTCAAGACCAACATCCTGCGCCTGCTCGCCGACCGCGGCTGCCGCCTCACCGTCGTGCCGGCCATGACGCCCGCCGCCGAGGTGCTGGCGATGAAGCCGGACGGCGTGTTCCTCTCCAACGGCCCCGGCGACCCGGCACCCTGCGACTACGCCATCGCCGCGATCACTGAGATTCTCAAGGCCGGTGTGCCGACCTTCGGCATCTGTCTCGGCCACCAACTTCTGGCGCTGGCCAGCGGTGCCCGCACCTTGAAAATGAAGTTCGGCCACCACGGTGCCAACCACCCGGTGCAGGACCTCGATTCCGGCCGCGTGATGATCACCAGCCAGAACCACGGCTTCGCGGTCGACGAGGCCACGCTGCCGGCGACGTTGCGCATCACCCACCGCTCGCTGTTCGACGGCAGCAACCAGGGCATCGCACGCACCGACGTGCCGGCCTTCAGCTTCCAGGGCCACCCGGAAGCCAGCCCCGGCCCGCACGACGTGGCCGGCCTGTTCGACCGTTTCATCGGCTCCATGCAGAACCGCTAGGCTCCCATCACCGTCCACCAGGGGAAAAACCATGAACCTGCGCCGTCTCGCTGTCGCCCTCGCCCTCGCCGCTGCGGCACCCACTCTCGCCGCCGCGACACCCGCCGCCACGGCACCCACCCTCGCCCAGCCGGTGCCGGAACTGCCGGTCGGCGATTTCTTCCGCGACCCCGAGTTCACCTCGGTCAGCCTCTCGCCCGACGGCAGCTTCCTCGCGGTCAGCGTCCCGCAGGGCGATCGCACGGTGCTGGCGATCCTGAAGACGGCCGACCTGTCGCTCCAGAGCAAGTTCGACTACGGCGAGAACAACCACATCGAATCGGTGGCATGGGTCAGCGACCAGCGCTTCGCCATGTTCGTCTCGCGCAAGGTAGGGCGCTTCGACTACCGCATCGGGCAGGCGGACATGTTCTTCGCGAACGTCGACGGCACCCGGCGGATCGACGTGCCACTCGGCAACACCTACACCATCGTCGACACCTTGCGCGACGACGACCGCCATGTCCTCGTGCAGCGCTCCATCGACAACGCCTTCCTGTACCGGCTGGATACCCTGACCGGGCGCGTCAGGACGGTGGCCACGGCCCCCTTGGCCTCCGGGTCCTTCGTGGTCGACCACGAGGGCCGTCCGCGCTATGCCTTCGGCCAGGACGACGAGCACCATCTGGTGACCTACCGCCGCGTCGGTGATGGCTGGCAGCAGGTCCATCGCCAGGCGATGGGCGAGGGTGCGTCCCGCATTCCGATGAGGATGGACGCCGAAGGCGAGCGCGTCATCATGATGGTGAGCGACGCCGGCGAGCCCCTGCGGGTCGTCAAGCGGGATGCCGAAGACCAGACCGAAACCGTGCTCGCCCGCAACGAGAACGTCGATCCCATCGGCGCGGTCACCAGCAGCGATGGGCGCTCGCTCCTGGCCGTGCGCTTCATGGACGGCCTGCCGCGCCACGAATGGGTCCTGCCGGACCACCCCGAGACCCGCCTTCTGGCCGGTCTGGAACAGGCCTTCCCCGAGCACGTGGTGACGATCACCTCGATGAGCGAGGACGGCCGCCTGGTGTTGTTCCGTACGCACAGTGACATCGACCCGGGCTCCTACTACCTGTTCAACCGCGACACCGGCCAGGCTCGCTTCCTGCTCTCGCGGATGAGCTGGATCAGGCCGGAGCAGATGGCACCGATGCGTCCGATCACCTTGAAGGCGCGTGACGGCGTCGAGCTGCATGGCTACATCACCATCCCGCGCGGCAGCGACGGCCGGAACCTCCCCCTGATCCTCAACCCGCACGGCGGCCCGCACGGCCCGCGCGACATGTGGGGCTTCAACCCGGAAGTGCAGTTCCTCGCCAACCGCGGCTACGCCGTGCTCCAGATCAACTTCCGCGGTTCGGGCGGTTATGGCAACGCCTTCGAAGCCAAGGGCTTCCGCAACTGGGGCACCACCATGATCGACGACATGACCGATGCCGTGCAGTGGACCATCGATCAGGGCATCGCCGACCCCGGCCGCATCTGCACCTACGGCGCTTCCTACGGTGGTTTCGCCGCCCTGCAGAGCGTCGTCCGCGAGCCGGAGCGCTACCGCTGCACGATCGGCTACGTGGGCGTGTTCTCGATCCCGCTGATGTTCACCGACGGCGACATCCCGGAAACCGAAAGCGGGCGGGCCTACCTGCGCCGGGTCCACCCTGAATCCCTTGCCGAACAGCGCGCGCAGTCGCCGGCCTACAACATCGATCGCATCCGCGTCCCGGTGATGCTGGTCCATGGCGAGCGTGACGTGCGCGTGCCGATGTCGCAGTTCCGCGTGCTGCGCGACCGCCTCACCGAGGCCGGCCGCCCACCGGAGAAGATCGTCCTCGAGGAACGCGAAGGCCATGGCTTCTTCGACTTCCAGAACCAGGTCGATCTCTACACCGCGATGGAAGCCTTCCTCGACCGGCACATCGGCGACCGTGCCGCTGGCGCCGCGGCAAGCACCGCCGGCCAGTAAGCCGCTCCATCCCCACGCCCCACGACCGGACCTCCATGCCCAAGCGCACCGACCTTCAGAGCATCCTCATCATCGGTGCCGGCCCGATCGTCATCGGCCAGGCCTGCGAGTTCGACTACTCGGGCGCGCAGGCCTGCAAGGCGCTGAAGGCCGAGGGCTACCGGGTGATCCTGGTGAACTCGAACCCGGCGACGATCATGACCGACCCGGAGATGGCGGATGCCGTCTACATCGAGCCGATCAACCCGGCCACGGTCGAGCGCATCATCGCCAAGGAAAGGCCCGACGCCCTGCTGCCGACCATGGGCGGCCAGACCGCGCTGAACTGCGCTTTGGATCTGGCGGATGCGGGTACGCTGGAGAAGTACGGCGTCGAGCTGATCGGCGCTTCGCGCGAGGCCATCCGCATGGCCGAGGACCGCGAGCTGTTCCGCGTGGCCATGGCCGAGATCGGCCTCGAGTGCCCGAAGGCCGCGGTCGCCCGCAGCTTCGAGCAGGCGGTCGAGATCCAGGCCACGGTCGGCTACCCGACCATCATCCGCCCGAGCTTCACGCTGGGCGGCTCCGGCGGCGGCATCGCCTACAACCGCGAGGAGTTCGAGGAGATCGTCAAGCGCGGCCTCGACCTCTCGCCGGTGGGCGAGGTGCTGGTCGAGGAATCCGTGCTCGGCTGGAAGGAGTTCGAGATGGAGGTGGTCCGCGACCGTGCGGACAACTGCATCATCGTCTGCTCGATCGAGAACCTCGATCCGATGGGCGTGCACACCGGCGATTCGATCACCGTTGCGCCGGCGCAGACGCTCACCGACAAGGAGTACCAGCGCCTGCGCGACGCCTCGATCGCCGTGCTGCGCAAGATCGGCGTCGACACCGGCGGCTCCAACGTGCAGTTCGGCATCAACGCGACGACCGGCCGCGTGGTCGTCATCGAGATGAACCCGCGCGTGTCGCGATCCTCGGCCTTGGCCTCGAAGGCCACCGGTTTCCCGATCGCCAAGATCGCGGCCAAGCTGGCCGTCGGCTACACGCTGGACGAGCTCAAGAACGACATCACCGGCGGCCTGACGCCGGCCTCGTTCGAGCCCTCGATCGACTACGTCGTCACCAAGATTCCACGCTTCGCCTTCGAGAAGTTCGCCGCCGCCGACGCCCGCCTCACCACGCAGATGAAGTCGGTGGGCGAGGTGATGGCCATGGGTCGCACTTTCCAGGAGTCGCTGCAGAAGGCCCTGCGCGGCCTCGAGATCGGCAAGGTCGGCTTCGACCCGACCGGCGATGCCGAGCGCAGCGAGGAAGGGCTGGTGCGCATCAAGCGCGAGCTGAAGGATGCCGGGCCTGAACGACTCTTCCACGTCGGCGAGGCCTTCCGCGCCGGCCTGTCGGTGGACGAGGTCTACCGGCTCTCGTACATCGACCCGTGGTTCCTCGACCAGATCGAGGAGCTGATCGCGATGGAGCGCGAGGTCGCCGCCGTAGGTCTTGCCGGCCTCGACGGGCCGCGCCTGCGCACGCTGAAGCGCGCCGGCTTCTCCGATGCCCGCCTCGCCCAGCTGATCGGCACCGACGAATCGGCCGTGCGCGCCCTGCGACGCGCCTTCGGCGTGCGTCCGGTCTACAAGCGCGTGGACAGCTGCGCCGCCGAGTTCGCCACCTCGACGGCGTACATGTACTCGACCTACGAGGACGAGTGCGAGGCCAACCCGACGAACCGCGACAAGATCATGGTGCTCGGCGGCGGCCCGAACCGCATCGGCCAGGGCATCGAGTTCGATTACTGCTGCGTGCATGCCGCACTCGCCCTGCGCGAGGACGGGTTCGAGACCATCATGGTCAACTGCAACCCGGAGACGGTCTCGACCGACTACGACACCTCCGACCGCCTGTACTTCGAGCCACTCACGCTCGAGGACGTGCTGGAGATCGTCGATCTGGAAAAGCCGAAGGGCGTGATCGTCCAGTACGGCGGCCAGACCCCGCTCAAGCTCGCCCGCGCGCTGGAAGCCAACGGCGTGCCGATCATCGGCACCTCGCCGGATAGCATCGATCTCGCCGAGGACCGCGAGCGCTTCCAGAAGCTGGTCGAGTCCTTGGGCCTGCTGCAGCCGCCAAACCGCACCGCCCGCAACGCCGAGCAGGCGCTGGCCATGGCCCGCGAGATCGGTTACCCGCTAGTGGTGCGTCCGAGCTATGTGCTCGGTGGCCGCGCGATGGAGGTCGTCTATTCCGACGAGGACCTCTCGCGCTACATCCGCGAGGCCGTGCAGGTCTCGAACGATTCGCCGGTGCTGCTCGACCGCTTCCTCGACAATGCCGTCGAGGTCGACGTCGACGTGATTGCCGACCAGGATGGCAAGGTGCTGATCGGCGGCATCATGGAGCACATCGAGGAAGCCGGCGTGCACTCGGGCGACAGCTCCTGCTCGCTGCCGCCGTACTCGCTCTCGAAGGAGATCCAGGACCGCCTGCGCGTGCAGGTGGCCGAGCTCGCCCGTGCGCTGAAGGTCGTCGGTCTGATGAACACGCAGTTCGCGATCCAGGGCGAGACGATCTACCTGCTGGAAGTGAACCCGCGCGCCTCGCGCACCGTGCCCTTCGTCTCCAAGGCGATCGGCCGCCCGCTCGCCAAGATCGCGGCGCGCTGCATGGCCGGCAAGACGCTGGCGGAGCAGGGCGCGACCAAGGAGATCATCCCGCCCTACTTCTCGGTGAAGGAGGCGATCTTCCCGTTCGCGAAATTCCAGAACGTCGACCCGATCCTCGGGCCCGAGATGCGCTCCACCGGCGAGATCATGGGCGTGGGCCCGACTTTCGAGGAAGCCTTCGCGCGCGCCGAGGAGGCCGCCAACATCAAGGCCCCGGCTCCGGGCAAGAAGGTGTTCTGCTCGGTGCGCGATGCCGACAAGCCGCGCCTGCTGCCGATCGCCCGCGACCTGCTGGCGCGTGGCCACGGACTGGTCGCCACCGAGGGCACGGCGAAGTTCCTCGGCGACGAGGGCCTCGCCGTCGAGCGCGTCAACAAGGTGGCCGAGGGCCGCCCGCACATCGTCGACCTCATCAAGAACGGCGAGATCAGCTACGTCATCAACACCACCGAGGGCAAGGTCGCCATCGCCGACTCCTTCTCGATCCGCCGCGAGGCGCTGCAGCACCGCGTCACCTACTCGACCACCCTGGCCGGCGCCCGCGCCCTGGTCGCCGCCATCGACGCGCGCAACCACCCGCGCGTGACTTCGCTGCAGGAACTGCACAAGGAACTGGACGCATGAGGGCGCCGCTGACCAGCAAGGGCGCCGCGCGCCTGCGCGAGGAACTGGAGCGCCTCAAGTCCGTCGATCGGCCGCGGATCATCGAGGCGATCGCCGAGGCGCGCGCCCACGGCGACCTCAAAGAGAACGCCGAGTACCACGCCGCCCGCGAGCAGCAGGGCTTCATCGAGGGCCGCATCAAGGAGCTCGAGTACACGCTGTCGCACGCGCAGGTGATCGACATCGCCTCGCTCAACGCCGGTTCGCGCATCGTCTTCGGCGCGACGGTCGAGCTGGCCGACCTCGACACCGACGAGCGCGTCACCTACACGATCGTCGGCGACCTCGAGAGCGACATCAAGCAGCGCCTGATCTCGATCTCCTCGCCGGTGGCGCGCGCGCTGATCGGCAAGCACGAGGGCGACACCGTCAGCATCGACGCACCCGGCGGCCAGCGCGAGTTCGAGATCATCGGCGTGCGCTACCTGCCCTGACCGTGTCCGACCGGCGCCTGACCCTGCTGCTCGGCGCCCGCCGGCACTTCGCCGGCCAGCCGCTGGCACCCGCCTTCGGGCGGGCGCTGGCCCGGGCCCGGCGCGAGGCGGTGGCCGAGGGCGAGTTGGCCCAGTTACAGCGGTACTTTCGCCTGCGCCCGGCCGGGGCCTGGCCCAGTGCCGCGCTCATCGAAGGCCTGCAGCGCGGGGCCGACGAAGGCCGACACAGCCAGTGGCTGCGCGCCGACCCGGTATGGCTGCAAGCCGACCTCAGCACGGCGCGGTTGATGGCCTGGGGCAACCTCGGGCTGGACGAGGCCGAGGCCGAGGCCCTGCTGCGGCCCTTGAAGCCGCTGTTCGGCGATGCCGGCTTCCCGATCGAGGCCCGCGGCCCCGAGGCCTGGTTGGTGTGCCTGCCGCGCGAATCGCGGCTGCCGGTCTTCCCGCATCCGCTCGATGCCTTGGGCGGCGATGCCTTCGACCAGCTCGGGCAGGGCCCCGAGGCCCGGCGCTGGCGTGCCCTGCTCGCCGAGGCGCAGGTGCTGCTGCACGAGCACCCAGTCAACGCCGTGCGCCGCCGCGCCAGCCTGCCGCCGGCCAACAGCCTGTGGTTCTGGGGTGGCGGCGCCTGGCCGGATGCGGTCGAGGGCGTTGCCGGCAGCGTGGTCTCGGCCGATCCGGAACTGCGCGCCTTCGCCCAGGCCGCCGGTTGCCGGCTCGCCGAAGCCGTCGACGCCACCCGACCGGGACTCCTCGACCTGCGCCCGCAACGCCAGTGGCGCGTGGTCGAGGACATCTGCGCGGTCGCCCGCGCCGCGCTCGCCACCGGCACGCTCGATGCGCTGGTGCTCGATTTCGCCGACGGCCACCGCGTCCACGTCACGCACGGCCAGCGTTGGCGCTTCTGGCGCCGGGCCGTGGCCGACCTGCGCGCATGATCGTCGAACCCGTGTTGCGCCGCCGGCCGGTGCCGGCCCCCGGGCCGTGGCCGGCCGGCACGCCGCCCTTGCTGCAGCGCATCTACGCCGCGCGCGGCGTGCTCTCCGCCGAGGAGGGCGAACTGCGGCTGGCGCGCCTGCTCGCCCCGCACCGGCTGGGTGGCATCGAGGCGGCGGTCGAATGCCTGCACGCCGCGCTGCGCCGCGAGGCCCGCATCGTGGTGGTCGGCGATTTCGATTGCGACGGCGCCACCGGCACCGCGGTGGCCGTGCGCGGCCTGCGCATGCTCGGCGCGCGGCATGTCGATTACCGGGTGCCGCACCGCATCGCCCACGGTTACGGCCTCTCGCCGGCCTTCGTCGACGAGGTGCTGGCACCGCTGGCGCCCGAACTCGTGCTGACCGTCGATTCCGGCATCGCCTGCCACGCCGGCGTGGCGGCGGCGAAATCCCGTGGTTGGCAGGTGCTGGTCACCGACCACCATCTGCCGGGCGACGAGTTGCCGGCGGCCGACGCCATCGTCAACCCGAACCTGCGCGGCGATGGCTTCCCGAGCAAGGCACTGGCTGGCGTCGGCGTGGTGTTCTACCTGCTGCTGGCCCTGCGCGCACGCCTGCGCGAACGCGGCGAGGCGGGCGCGGAGGCCGACCTCGCCTCGCTGCTCGACCTGGTGGCGGTCGGCACCGTGGCCGACCTCGTGCCGCTCGATGCCAACAACCGCCTGCTGGTCGCCGCCGGCATCCGCCGCCTGCGTGCCGGGCAGGGGCAGGCCGGCCTGCGGGCGCTGGCCGAACTCGCCGGCCGCCCCCTGCCGATGCTCACCGCCGGCGACATCGGCTTCGGCATCGGCCCGCGCATCAACGCCGCCGGCCGGCTGGAGGACATGGGCCTCGGCATCGAATGCCTGCTCGCCGACGAGCCCGATCGGGCCATGGCGCTGGCCCGGCAGCTCGACGCCATCAACCGCGAACGCCGCGAGCGCCAGCAGCAGATGGTCGAGGGCGCCGAGGCCGCGGCACTCGCCCTGCCCACGCCGGCCGGTGGCCGCGACGCCTACTGCCTGTTCGACGCCGACTGGCATCCCGGCGTGGTCGGGCTGGTCGCCTCGCGGCTCAAGGAACGCCTGCACCGCCCGGTCATCGCCTTCGCGCCGGCGGACGCCGGTTCGACGACGCTGCGCGGCTCGGCGCGATCCATCCCCGGCTTGCACGTGCGCGATGCGCTGGCCGATGTCGATGCCCGCCACCCGGGCCTGATCCTGCGCTACGGCGGCCACGCGATGGCCGCGGGCCTGAGCCTCGAAGCCGCGCATCTCGACGCCTTCCGCGAGGCCTTCGACAGCGCCGTCGGGCAGCGCTTGAGCGACGAACTGCGCGCCGCCGAACTCTGGAGCGATGGCGAACTCGCCCCGTCGGAGCTGACCCGCGCCCACGCCGAGGCCCTGCGCCTCGGCGGGCCGTGGGGGCAGGGCTTCCCCGAGCCGCTGTTCGATGGCGAGTTCGAAGTGCGCGACTGGCGACTGGTCGCCCACCACCACCTCAAGTACCAACTCGCGCTGCCCGGCCGTACGGCGACGATCCAGGCCATCCATTTCGGCGCCGCAGCACTCGGCCCGCCGCCGCCCCGGATCCGGCTCGCCTACCAGCTCGAGCTCGACGACTACGGCGGTCGCCAGGAGGTGCAATTGCTGGTCCGGCACCGCTGGGTGGCCGAGTAGCTCCGGTGGATGCCTTTCGCCCGCGGGAACAAACCGGCACGGCGAGGGAGTGGAGGGCACCGAAGGGGCGGTCCGTCTCAGTCTGTGAGACGCTGGGCGGGTAGAAGGACGTTTCGCGGGCAGTACGGGAAAGGGAGTCCGGGCAATGACCGAAAAGGCTTTCGGCGAGTATTTCTCGCGCTTGACGGCGGGTCGGCCGGGTTCAACACCGCTGCCGCACCCTTGGCAGGCTGAACTGGCCGCATGCGCCCGTTGCACCGACCGACTGATCCGCATCCCGACCGGCTTTGGCAAGACACTCGGTGTTCTGGCCGCATGGCTGTGGCATGGCGTCGAACGCGGCGACCCCGGCTGGCCCCGCCGCCTGGTCTGGTGCCTGCCGATGCGAGTGCTGGTCGAGCAGACCGAGCACGAGGTGCGGACTGCCCTCGACCGGGTCGGGCGCCTCTGGGATGGCCGGGGGGATCACCGGGGGCGCGTCGGTGTGCATCGCCTGATGGGCGGAGTCGACGCCGGGGACTGGCACCTGCATCCCGAGCACCCGGCCGTGCTGGTGGGCACCCAGGACATGCTGCTTTCCAGCGCATTGAACCGCGGTTACGCCACGCCGCGCGCGCGTTGGCCGATGGTGTTCGGCCTGCTCCATCAGGATTGCCTCTGGGTCATGGACGAGGTGCAACTGATGGACACCGGTTTTGCCACGTCCGGCCAGTTGCAGGCCTTTCGCAACCAGGATGCGGCAGCGGGCCGGCAGCTTCGCCCTTGCCACAGCTGGTGGATGAGCGCCACCCTGCAACGTGACTGGCTGGCGAAGAGCCCTGAAACCGCCGGTCTTGCGGCCACGGTGCCCGGCACGAGTGTGCCCCCGGCACAGCGCAAGGGCCTGCTCTGGGAGGGTGTCGAGAAACCGCTGCGGATCGAAGCCGCCAGCAGCACGGCCGAGGTCGCCAAACGGGTCGCCCAGGCGCATCACGAGACAGGCCGCGGTGCGAACGGTCCCAGCCTGGTGGTGGTGAACACGGTCCGGCAGGCGATCGAACTGCGGGCGGCACTGGCCCGTGACCGCAGCCTCGAAGGAACCGACCTGCGACTCGTCCACAGCCGTTTCCGTCCAGTCGAGCGCGCCGCTTGGCGCGAAGCTTTCCTGAACCGTGAAGCCTGCTCCCCCGGCACCGACCGCATCATCGTTGCCACCCAGGTGGTCGAGGCGGGGGTCGACATCTCGGCCGGACTGCTCGTCACTTGGTTGGCCCCATGGCCAAGCCTGGTGCAGCGGTTCGGCCGGGCAGCCCGTTGGGGTGGCCGTGCCCAGGTCATCGTGCTCGACCCTTTTGTAAATGATGCGGAGCAGGGCGGCGGGAAGGCATCGAAAGACCCCGACAAGCTGCAAAAAGCCCGCGAGAAGCAGGCCTTGCCCTACGATCTTGCTGCCTTGGATGCGGCCCGGGCCGCTCTGCAGCGGCTCGGTGACGCCTCGCCGATGCGACTC
>JAGXSL010000172.1 GCA_018333835.1 Lysobacteraceae bacterium
GTGGTCGAGCTGCTGCCCGGCGCCACCGTCGAGGCGGTGTTCGCCGCCAGCTGCGGCCTCGCCAAGCAGTTCCCGGAACTGCGCGACGTGCGCTTGCAGTTCGAATCGGCCGACCCCGCCGAGGGCGTGCGCTGGCGGCGCTGCGGCTGAACCCCGCCGCTACCAGTGCACGCCGCGCATCAGGGCGGCGAAGGCGATCTGCTCGTTGGTCGGCTTCTCGCCCTCGCGCACGCCCTTGATGCCCTTGGCCGCGGCCGAGTCCGGGAACAGCTCGTAGGCGGTGTTCATGATGATCTCGTAGGCCTTCGGCGCCACCGCGTTCAGCACTCCGGCGAAGATGCCGAGGCGGGTCGCGACCCGGCTCGGTCGCTCGATGATGGCCTGCACGACCAGGTCGGCGGCTTCCTCCGGGGTCAGGGTCGGCACCGAGTCGTACATCTTGGTCGGCGCGATCATCGGCGTCTTCACCAGCGGCATGTTGACCGTGGTGAAGTGGATGTTGCGGTTGGAAAGCTCGCCCTGGGCGCAACGGCTGAAGGCGTCGAGCGCCGCCTTGGAGGCGACGTAGGCCGAGAAGCGCGGGGAATTGGCCAGCACGCCGATCGAGGAGATGTTGATGACGTGGCCGCCGCCGCGCTCGATCATCGCCGGCAGCACGCCCATGATCAGGCGCAGGCTGCCGAAGTAGTTGAGCTGCATGGTGCGCTCGAAGTCGTGGAAGCGGTCGAAGCTCAGCTCGATCGAGCGGCGGATCGAGCGGCCGGCGTTGTTGACCAGGATGTCGACCGGGCCGACCTCGGCCTGCACCTTCTGCACCAGCGCGTCGCAGCTGGCGAGGTCGGTGAGGTCGGCGGTGTAGGCATGGCACTGGCCGCCCTTGGCGCGGATCTCGTCGCGGGCCTTGAACAGTTCCTCCTCGCCGCGGGCGCAGATCACCACCCGGGCACCGGCCTCGGCGACCTTGTGGGCGGCGGCGAGCCCGATGCCCGAGGAACCGCCGGTGATCAGCACCACCCGGCCCTCGACCTTGCCGCGCAGCGAGCGGTCGATGAACAGGTCGGGGTCGAGGTGGCGCTGCCAGTAGTCCCAGAGCCGCCAGGCGTAGTCCTCGAGCTTCGGCACCTCGATGCCGCTGCCCTTGAGCGCACGCTCCACCTCGCGGGTGTCGAAGCGGGTCGGGTAGGTGATGTAGCCGAGCGCCTGCGGCGGGATGCGCAGGTCCTTGAGCAGCACCTTGCTGAAGCGCTGCACCGGCGGCAGGTTCATCAATGCGCTGCGGATGTAGCCGGGCACCACGGCGAACATGCGGGCGTCGATGCGCATGCTCATCTCCGGGGCGTTGGCGGCGCGGGCGAACAGGTTCATCACCTCGCCGATGCGCAGCGGCGCCGGGTCGACCAGGTGGAAGCACTTGCCGTCCAGCCCGCGCTTGTGGGCGATGTGGTCCATCGCCTCGACCACGAAATCGACCGGCACCAGGTTGATCCGCCCGCCCTCGATGCCGAGCGTCGGCATCCATTGCGGCAGCGCCTGGCGGATCTTCTTGATCAGCGTGAACAGGTAGTAGGGGCCGTCGATCTTGTCCATCTCGCCGGTGCGGCTGTGGCCGATCACCACGCCGGGGCGGTAGATGCGGTACGGCACCGGGCAGGACGTGCGCACCAGCCCCTCGGACTCGTGCTTGGTGCGGAAATAGGGGTCGTCCAAGCCCTCCGCCTCGGCGAACATGTCCTCGCGGAACACGCCGGGGTAGAGGCCGGCGGCGGCGATCGAACTGGTGTGGTGGAAGCACTGCGCCTTCACCACGCCGGCGAATTCCATGGCGTGCCGGGTGCCCTCGACGTTGGCGACGCGCTGCGACTCGGCATCCGCCGTGAGGTCGTAGATGGCGGCGAGGTGGAAGACGTGCTTCACCTTGCCGGTCAGCGCCTTCAGCTGGGCGGCGCTGAGGCCGAGCTTGGGCTTGGCAAGGTCGCCGCTGACCGGGATGACGCGCTTCCGGTCCCAGCCCATGCGCGCGGCGGTCTCCTCGAACTTCTTCTGCGAGCCCTTGCGCACCAGCACGTGGATGCTGCCCCTGCGCTTGAGCAGCCGCTCGACCAGGAAACGGCCGATGAAGCCGGTGCCGCCGGTCACGAAATACGCCATGTCGTCCTCCCCCGGGATCGCCTGTGGCCACCGCCGCGCGCGGCTTCGGGCCTGCGGCTACGGTGCCAGAGCGCCCGTTCGCGGGCAAACCCCGGCGCCGCGTTGACCCCCGCGCCGGCGGCATGCTATTTCCTGCGGGACGATGCCCTGGGACCCGCCGCGATGTCCGACCTGAAGACGCAGTTCGAGAACGCCAAGGAGGCCGTCAAGGGCCTCCCCGAACGCCCCGACAACGACACCCTGCTGCGGCTCTACGCCCTGTTCAAGCAGGGTTCGGAAGGCGACGTCCACGGCGAGAAGCCGGGTTTCTTCGATTTCGTCGGCAACGCCAAGTACGAGGCCTGGGAAAAGTTGAAGGGCATGGGCCGCGAGCAGGCGATGCAGGAATACATCGACCTGGTCAAGCGCCTGACCGGCTGACGCGGAGCCGCCCGATGGCCGCCCAGACCCGGCAACGGATCCTCGACTGCGCGCTGGCGATGTTCAACGCCCAGGGCGAACCGAACGTCACCACCAACCACATCGCCGACGAGCTGGAGATCAGCCCCGGCAACCTGTACTACCACTTCCGCAACAAGGACGACATCATCGAGCAGCTGTTCAGCCGCTACGAGGAGCGGATCAGCGAGGCGATGGCGGTGCCGGCGACGCGGCTGCCGAACCTGGAGGACATCTGGCTGCAGATGCACCTGGTGTTCGAGTGCATCTGGGACTACCGCTTCCTGTACCGCGACCTGGTCGACATCCTGAGCCGCAACCGCCGCCTGCGCCTGCGCTTCGCGCGCATCCTCAAGCGCGCCACCGACAACGCCAACCAGGTGGTGCGCGGGCTCGGCCGCGCCGGCATCGTCCGCGCCTCGCCGGCCGAGATGGAGGCGTTCTCGACCAACCTGCTGGTGCTGGCGACCTTCTGGCTCAACTACGCGGCGGCCCGCGGCGAGGCCGACGAGGCGCGCTCGATCCGGCAGGGCATCGTGCAGGTGATGATGCTGATCGCGCCTTTCCTGCGCGACGCCGAGCGCGTGCACCTGCACACGCTGAGCCAGGCCTACCTCGACTGA
Source organism: Lysobacteraceae bacterium (assembly GCA_018333835.1). Taxonomy (GTDB): domain Bacteria; phylum Pseudomonadota; class Gammaproteobacteria; order Xanthomonadales; family Xanthomonadaceae; genus Silanimonas. The sequence continues at coordinate 3,210 of JAGXSL010000172.1, forward strand.
TTCCGTCGGACGGATTCAGGCGCGGCGGCGGCGCAGCGGGCGGGCCGGCTTGCGGGCGGCACCAAGCCCTCCAACCAGGCCGCCGAGGCGGTCGCCGAAGCGGCGTGCCTCGCCGGCCAAGGGGGCGATCCGCTGGCCGGCCGCGGCGGCGAGCCGCAGGGCTTCGCGGCGGCCGCACAGTACCGCGCCGATCGAGGCGAGCAGCAGGTTGCGGGCGTTGAGGGGCGCGCTGGACGTCGCGCGGCTACGGGAACGAGAAACCTTGCTGTCCATGGGGAACACCGTTCGTGGCACCGCCCAAGCTGGCGGCTGGGGCCAGTCTCGGCAGCCGACCCCGAGCTTTCACACTAGACGAAACCGTCGCTTCGCCGCAGGCTTTGCGTCGGCCCAAGGGAGCCCAAGGCATGGCGACGAGGAAGAAAAGCGGCTGGACGGCGATGTCGGCGAAGGCCCCGGCCTTCGATTTCGGCGGCGATGCGCTGAAGAAGGCCTGGAAGGACTTGCACGCCGGCGACGCCGAGCCCTGGCCCGACGCCAAACGCGCCAGCGCGCTGCTGAAGGCGGCGGGGAAGTCCGCGCCCAAGGGGATCGATGCCGCCGCCCTCGCCGGGACGCTCGAGGCGGGTTGGCGGGCCTTCCACGAGGGGCGCTTCGAGGAGGCCTTCGAGGCCGGGGCCGGGCTCGGTGTGCTCGGTGCCTCGCTGGCGGCCAAGGCCATGGGCATCCACGCCGCCTACCTCGTCGAGGACGCGGCCGAGCGCCTGCAGCGCTTCGAGACCGTCGCCGCGCTGGCCGAGGCCGCCGTCGCCGCCCTGCCCGAGGAGGCCAACAGCCACTACCGACGCGCCTTTGCGCTCGGCCGCTACAGCCAGGGCATCAGCATCGTGAAGGCCCTGAAGCTGGGCCTCGCCGGCAAGGTGCGGGAAAGCCTCGACCGGACCCTCGCGCTCGCCCCCGGGCATGCCGAGGCGCATCTGGCGCTGGCGGTCTACCACGCCGAGATCGTCGCCAAGGTCGGCGGACTGGTCGCCGGCCTGACCTACGGCGCCAAGGCGGCCGAGGCCGAGAAGCACCTCGCCGCGGCGCTCAAGCTCACGCCGAAATCGCCAGTGGCCCACCTCGAGCAGGGCAATGTGGCGCTGCTGCTGCACGGCGCGAAAGGCGAGGACGCCGCCGCCGCGGCCTACGAGAAGGCCGCCAAGCTCAAGCCGCGCGACGCGATGGAGTGGCTGGACGCGCGCCACGCGGCGAGCCTGATCGAATGACGGGGTCGATCGAAGACCTCGGCCCGGTCGGCGTCATCGGCCTGGGCTACGTCGGCCTGCCGGTGGCGGTGGCCTTCGGGACAGTCGTCGAGACACTCGGCTTCGACGTCTCGGCGCAGCGCATCGAGGCCCTGCGCCGCGGCGTCGACGCCACCGGCGAGGTCGAGCCGCAGGAGTGGCGGGCGGCGTCGCGCCTGTCCTTCAGCACCGACCCGGCCGAACTCGCGCGCTGCCGCAGCTTCATCGTCGCCGTGCCAACACCGGTGGACGCCGCCAAGCGCCCCGACCTCGCCGCCCTGCTCGCCGCCAGCCGCACGGTCGGTGCGGTGCTGAAGCCGGGCGACCTCGTGGTCTACGAATCCACCGTCTACCCCGGCGCCACCGAGGAGGTCTGCGTGCCCGAGTTGGAGCGTGCCTCGGGGCTGCGCCTGGACGTCGATTTCCACGTCGGCTACAGCCCCGAGCGCATCAACCCCGGCGATCGCACGCGGCGGCTCAAGGACATCGTCAAGGTCACGTCCGGATCGACACCTGAAGCCGCCGGGCGCGTCGACCGGCTCTACCGCGCCGTCGTCGCGGCGGGCACCTTCCGCGCCGCCTCGATCCGCGTCGCCGAGGCCGCCAAGGTGATCGAGAACACCCAGCGCGACCTCAACATCGCGCTGATGAACGAACTGGCGACCCTGTTCGAGCGGCTCGGCATCGACACCCTCGACGTGCTGGCCGCCGCCGGCACCAAGTGGAACTTCCTGCCGTTCCGCCCCGGCCTGGTCGGCGGCCACTGCATCGGCGTCGATCCCTACTACCTCACCCACAAGGCGCAGGCGGTGGGCCATGCCCCCGAGGTGATCCTCGCCGGCCGACGCATCAACGACGCGATGGGCGGCCACGTGGCCGTGCGGGTGGCGCGGAGGATGGGCCAACGCGGCCTGCTGCGCCCCGGCGCGCGGGTGCTGGTGGCCGGGCTCGCCTTCAAGGAGAACTGCCCCGACCTGCGCAACACGCGGGTGATCGACGTGGTGCGCGGGCTCGAGGACTTCGGCCTCGCCGTGGACGTGTTCGACCCGCGGGTGTCGGCCGCCGAGGCCGAGGCCGAACACGGCATCGCCCTGCTGCCGGACTGGCCGCCGGGCCCCTACGCCGCGGCCGTGCTCGCCGTGCCGCATGCCGAACTTCTGGCCCGGGGTGCGGCCGCCTTCCGCGGGTGCCTGGAGCCGGACGGCGTGCTGTTCGACGTGCGCGGCGCCCTGCCCCGCGCCGAGGTCGACGACCGGCTCTGACCCGCCACCAAGGACCCCATGCGCATCCTGATCACCGGCGCCGCCGGCTTCATCGGCTCGACGCTCGCCCACCGCCTGCTCGATCGCGGCGACGAGGTGCTCGGCCTCGACAACCTCAACGACTACTACGACGTGCGCCTGAAGCAGGCGCGGCTCGACCGGCTCGCCCCGCGTGCCGGCTTCTCCTTCGTCAAGGCCGCACTGGAGGATGGCGGTGCGCTGGAGGCCGCGTTCGACGCCTTCCGGCCGCAGCGGGTGGTGAACCTCGCCGCCCAGGCCGGCGTGCGCTACTCGCTGGAGAACCCGCGCGCCTACATCGACGCCAACATCGTGGGTTTCCTGAACGTGCTGGAGGCCTGCCGCCACAAGGGCGTGGAGCACCTCGTCTACGCCTCGTCGAGCTCGGTCTACGGCGCGAACCGCAAGCTGCCCTTCGCCGTCGAGGACAGCGTCGACCACCCGGTCAGCCTCTATGCCGCGAGCAAGAAGGCCAACGAGCTGATGGCGCACACCTACAGCCACCTGTTCGGCCTGCCCACCACCGGCCTGCGCTTCTTCACGGTGTACGGGCCGTGGGGCCGGCCGGACATGGCGCTGTTCCTGTTCACCCGGAAGATCCTCGCCGGGGAGCCGATCGACGTCTTCAACCACGGCCGGCACACGCGGGATTTCACCTACATCGACGACATCGTCGAGGGCGTGCTGCGCACGCTGGACCGGGTGCCGGGGCCGGATCCGGGCTTCGACCCGCTGCAGCCGACGCCGGCCTCGAGCACGGCGCCGTACCGGCTCTACAACATCGGCAACCACGCACCGGTCGAACTGCTGCGCTACATCGAGCTGATCGAACAGGCCACCGGCAGGACGGCCCGCAAGAACCTGCTGCCGCTGCAGCCCGGCGACGTGCCCGACACCGAGGCCGAGGTCTCGGCGCTGATGCGCGACGTGGGCTATTCGCCCTCGACCCCGGTGGAGGTGGGGATTCCGCGCTTCGTGGCCTGGTACCGGGCTTACTACGGGGTCTGACGCGGGGGTCGTGGCGCGGCCCGCACCGTGGGCCGCGATGCGGGGGCGGTTCAGGCAAGTGCTTGATCGGCGGCGGGGTTTGCCCCATACTCGCGCGCTTCCCGATCCATCCTTCCCGCCACAGGTGTCGCATGAAAGTCCTCTCGTCCCTGAAGTCCGCGAAGTCCCGCCACCGCGACTGCAAGGTCGTGCGCCGCCGTGGCAAGGTCTTCGTGATCTGCAAGTCGAACCCGCGCTTCAAGGCCCGCCAGCGCTGAACCGCGGCGGTCCCCGAAGCCCTGCGACGCCGGCCCCGTGCCGGCGTTGTTGTTTTCGCGGTCGGCGATGCCACAATCCAGCGACCCGTCCCGGCCCCGGAGAACCGCCATGCCGTCGCGTTCCGTCTTCCTCGCCGCGAGCCTTGCCCTCGCCTTCGCCCTGCCGGCCCAAGCCGATCGCCTGCTGATCGAGCGTGTCCAGGCCGGAGAAACCGCCAACCTTCCGGCCCGCGGCCAGAGCATGGCCCAGGTCGAGGCCCGCTTCGGCGCCCCGCAGCAGAAGCTGGAGCCGCGCGGCGGCCAGCGCGCGGCTTGGCCGGTGATCCACCGCTGGGTCTATGCCGACTTCACCGTCTACTTCGAGCGCGACCGCGTCATCAATGCCGTGCTCAACCGCGCTTCGCCTACGGAGATCGGGCCGGCCCCGGTGCCGCGGTCCTGAACCGGGCACCCCTGATGTCCCTGCGTTTTCCCGCCGAATGGGAGCCCCAGGACGCCGCCCTGATCGCCTGGCCGCACGAGGGCACCGACTGGGCCGAGCGCCTTGCCGAGGTGGAGGCGACCTACGTCGCGCTGGGTCTTGCGGTGACGCGCTTCCAGCGCCTGGTCATCGTCGTGGCGGACGCCGCGCTCGAAGCCCGCGCGCGCACCCTGCTGGCGGGCGCCGGCGCCGACCTCGGCCGCGTCCGCTTCGTGCACGCCGCCTACGACGACACCTGGCTGCGTGACTCCGGCCCGATCACCTTGATCGACGCCGCCCTGCGCGACGGCGACGCTTTCCGCCTGCTCGACTTCCGCTTCACCGGCTGGGGCGGCAAGTACGGCGCGGCGCAGGACGACGCACTGATCGCGCAGCTCGTTGCCGCCGGCCTGTTCCGGAACGCGAGGCACCAGCGCATCGACTTCGCGCTCGAGGGCGGCGCCATCGAGACCGACGGCGACGGCACCCTGCTCACCACCGCGCGATGCCTGCACGCGCGCCACCCCGGGCTGACGCGCCAGGAGATTTCGTGGCAGCTGGAGAACGCCCTGCAGCAGCGGCGCGTACTCTGGCTCGAACACGGCGCGCTGGAGGGCGACGACACTGACGCGCACATCGACACCCTCGCCCGCTTCGCCGCGCGCGACGCCATCGTCTTCCAGGACTGCGACGACCCCGCCGATGCGCACTACGCCGGCCTCAAGGCGATGGGCGCGGAACTGGCCGCGCTGCGCACCGCCGGGAACCGGCCCTACCGCCTGTACCCGCTGCCGTGGCCGCGGCCGATCCTCGACGGCGGCCGCCGCCTCGCGGCCTCCTACGCGAATTTCCTGGTCGTCAACGGCGCGGTGCTGATGCCGGCCTACGGCGACCGGGCGGACGCCGCCGCCGCGGTGATGCTCGGCAACGCCTTCCCGGGCCGCGCCATCGTGCCGGTGCCCTGCCGGCCGCTGGTCTGGCAGAACGGCAGCCTGCACTGCATCACCATGCAGCTGCCGGCCGGCCTGCTGGCCTGAACGGCGCATCGCCCGCCCGACCGACCGACACGACGACCACGGATCCTCCCGAATGTCCCGCCTTCTCAAAGTCGCCCTCGTCCAGGAAACGAACCAGGGCGACGCCGAAGCCAACCTCGCCCGCATCGAAGAGCGCGTGGCCGAAGCCGCTGCCGCCGGCGCGAGGCTGGTGCTGCTGCAGGAGTTGCACAACGGCCCGTACTTCTGCCAGCACCAGAGCGTCGACGAGTTCGACCGCGCCGAGCCCGTCCCGGGCCCGAGCACGGAGCGCCTGTCGCGCCTCGCGAAGCAGCACGGCGTGGTGCTGGTGGGTTCGCTGTTCGAGCGCCGCGCGCCGGGGCTCGCCCACAACACCGCGGTGGTGTTCGATGCCGACGGCCGCTTCGCCGGCAAGTACCGCAAGATGCACATCCCCGACGATCCGGGCTTCAACGAGAAGTTCTACTTCACGCCGGGCGACCTCGGCTTCACCCCGATCGACACCTCGGTGGGCCGCTTGGGCGTGCTGGTCTGCTGGGACCAGTGGTACCCGGAAGCGGCGCGCCTGATGGCGCTGGCCGGCGCGGAACTGCTGCTCTACCCCACCGCGATCGGCTGGGACCCGCGCGATACGCAAGCCGAGAAAGAGCGCCAGCGCATGGCCTGGATCCTCTCGCACCGCGGCCACGCGGTGGCCAACGGCCTGCCGGTGCTGGCCTGCAACCGCACCGGCTTCGAGGCCTCGCCGCTGGCGCCGCAGGGCGACGACGGCAGGCACGGCATCCGCTTCTGGGGCACGAGCTTCGTCTGCGGCCCGCAGGGTGAGATCCTCGCCGAGGCCTCGCACGATGCCGCGGAAGTGCTGCTCTGCGAGATCGACCTCGACCGCGGCGAAGCCGTGCGCCGCATCTGGCCCTTCCTGCGCGACCGCCGCATCGACGCCTATGGCGACCTGACGAAACGGTTCCGCGATTGAACAAGGCGATCGAACACCGCAACCTGCGCTCGTCCAGCGCGCCGCCGGAATCCGACTTGAACGACACCCCGCTCCCGGCCGCACTGGCCACGGAACCGCATGCCCTCGTCGAACGCGATGGCGTGCGCTACACCCTGCTCGGCACCGCCCACGTCTCGAAGGCGAGCGTGCAGGCGGTCGAGGCGGCACTCGCCAGCGATGCCTTCGACGTCGTCGCGGTCGAACTCGACCCGGCGCGGCACCGCGCGCTCACCGACCCCGACGCACTCGCCCGGCTCGACCTCGTGCAGGCGATCAAGGACGGCAAGGCCGGCCTGCTCGCCGCCAGCCTGGCGCTCGCCGCCTACCAGCGGCGGCTGGCCGAACAACTCGGCGTCGAACCGGGTGCCGAACTGAAGGCCGCGGCCCTCGGTGCCAGCGCCCGCGGCCTGCCGCTCGCACTGATCGACCGCGATGTCGGCTTGAGCTTCCGCCGCGCCTGGGGTCGGCTCGGCTGCTGGAAGCGGGCCCTGCTGGGGTCCGGCATCCTCGCCAGCCTGCTGGTCGACGAGCAGGTCGAGGAGACCGCCATCGAGGCGCTCAAGCACGGCGACGTGCTGCAATCGAGCTTCGCCGAGTTCGCCGGCCAGAGCCCGGTGCTGCACGAAGCGCTCATCGCCGAACGCGACCGCTACATGGCGGCCAAGCTGCGCGAGGCCGGTGCCGCCCATCCCGGTGCCCACGTGCTGGCGGTGGTCGGGGCCGGCCACCTGGCCGGGCTCAAGGCGGCGCTGGAATCCGGCGGCGGCGAGCCGGCCACCGAGATCGCCGCTCTCGAACGACCGCCAGCGGCCGATGGCCTGCCGTGGTTCTCGATCGTCCTGGTCGCCTTCCTGCTCGGCGGCTTCGCCTGGGGCTGGCACCAGGGCGGCATCGAGACCGGCGGCATGGTGCTGCTGCACTGGGCGCTGGTCACCGCCGCCGGCGGCGCGCTCGGCTGCCTGGCGGCGGGCGGGCACCCCTTGAGCATCCTGGCGGCGGCGCTGGCCTCGCCGATCACCCCGCTGCACCCGGCGCTGGGCTCGGGCACCTTCAGCGCCCTGGTCGAGGCCTGGGTCCGCAAGCCCGGCTATGCCGATTTCCTCGCCCTGCGCGACGACACCCGCCGGCTCGGTGGCTGGTGGCGCAACCGGGTGGCGCGCATCCTGCTCAACTTCTTCCTGACCTCGTTGGGCACGGTGCTGGGCATCTGGCTGGCCGGCGCCGGCATCCTCGCCCGCCTGCTCGAAGGCGGCGGCGCATGAATGCGTCGCTGCCGCCGCTGCCGCCCTGGCGGCGGGCCGTCCTCAAGGTCGGCAGCAACCTGATCGCGCCGGAAGGCCGGCGGCTTTCCACCCGCCACCTGCTCGGCATCGCCCGCTTCATCACCGATGCGAAGGCCGAGGGGCGGGAACTGGTGCTGGTGTCCTCCGGCGCGGTCGCCGCCGGCCGCGCCCTGCTCGGCAACCCCGATGCCTCGGCCCTGCCGGCGAAGCAGGCGCTGGCCGCGCTCGGCCAGCCACGCATGGTCGAGGTCTGGGCACGGCTGCTCGACCTGCCCTGCGCGCAGGTGCTGCTGGCCTTCGACGACCTGCAGAACCGCCGCCGCTTCGTCAACGCCAAGAACACTCTGCGCGAGCTGCTGCGGCTCGGGGTGCTGCCGGTGGTCAACGAGAACGACTCGGTCGCCATCGACGAACTGCGGCTCGGCGACAACGACAACCTCGCCGCCCACGTCGCCGTGCTGGTGGAGGCCGACCTGCTGGTGCTGCTGTCCGACGTCGATGGCCTGTTCGACGCCGATCCGCGCAGCACCCCGGGCGCGAACCGGATCGAACGCGTGGCGGTGATCGACGATGCGGTGTTCGCACTGGCCGGCGGCGCCGGGTCGGCGGTCGGTACCGGCGGCATGCGCACCAAGCTGGAGGCCGCGGCCAAGGCGACGGCACGCGGCATCCCGACGCTGATCGCCAACGGCCGCGAGGCCGCCGCCCTGGAAGCGCTGGCGCGCGGACGCTGCCCCGGCACCCTGTTCGAGGCCACCGCCAGCCCGGCCAGTGCCAAGGCGCACTGGATGCGCCACGCGCTGGCCTGCCGGGGCCGATTGCAGGTCGATGCCGGCGCGCTGCGCGCGCTGCGCGAGCGCGGTGCATCGCTGCTGCCGGCCGGCGTGCGGGCGGTCGATGGCGCGTTCCACGCCGGCGATGCCGTCGAGGTGTTCGCCGAGGGTGCGGCCCAGCCCTTCGCCAAGGGCATCGTCCAGTACGATGCCGGCGAACTGCGCCGGGTGCTCGGCCGCTCCAGCGCCGAATTGCCGGCCCTGCTGGGCTACCAAGGCCCCGACACCGTGATCCACCGCGACGACCTGGTGCTGCTGTGAGCGAAGCCGCCGATCCGATCCGCGTCTGCGCCGAACGCGCCCGCGATGCCGCCCGCCTGCTGCGCGGGGTCGACCACCCGCGGCGCCGCGCCGCCCTGGATGCCATCGCCGCGGGCATCGAGGCCGGGCGGGCGGAACTGCTGGCGGCCAACGCGCTCGACCTCGCGGCCGCCGATGCCGCCGGGCTCGGCGCGGCGCTGCGCGACCGCCTGCGGCTCGACCCCGGACGGGTCGCCGGCATCGCCGCCGCCGTGCGCGCGGTGGCCGCCCTGCCCGACCCGCTCGGTCCCTGCGGCGAGGTCCGCCAGCGCGCCGACGGCCTGCGCATCGCCCGCCGCCGGGTGCCGCTCGGTGCCATCGCCATGGTCTACGAGTCGCGCCCCAACGTCACCGCCGATGCCGCCGCGCTCTGCATCGCCTCCGGCAACAGCGTGGTGCTGCGCGGCGGCCGCGAGGCCGCGCACAGCAACGCGGCGCTGCTCGGGCTGATCCGCAACGGGCTGGCCGCGGCCGACCTGCCGGAGGATGCCGTGCAGGCCGTGCCGGTGCCGGACCGTGCGGCGATCGCCGGGCTGCTGCGCCACGACGACTGCCTCGCGCTGGTCATCCCGCGCGGCGGCGAGGGCCTGATCCGCCACGTCGCCGAGGTCAGCCGGGTACCGGTGATCCGCCACTACAAGGGCGTCTGCCACCTCTACGTCGAGGCCAGCGCCGACCCCGACGCCGCGCTGCGGCTGGCCATCGACGGCAAGTGCGCACGGCCTTCGGCCTGCAACGCCCTGGAGACCCTGCTGGTCGATGCCGCCATCGCAGCGGCCTTCCTGCCGCGGCTCGGCACCGCGCTCGCGGCCCGCGGGGTGGAACTGCGCGCCGATGCCGAGGCCCGCGCCTGGCTGCCCGCGGCACGGTCCGCCGAGGCCGCCGACTGGGACGCCGAATACCTCGACCTGGTGCTGGCGGTGCGGGTGGTCGAGGGCATCGACGCGGCGCTGGCCCACATCGCCCGCCACGGTTCGCTGCACACCGAGGCGATCGCCACCCGCGACCCGCGGATGGCGGAACGGTTCCAGCGCGAGGTCGATGCCTCGGTGGTGGCGGTCAACGCCTCGACCCGCTTCAACGACGGCGGGGAACTGGGGCTGGGTGCCGAGATCGGCATCTCCACCAGCAAGCTGCACGCCTACGGCCCGATGGGGCTGGAATCGCTGACCACCGCCCGCTGGGACGTGGTCGGCGACGGCCACACCCGCGCGCCGGTGGATTGAGCCGAAGGCCCAGCCCAGCCCGGGGCACCGGCTCAGCCGGGCAGCACCGCCGGGCCGAGCCCGGCCCGCAGGCGGGCGCGCTGGAAGGCCGCGGCACCCCACAGCCCGAGGTCGTCGAGCAGGCTGTAGATGGTCGGCAGGAACAGCAGGCTGACCACGGTGGAGAACGCCAGGCCGCCGACGATGGCCCGCGCCATCGGGTAGTAGGCCGGGCCCTCGCCGCCGATCTGGGCGCCGCCGACGGCCAGCGGCAGCATGCCGAGGATGGTGGTGCCCATGGTCATCAGGATCGGCCGCAGGCGCTCGCCGCTGCCCTCGACCAGGGCGTCGATCCGGCGTTTCCCGGCGCGCCGCAGGTTGTTGATGTGCTCGACCATGACGATGCCGTTGTTCACCACCACGCCCATCAGCACGAGGATGCCGATCGCCGACATGATGGTGAAGGTGGTGCCGGTCAGCACGAAGAACCAGAACACGCCGAAGGCCGAGAACAGCACGCTGCTCATGATCGCGAGCGGGTGCAGCAGCGACTCGAACAACGCCGCCATGACGATGAAGATCATGATCAGCGCGATCAGGGTGTTGAAGGCCATCTGCGCGCCGGCCTGGTCGTTGCGCTGGAAGTCGCCGCCCCAGCGGTAGCCGTAGCCGGGCGGGAAGTCCACTTGCGAGAGCACGGCGTCGATGGCGCGGCGCGCGTCCTCGCTGGTCTTGCCTTCGGCGCGGTTGGCGGCGATGGCGAGCGCGGTACGGCGGTTCTCGCGCTGGATCTGGCTGGCACCGCGCACCACCGCGACGTCCACCACCGAGGTCAGCGGCACCCGGCTGCCGTCGGGCCGGGTCAGGTGCAGGGTGCCGAGGTTCTCGACGCGGAACTGCTGCGCGCCGTCGAAGCGCACCCACACCGGGATTTCGTCGCCGTCGCGGCGGAACTCGCGCAACGGCGTGCCGCGCAGGGCGATCCCGAGGTACTGCGCCACCTCCTCGGCGGAGAAGCCGTAGGCCGCCGCGCGCTCGCGGTCGACGCTGACCCGCACTTCGCCGACCTCGTCGCCGGTGTCGATGCGGACGTCGCGCAGCTCCGGGCGCTGCGCCAGCAGGGGCAGGACGGCCGCGGCGATGGCCTGCAACTCGGTGCTGGAATCGCCGGTCAGCGACACCCGCACGCCTTGGCCCCGGCCGCCACCGCCACCGCCGGGGCCGCCCGTGCCCTCGATGCCGATCTCGGCCAACGCCGAGCGCGGCAGTGCCTCGCGCAGCCGCTCGCGGATCGCCGCGGTGTCCTCCAGCCCGGCGCCGGTGGAGCGCAAAGTGAGGTCGATGCCGCCCCAGCCGCGCTCGCTGTAGACGACGTAGATCTGCTCGATCTGGAACTCGTCGCGGCGCTGGTCGAGGAAGCGCTCGACCCGCAGCATCTCGTCGCGCATCTGCTCGATGCTGTAGGAGCCGCGCCAGTCGAAATAGATGTCGATCTCGCGGCCCTCGTCCTCCTGGAACATGTCGACCTTCATCATCCCGGTGGCGGCCGGCAGCACGCCGAGGACGACCACCAGCAGGATGCCGGCCACCGACCAGCCGCGGTGCTCCAGAGTCCAGCGCAGCAGGTCGGCGTAGCGCGTCGACAGCCAGGGCACGAGGCCGCGCCGGTGGCCGATGCCGGACGGCGCCGGGATGCGGGCGGCGATCATCGGGATCAGGCTGACCGCCACCAGCCACGAGGAAAGCAGGGCGATGGTGATGGTCAGCGCCACCTGGCCGAGGAAGATCGAGATCTGGTTGACCTCGCCGAACAGGTTGGGCACGAACACGATGATGCTGGTGAGAGTGCCGGCGCTGATGGCGAGCTGCACGCTGCGGGTGCCCTCGATGGCGCAGCGCACCGGGTCGTCGGGGTACTTGGCGCGGTACTGGTGGATGCTCTCGACCACCACCACGGCGTTGTCGACCAGCATGCCGACCGCCAGCAGCAGGCCCATCAGGGTCAGTACGTTGAGCGTGACGCCATGGAAGTACATGACGCCGAGGGTCATCACCAGGCAGAGCGGGATGGCCAGCGCCACCATCAGCGTGCTCGACCACTGGCGCAGGAAGTAGAACAGCACCAGCAGGGCGAACAGGCTGCCGACGATGCCGGCCTCCAGCAGCTCGGCCAGCGAGCTGCGCACGCTGTCGGCCTGGTCGTCGGCGACGAACCACTGGATGCCGCCGAGCTCCGGCAGGTCCTCGATGGCATCCATCTCGGCCAGCACCGCGCGCGACATCTCGACCAGGTTGGCCTCCGCCTCGCGGTAAACGTCGACGCCGACCGCCGGGCGGCCGTCGAGCAGCCGACCCATCTCGGCGCGCTGCGGCTGGAAGCGCACCTCGGCGATGTCGGAGAGCCGCAGGCCGCGCTCGTCGAGGACCAGGTCGCGCAGCTCGTCGAGGCTGTGGATCTCGCCGACCGGTTGCACGCGGATCCGCCGCAGGCCGTCGTCGATGCTGCCGGCCGAGATCGAGAAGTTGACCGCCCGCAGCCGCATCGCCAGGTCGTTGAGGCTCAAGTTGTGGGCACCGAGCCGCATCGGGTCGATGGCGATCTCGACCTCCGGCTGCTCGACCCCGACGATGTCGACCCGCGCCACGCCGGGGATGCGTTCCATCCGGCGCTTGAAGTTGCGCTCGAGCATGGCGTACTCGTTGCGCAGGTCGCGCTCGCTGGTGAAGCGCAGCCGCAGCACCGGCTCGTCGGTGGTCGAGAACTTCATCACGAAGTAGCGCTGGAAGTCGTCGGGCAGCTCCGGGCGGATGGCGTCGATCCGCTCCCGCGCCTCGTTGGCGGCGATCGAGACGTCGCGGCTCCAGTCGCTGAACTCGATGAACACGCCGCCGCCGTCGCCGCGCGACTGCGAGAACATGTTGGCGAGCCCGGGCAGGGTCGCCAGCGCTTCCTCGACCGGGCGCACCAGGGTGCGCTCCACTTCCTCCGGGGTGGCGCCCGGATAGGGCAGCTCGACGTACAGGAAGGGCGCGCTGATCGCCGGGAACTGCTCCAGCGGCAGGCGGAAGGCGGCGATGGCGCCGAGCACCATCAGCGAGACGTAGAACATGATCGCTGTCACCGGGCGGCGCAGGCTCCATTCGGCGAGGCTCATGGCGCACCCTCCCCGAGCATCCGGCCGATCATGCCGATGCGGCGGTTGCGCTCGCCGTCGCGGGCCCAAGCCTCGTCGCCGCGGCGGTCGAGCAGGTCGTACACCACCGGGATCACCACGAGGGTGAGCAGGGTGGAGACCAGCAGCCCGCCGATCACCGTCAGCGCCATCGGCGACTTGACCTCGGCGCCCTCGCCGCCGAGGAAGGCGAGCGGGGCGAAGGCGAACAGCGTGGTCAGCGTGGTCATGATGATCGGCCGCAGGCGGGTGGCCGCGCCCTCGAGCAGGGCGAGCCGCTTGGGCAAGCCGGACAAGCGCAGCTGGTTGACTTTGTCGACCAGCACGATGGCGTTCTTGACCACGATGCCGACCAGCAGGATCAGGCCGATGAACACCACCACCGAGACCGGCGCATCGCTCAGGAACAGCGCCAGCACCGCGCCGACGATGGCGAGCGGGATGGTGAACAGGATGACGAAGGGATGCAGCAGCGACTCGAACTGCGAGGCCATCACCAGGTAGACGAGGAAGATCGCCAGCGCGAAGGCGAACAGCAGGGATTGCAGGGAACGCGCCAGCTCCTCGCCCTGGCCGCCGAAGGCCAGCCGGACATCACCCCCGAGCGGGTTCTCCGCGACCAGGCGCTCGACCTCGGCGATGGCGGTGCCGAGGTCGACGCCGCGCAGGTTGGCCGAGAGGATCGCCGCACGGGTCTGGTCGACGCGGTGGATCTCGCCCGGGCCGATGGCCTCGCGCACCTCGGCCACCGCCGAGAGCGGCACCGGGCGCTCGCTGCGCGGGTTGACGATGAGGTTGCGGATCTCCGCCACCGAGGCGCGGTCCTGCTCCTGCGCCCGCACCCGCACGTCGATCTTGCGGTCGCGGAGGCTGTAGCGGGTCGCGACCTCGCCACGCACCTTGCGCACCACCTCGTCGGCGATCTGGCGGGTGGTCAGGCCGAGGGCTGCGGCGCGCTCCTGGTCGAAGATGATCTGGATCTCCGGGAACCCTTCCTGGACGCTGGAGCGCACGTCGGCGAACATCGGCGAGGCCACCATCAAATCCTGCAGGCGGCGGGCGGCGCGCTCGATGGCGGCGAAATCGCTGCCGCGCAGCTCGATCTCCAGCGGGGTCGAGAGGGCGACCAGCTCCGGGCGGCTGAACTTGACCTCGACGTCCGGGTACTGCGCCATCAGGGCGCGCAGGTCCTCGGTGATCGCCGCCTCGGTGGCGCGGGTGTAGCCCTGCCCGAGCACGATGGCGACGCGCGCGATGTTCTCACCGGCCTCGGTCGGGTTGGCGTCGAGCCGGGTGCCGATGCCGCTGACCCCGAACAAGGCCTGGATCCGCGGGTCGTCCTCGAAGCGGCCCTGCACCGCCGCGACCAGGCGGTCGGTGTCGGCGAGCTGGGTGCCCGCCGGCAGCGCCGCGGTCATCTCGAAGCGGTCCTGCGCGAGTTGCGGGATCAGGTCGGTGCCGAGCGTGCTGGCCAGGCCCAGCGCGAGCACGAAGGCGGTGCCGGCGCTGCCCAGCACCAGCGCGGGGCGGTCGAGCGCACCGGGCAGGATGCGCTCGCGGTAGGCCGTGGCCAGCCGCTCGTAGGGCCGCAGCAGGAACTCGCCGAGCGCGGCGACCCGCGGCAGCACCTGCCCGACGAACCCCCGCCAAGCCAGCAGGGCGAGGCGCAGGCTGCCGGCGACCAGCAGCGAGGCGAGCGCGAACAGGGCGATGAAGGGTGCCGCCAGCACGGCCGCCGTCCAGCCCAGGGCCTCGCCCGGACGGCCGCCAAGGCGTTCGCGCACGGCCCGCAAGGGGGCACCGAACAGGGCGCCCCTGCCGCTGGAGCGGGTCGCCAGCGGCACCTCGCCGGGTTCGCGCTCGACCAGGAAGCCCATCGGCGCGGTCGCCTTCAGCGAGGCCAGCATCGGGATCAGGGTGAGCGCGACCACCATCGAGATCAGCAGGGCGATCGACACCGTCAGCGCCTGGTCCTGGAAGAGCTGCCCGGCGATGCCCTCCACGAACACCAGCGGCAGGAACACCGCCACCGTGGTCAGGGTGGTGGCCACCACCGGCATGCCGACCTCGCGGGTGCCGGCCAGCGCCGCCTCCAGCACGCCGAGGCCGCGCTCCCGGGCCTTGGCGATGCTTTCCAGCACCACGATCGAATCGTCCACCACCATGCCGGTGGCGAGCGCCAGCCCGGCGAGCGACATCACGTTCAGGGACAACCCGAGCTGGCCCATGAAGAAGAAGGTGGCGATGATCGAGATCGGCAGCGAGAGCGAGATGACGAAGGTGCTCCAGCCGTCGCGCAGGAAGAAGAAGATGATCAGGATCGCGAACAGGCCGCCGAGCACCGCCTCGACCTGGACCTGGCCGAGTGCCGCGCGGATGAACACCGACTGGTCCTCGATGGTGCGCAGGCGGAAGCCGTCGATGCGGTACTCGCCCTCGACGCGCGGTTCCGCCGCGGCCGCATGCCGCTCGCCGGGCCGGGTCGGGCTGGCCTCCGCCTCCATCCGCCGCAAGGCCTCGTGGACCGCGGCGGCCACCGCCACGGTGTTGGCGTCGCCCTCGCGGTAGATGGCGATCTCCACCGCCTCGGCGGCGCCGATGCGGATGATCGCCTCGCGCTCGCGGTGGCCCTGCGCCACGGTGGCGACGTCGCGAAGACGGACCGGCACCCCGTCGACGTGGCCGACCAGCATGTCGCGGATCTGCTCCAGGCTGGCGAACTGGTTGACCGTGCGCACGAGGTAGCGCTGGCTGCCTTCTTCGATGCGGCCGCCGGAAACGTTGACGTTCTCCTCCTGCAGCCGCTGCACCACCTGCCGGATGTCGAGGTTGAGCCGCGCCAGCGCCTGCTGGTCGATGAGCACCTGCACCTCGTCCTCCAGGCCGCCGCCGACCCGCACCGCCGCAACACCCTCGACCGGCTCCAACCGGCGCTGCAGGGTCTCCTCGGCGTAGGTCCGCAGGGCCATCAGCTCCTCCGGCGTGGCCGCCGGGCCGGAAGCGGCCAGCGCCAGCCGCAGGATCGGCTCGGTGCCGGGGTTGAAGCGCAGCAGCAGCGGCGGCTCGGCCTCCAGCGGCAGCTGCAGCAGCTCCAGCTTGTCGCGCACCTCCAGGCTGGCCTGGTCCATGTCGGTGCCCCAAGCGAACTCCAGCACCACGTCGCTCTGGCCGGTGCGGGAGATCGAACGGATGCGGCGCAGGTCCTGCACCACGCCGACCGCCTGCTCGACCGGCTCGGAAACCAGCGCCTCGATCTCGGCCGGCGCCGCGCCGGTGTATTCGGTGCGGACGGTCAGGGTCGGGTAGCTCAGGTCGGGCAGCAGGTTGACCTGCAGGTCGCGCAGGGCGATCAGGCCGAACAGCACCAGGGTCAGGGCCGCCATGGCGATGGTGACGCGGCGGCGGATGGCGGTCTCGATCAGTCCCATGGTCGCGGCCCGTCGTGCTCAGCCGGCCGCCACGGCGGCAGCCGGTACCGGCTCCGCGGGGGCTTCGACCGGGGCGGGATCGAGCACTTCCACGGCCACGCCATCGCGCACCGCGATGCGGCCGGCGGTGATCACCCGGTCGCCCTCGGCCAGCCCCTCGACGATCTCGGCATAGCTGCCATTGACATGCCCCAGCCGCACCACCCGGCGCACCGCCTTGCCGTCCTCGACCAGGAACACCGAGGCCTCGCCGCTGGCCTCGACCACCGCCGCTCGCGGCACGGTCAGGGCCGCCTCGCGCTCGTCGTAGACGATCTGCAGCCGCCCGAACATGCCGGGCTTCAGGCCCTGGTCGCCCTCGAACACGCCGACCACGCGGAAGGTGCCGCTGGCGGCATCCACCACCGGGCTGATGCGGTCGACCACGCCGGTGAACACCTGCCCGCGCAGGGCATCGACCACCATGCGGATCGGCAGGCCCGGCACCATCGTCGCCATCTCGCGCTCGGGCACGTTGAGCACCGCCTCCAGCCGGGAGGTGTCGACGATGCGGTAGAGCGGCGTGTTGAGGTTGATCAGGTTGCCCGGCTTGGCCATGCGCTCGGCCACCACCCCGCCGATCGGCGCGGTGATGGTGGTGTGGCTGAGCTCCAGCCGGGCCAGTTCCCAGGCCGCCTTGGCCGCCTCGTACTCGAAGCGGAGCTGGTCGTGCGCCTCGGCGCTGACCAGCTGCCGCCCGAACAACTCGCGGGAGCGCTCGAAGTTGTTCTTGGCGCGGCGCATGGTGGCCTCGGCGCGGGCGGCTTCCAGCCGTGGCCGCTCGGGATCGAGCTGGGCCAGCACCTGCCCGGCGCGCACGCGGTCGCCCTCCTCGACCAGCACGCGCAGCAGCACGCCGCTGGTCTTGGCGACCACCTGGGCATCGGCCGGCACCTCGAGGTTGGCGGTTCCGGCGTAGCTGGCGGCGATCCGCCGCTGCACCACCGGCGCCACCTCGACCGGAAGCGGCCGCTCGCGCTCCGCTCCCGCGCGCCCGCTGGCCGCGGCGGCCTCGCCGGCCGCGCCGCCCTCCCCCGGGCCATCGCCACCGCGGCAGCCCGCGAGGCCGAAGGCGGCCAGCAGGGCCAGGGCCAAGGCGAATCGGAAGGGTCGGTCGGGGATGTGCATGGGCGGCTCGCGAAGGTGTGCTGGTCGGGTAAAACAGTACGGGCGCGGTGTTGCAGGCGCATATGCCAAGAGTCAGCATGACCTTCACCCCGATCCGGCCGCGCCCCCTGTGCGACCCCGTCACGCGCCGTCTATACTGCGATGCGTTTTCCGCCACTCCCCGGATTCTTCCCGATGCGTCGATTCCTGCCCGCCCTCTGCGGCACCGCGCTCGTCCTCGCGATGGCCCCCGGCCTCGCGGCCGGCAGCACCGCCGGTGCCAGCACCGGCAACATCGAGAACGGCCAGCTGCTCGCCTTCACCTGCGCCGGCTGCCACGGCATCGAAGAGTTCCGCAACGCCTACCCCAACTTCCGCGTGCCGAAGATCGCCGGGCAGAACGAGACCTACCTCGTCAACGCGCTCAAGGCCTACCGCAGCGGCGACCGCAGCCACCCGACCATGGTCGCGCAGGCTTCGAGCTTCTCCGAGCAGGACATCGCCGACCTCGCCGCCTACTTCGCCTCGCGGAAGCCCCAGCAGCAGGATCGCCGTCCATGAAGTCCACCGCCCTGATCGCCCTCGCCGCCCTGCTCGCCACCGGCAGCGTCGCCGCCGTCGGCGGCCCGCCCGGCAACCCGGCGCTCGGCAAGCAACGCTTCGAGGCCACGCCGCCGGGCGGCCAGTCCTGCGCCAGCTGCCACCTCGAGTCCGGTGCCGGCGCGATCGACGACAGCACGCCCCTGCTCGCCGGCCAGCACGCCGACTACCTCGCCATGACCCTGCGGCAATACCGCTCCGGCGAGCGCGTCAACGTGCTGATGAACGCGCAGGTCGCGCCGGACGGCACCAACCCGCTGACCGATGCCGACATCGAGAACATCAGCGCCTACCTCGCCGCCCAGCGCTCGACCCTGCACACCTACCAGCCGCCGCGGCGGCGTTGAGCCGCCACACCGCCCGGGCGCCCGAGTGACCTGCCTTCAGCGGGCGATGTAGGGCGCCTCGCCGCTGCTGTGGTCGGTGGCGTCGCGCACCGCGGTGATGCCGGGCACCTTGGCCATCAGGGTCTTCTCGATCCCCTGCTTCAGCGTGACGTCGACCATGCCGCAGCCGTGGCAGCCGCCGCCGAAGCGCAGCAGCACGACGCCGTCGGCGCTCACTTCCTCCAGGCGCACATGGCCCTTGTGGGCGGCGAGCTGCGGGTTGATCTCGCTGTCGAGCAACCAGCGCACCTGCTCCGGGATCGACGCGCCTTCCTTCGGCGCGACACCCTTGATCTTCGGTGCGCGGATGTTGAGTTCGCCGCCGGTGGCGTTGCTGCGGTAGTCGATCTCGGCGCCGTCGAGCCAGCCGGCGCTGTCACCGTCGACGAACAGGGTGAAGCCCTCGCAGTCGATCGCCCACTCCTTGCCGTCGAGGTCGCCCTGCTCGGCGAACTCGAGGCGCACATCGGCCTTCGGCGTGCCGGCGTGCAGGGCGGAGAGGCGGATGCCGACGGCATCGCCACCCTGCGTTTCGAGCAGGCGGCGGAAGTGGGACTGGGCGGATTCGGTGATCTGGATCATGCGGGTATTCTAGCCCGCCCGTACGCCGGAGCCGCCATGACGACCCTCGCCGAACTCGCCACCGCCCGCTGCACGCCGCTGCGTGGCCCCGAACACCGGCTGCCGACCGGGCGCATCGCCGAGCTGCTGCGCCTGCTGCCGGAGGGCTGGCGGCAGGTCGACGACGGCCTCGCCATCGAGAAGACCTTCCGCTTCGCCGACTACCACCGCACGATGGCCTTCGTGAACGCACTCGCCTTCATCGCCCATGCCGAGGACCACCACCCGGACCTCGGCGTGCACTACGACCGCTGCGTGGTGCGCTACTCGACCCACGACGTCGGCGGGCTCTCGATCAACGACTTCGTCTGCGCCGCCAAGGCCGAGGCGCTGCTGGCGCGCTGAACACCCCCAGCGAGGGGCCACAGGCATCGCGCGCGACACGGCCCGCAGCGCACGCGGGAACCTACCTCAAGCGAGGCGATCCAGCACCGCGCGCAGTTCGTCGCCGAGCGGTGCGGTCACGAGGTAGGACGTCGCGCCACCGTCGAGGGCGAACTCCATCGAGGCGGCGTGCAGGAACAGCCGCTTCAGGCCGGCCTGCTCGGCGAGGCGCTTGTTGGCCTCGCGATCGCCGTACTTCGGGTCGCCGGCGACCGGGTGGCCGACGTGGGCGGCATGCACGCGGATCTGGTGAGTGCGGCCGGTCTCGATGCGGATCTCGCAGAAGCTGTGGCCGCCTCTCCGCTCCAGCACCCGGATGTGGCTGACCGAGGGCTTGCCCTCGGGATCGACGCGCACCATCCGCTCGCCGCCCTGCAGCACCGACTTCCGCAGCGGGGCATCGACGGTGATCGTGCCGTCCGGCACGCGGCCGACGAGCAGGGCGAGGTAGCGCTTGCCGGGGCCTTCGTCGTCCTCGCCGCCGCGCATCAGGGCCTGCAGTTCCAGCAGGGCCGAGCGCTTCTTCGCCAGCACGATCACGCCCGAGGTGTCGCGGTCGAGCCGATGCACCAGTTCGATCGACTCGTTCGGCCGCAGGGCGCGAAGGCCCTCGATCACCCCGAAGCTGACCCCGGAGCCGCCGTGGGCGGCGATGCCGGAGGGCTTGTTCAGGGCCAGGATGGCCTTGTCCTCGAAGACGATGCTGGCGGCCAGGCGGTCCAGCAGGCTCTTCGGTGCGCTCCTGGGTTCACTCTCTTCGGCCAGTCGCACCGGCGGGATACGCACCTCGTCGCCCCCGTTCAGCCTGGTCTCCGGCTTGGCCCGGCCGCCGTTCACCCGCACCTGCCCCGAGCGCACGATCTTGTAGACGATCGAACGCGGCGCGCCCTTCAGCTGGCCGAGCAGGAAGTTGTCGAGGCGCTGGCCGTCGCGGTCGTCCGGCACGCGGACGAGACGGACACCACCGGCTTTCTCATTCATGGGCGAGACCGACGGGATGGCGGGCCGGGGCGCATCTGTATACACTCCGCGCGCAGGCCCAAGGTTCTGATTCGCTTGGGAGTTGGCCGAAAGCCCCCTCCCCTGGGTTCCCGCCGAAACGCGACCACGCCCCCCGGGGGCGATCATGTTAGCGGCTTTCGCGTGGGCAGACCTGCCCCTGCCCGCCTGTCCCGAGGGGTTGCCCGACGGTCGTGCGGCAAGCACCGGCGTGGCCTGACGAACCGCCCGGACCACTGGAATACCAAGAAGCGCTCCCGCGGGCATGGCCCGATGGTCCGAAGCGCTGGAAAGGTGCCAGGCGCCGCTTCCGCGGCGCCGGATGACGGGCCCCGAGCCGGCGTTCCTCGCGGTAGAGCGCGTGAGGAACCTGACAATGAAGCGGATGCTGATCAATGCCACGCAGGCCGAAGAACTGCGCGTGGCGATCGTGGACGGCCAGTCCCTGTACGACATCGACATCGAGCAGTCGGCCAAGGAACAGCGCAAATCCAACATCTACAAGGGCCGCATCACCCGGCTCGAACCCTCCCTCGAAGCGGCCTTCGTCGAATACGGCGGCGAGCGCCACGGCTTCCTGCCGCTGAAGGAGATCGCCCGCGAGTACTTCCAGCCGGGCACGAACCCCGACAAGAACAGCCTCAAGGAATGCCTGCGCGAAGGCCAGGAAGTGGTCGTCCAGGTCGACAAGGAGGAGCGCGGCAACAAGGGCGCGGCGCTGACGACCTTCATCTCGCTGGCCGGCCGCTACATGGTGCTGATGCCGAACTCGCCGAACGCCGGCGGGGTGTCGCGGCGCATCGAGGGCGAGGACCGCCAGGCCCTCAAGGAGGCCCTGGACCGGATCAACATCCCCGATGACATGGGCGTCATCATCCGCACCGCCGGCGTCGGCCGCGATGCCGAGGAACTGCAGTGGGACCTCGCCTACCTGCTGCAGGTCTGGCGCGCCATCTGCGAGGCCGCCCTGTCGAAGCCGGCGCCCTTCCTGATCTACCAGGAATCGCGGCTGATCGTGCGCGCCCTGCGCGACTACCTGCGCGGCGACATCAACGAGATCCTGATCGACACGCCGGCCATGTACGACGAGGCCCGCGAGTTCATGCAGCAGGTGATGCCGAACTCGCTGCGCAAGCTGAAGCTCTACAAGGACACGATCCCGCTGTTCAACCGCTTCCAGATCGAGTCGCAGATCGAGAACGCCTACGACCGCCACGTGCGCCTGCCTTCCGGCGGCATGCTGGTCATCGACCAGACGGAAGCCCTGACCGCCGTCGACGTCAACTCGGCGCGCGCCACCAAGGGCGGCGACATCGAGGAGACCGCGCTGCAGACCAACCTGGAGGCCGCCGACGAGGTGGCCCGCCAGCTGCGCCTGCGCGACTTGGGCGGCCTCGTCGTCATCGACTTCATCGACATGGGCTCGACCAAGGCCCAGCGCCAGGTCGAGGACCGCCTGCAGAACGCGCTCAAGCACGACCGCGCCCGCGTCCAGGTCGGCCGCATCTCGCGCTTCGGCCTGCTGGAGATGTCGCGCCAGCGCCTGCGTCCGTCGCTCGGCGAGAGCAGCCAGATGGTCTGCCCGCGTTGCGACGGCCATGGCCGCGTGCGCAGCGTCGAGTCGCTGTCGCTGTCGATCCTGCGCGTGGTCGAGGAGCACGCGATGAAGGAAAACACCGGTCAGGTGCTGGTGCAGGCCCCGTCGCAGATCGCCAACTACCTGCTCAACGAGAAGCGCCGCGCCATCCTCGAGATCGAGCAGCGCCACGACGCACCGATCATCATCGTCGCCGATGCCGAGTTGGAGACGCCGCACTACAACGTCACCCGCATCCGCGAGAGCGAACTGGGCGAGGAGAGCGCCAAGCCCAGTTACCACCGCGGCAGCCCGCGCAAGCTGGAACTGCACGCCCTCACCAAGAACCAGCTCAACATCCCGCCCCCGCCGGCGGTCACCAAGGTGCAGCCGGTCCAGCCGATGCCCAGCCGGCCGGCGCAGGAATCCGAGGGCGAGGTCGCCGTCGTGACGGCACCGGCCGCGGCCCCCGCCACAGCCCCGCCCCGCGGCGGCTTCTGGAACCGCCTGATGGCCGGCCTGAGTTCGGTGTTCACTGGCGAGCCGGCGACGCCGCCCGCGGCCACGCCGGTCGCATCGACCCCGGCCAGACCCGCGGCCGAGCGTCCGCGTCGTGAAGAGCGCAGCGCGCGCGGCGAGCGCGGCCAGCGCGGAGACAGGCCGCAGCGTGGCGAGCGCCCCGAGCGCGGCGAGAAAGCCGAGCGTGGCGAGAAGCCGGAGCAGGCCCGGCGCGAACGCAACGGCAAGCCGGAGCGCAGCCCGGAGGAGCAGAAGCGGATCGACGAACAGCGCAAGCTCGAGGAACAGCGCCGCCTCGAAAAGCAGCAGCGCCGCGAGGAACAGCAGCGGCGCGAGACCGAGAAGGCCGAGGCGCGCCGGCAGGAACAGGCACGACGGCAGCAGGAGTCGCGTGCAGGCAACGGTCCGGCCGGGGATCCTCCGGCGTCCGTGGCGGCCGCGCCCGGGCAGGCCGTCGCGGGCATGCCGGTGCCGACCGCCGCCGCCGCCGCACCCGCCGCGGCGCTGGCCGATGCGACCCCGGCCGCAGCGGACGGCCTGATGACGGCCGAGGCCATGCCGGAGGCCGCCGCCGTCCCGACGCACGAACAAGCCGACCCTTCCGAAGCCGCCGGCAGCGGCAAGCGGCGTCGCGGACGCCGTGGCGGCCGTCGCCGTCGCCGCGGCCAAGGCGAGGCAACCGGCACCGAGGGTGGCCAGCAGGACCAGGACGATCCGTCCTTCGATCCCGAGGACGATCCCGAGGAAACACCGGCCGCCACCCGCGGCGATGACGCGCCGGCGTCGGCTCCGGCCCAGGTCCTGCGCCTGCTGACCGCGGTCGAATCGGATTTCGAGGATCTGCCGGCCCCAACCCCGGCCACGGTCCAGGCCGTACCAGCCGTGACCGAGGCCCAGCCAACCGTGGTCGAAGCAGCCCCAGCCCCGGCGGTGCCCGAAACCCAAGCTGCCGTGGTCGAAACCTTGCCGGCCCCGCGACAACCGGACCTGCTGCTCGATCTGCCGGACGATGCCGGGGAACGCCGCCCCGAGGAATCGCCCCGGCCCTGAAGCCGGAACCAAGCCGCCGCCCGCAGCAGGGCGGCCCGACCGGGGACCGAGGTGGCCGGCCTTGGGCCGTCGCTCAGTGCGGGGCGAGGTAGGCGTCGTGGACCCCGTACTGGGTAGCCAGCCGCGCCAGGGACAGCGTGTCCTTGATCGAGAGCTTGTCCAGCAGGCGGTATTTGTGGGTCGCGACGGTCTTCCCCGACAGGTGCAGGCGGCGGCCGATCTCCTCCAGCTTCAGGCCCTGGCAGAGCAGCTTGGCGACCTCCATCTCGCGCGGCGACAGGGCCTCGAAGGGCGAAGCCCCTTCGTTCCCGGCGAGCGCGAGGTGCTGGGCCACTTCCGCGGCGAGGTAGCGGCGACCGCGCGCGGCCTCGCGGATGGCGCGGAGCAGTTCCTGGGCGTCACAGGCCTTGCCGACATAGGCATGGGCGCCCGCCTCCATCAGCCGGCGCGGCATCGGACCATCCTGCTGCACGGAACAGATGACCACGCGGCTGCTGGCACCGGCCTTGGCCAGCCGTTCAGTGACCTCCAGCCCACTGACGCCGGGCAGGTGCAAGTCGCAGAGCACCACGTCGGGCTTGAGCTGGCGGATCAGCGGCAAGGCCGCCTCGCCATCCTCGGCCTCTCCCACCACCCGCAGGTCGGTCTCGCGCTCGAGGATGAGCCGGTAACCAGTGCGCACCAGGGCGTGGTCGTCCAGCAGGAACACGGTGATCATGCGTCCTCCGCGCCCGGGCGTTGTGCCGGGCATGGGAAGAGACTAGGCAGACCGCCGAGTGCGGGCAAGCGGTGGATTCCGGCCTTCGCGTAGGAAATCGATGCGGCCCTCGACCGGAGGAATCCTACCCTTCGCCATCGGAACCGCCGGCCGACGGGCAGCTGCGCCTGGAGGGCGAGCCTGTCGGTGTATCGGGGCGGACTTCCCGGGGCGAGCCTGTCGGCGGATCGGAGTGCGCTCGAACTCGGCAAGGCGAGCCTGTCGGCGGATCGGATCCGGTTCGTGCTGGCGAGCCTGTCGGCGGATCGGGCCACCTGCTTCCCGCGCGATCGGGCTTCCTGCCCTCACGCGCGGCGCTCGGCTCCTGCCTCGCTGCCGCAGGTCGGCCCTCACCACCGCGGCTCGCCCGACAGGCACCGCGCTTGCGACCACGGCTCGCCCACGCTCGTGGTGTAGCCATGCCGCAGCGTGTTTGTGATCCCGGCCTTGCCGGGTGCTTCGCTCCACGACCCGCCGGGAACGATCCGCGCCGTGCCCGTGGGCCATGGGGATCGCAGGAGGCGCACACGACGTGCGCCGTCCGGTGACTGCGGAGCGGGACGCGTAGCCGTCGCCGGCCGCGACCCCATGGACCACGAAGGCAGGCGCGTCCGGAACCGTCGGCCCCGTGGCCCACGAAGGCAGGCGCGTCCGGGACGGTGGACCGAGTGGGCCGCGCAGGCAGGCGCACCCGGGATTCCTTCACTCGTTGGAGACCCCGTGCGGCACGTGGCCGGCGGCGACATGCTGCATCGCGCTCTCGATGTTGTGCATCGAATCGTCGAAGAAGATGTCGGCGCCGAAGGTCTCGAGGAAAGGCCCCTTCGGCCGGCCGCCGAGGAACAGCGCCTCGTCGAGGCGGATGCCCCATTCGCGCAGGGTCAGGATGACGCGCTTGTGCGCCGGCGCGGAACGGGCGGTGACCAACGCGATGCGGATCGGCGGGTCGTCGGCCGGCAAGGCCTGCTGCAGGTCGTGCAGGGCCGCGAGGAAGCCGCGGAAGGGGCCGCCGGACAGCGGTTCGGCGGCGCGTTCGCTCTCGTGCGCGTGGAAGGCCAGCAGCCCGGATTGCTGCGAAACCCGCTCGCTCTCGTCGCCGAAGATCACCGCGTCGCCGTCGAAGGCGATCCGCAGTTGCGGGTGCGGCTCCACCTGCGGCCGCGTGGCGGAAGGCAGGATGGTGGCGGCGGCGACGCCGTGCTCCAGCGCGCTGCGTACGCTGGCCGGGTTGGCGCTCAGGAACAGCTGGGCGCCGAACGGCGTGATGTAGGGATGGGTGTCGGCACCGGCGGTGAACACCGCGCGCACGATCGGCAGACCGTAGTGCTCGATGGCGTTGAAGATGCGCAGGCCGGTGTCGGCGGAATTGCGCGAGAGCAGGATCACCTCCACCGGCGGCACGCCCTCGGGCAAGCTGCGGTTGAGTGCCAGCAGCTTGCGCACCAGCGGGAAGGCGATGCCCGGCCGCAGCAGCACGTTCTCGTGGCGACGCTGGTACTCGGCGTAGGCCAGCAGGCCCTCGCGCTCGAACAGGGCGTGGCCGTCCTCGAGGTCGAACAGCGCGCGGGCGGTGATGGCGACGGTGAGCGGGCGCATCAGCCTTCGAACTGCTCGTCGAGGATGCGTTCGGCCAGTTCGTGGCCGGGGTCGAACAGCAGGGTGACGGTGCGCTCGCGCGACTGCCGGATGCTGACCTCGACCACGTGGCGGACCTCGTGGGAATCGGCGGTGGCGCTGACCGGTCGCTTCAGCGCATCGAGCACCTCGAGGCTGACCTCGACGTCGGCGCGCAGGATCGCGCCACGCCAGCGTCGCGGCCGGAAGGCCGCGATCGGGGTCAAGGCCACCACGTCGGTGCCGAGCGGCAGGATCGGCCCGTGCGCCGAGTAGTTGTAGGCGGTCGAACCGGCCGGCGTGGCGACCAGCACGCCGTCGCAGACCAGTTCGTCGAGCTTGCGCTGGCCGTTGACGTGGATGCGCAGGTGCGCCGCCTGGCGGGTCTGCCGGAGCAGGGCGACCTCGTTGTAGGCCAACGAGTCCACCGTGGTCCCGCCTTCGGTGACCGCCCGCATCTCCAACGGCCGCAGCACGCTCGGGCGGGCGCTGGCGAGGCGTTCCTCGATGGCCTCGGGGTGGTACTGGTTCATCAGGAAGCCGACCGTGCCGAGCTTCATGCCGTAGACCGGCAGGCCCAAGCCCCCGTGGCGGTGCAGGGTCTGGAGCATGAAGCCATCACCACCGAGCGCCACCAGCACCTCGGCCTCGGCCGGCGCGCAGGCGCCGAGCCGGGCCACCAGCACCTCGCGCGCAGCCTGTGCCTCGGGCGTCGGACCGGCCAGCACGGCGATGCGCGGGGTCATGCGCGGGTTCCCTCAGCGGGCGGCGGCGTGGTGGCCGGCGGCCACCAGCTGCCCGAGGCGGCGCACCGCGACCAGCAGGGTGGCGTAATCGACGCCACGCAGCAGGCGCATGTCGGCGAACATGGCGAGGGTGCGGCGCAGGCCAAGGTCCTCGCGGGCCAGCCAGGTGCCCAAGGCCTCGCCCACCGGCCGGCCGGCGGGAAGGCCGGCCAGCACCTGCCCCACCAGCACGCTCTGCTGCTGCTGCAATTCGTCGCGCAGCGCGCTGCGAGCCTGGGCATGCCAGGGACCCTCGACCGGCAACTGCTCGACCTGGTCCATCAGCCACTTGGTGTGCAGCGCCTCGGAAAGGGCGAAGTAGAGCACCGCCACGTCGGCCACCGGCAGGCCACGCTCGAGGGCGATGACCGCGATGTCCGGACCGTAGGTGAGGAACGGCAGGGCCGCGAGGTCGGTCGCCATCGCCGGCCCGAAACCACGGCGCGCCCAGGCCTCGGCACTGTCGGTGAACTGGGCGCGCGCCTCGGCGGGAAGGGCCTGCGGCAGGGTCTGGCGAAGCTCGCGCAGGGGATCGGCGAAGCGCTCGACCATGGCGGCGATGCCGAGCTTGCCGCCGGGGCGGTTGAGCATCCAGCGGGTGTACTGGCGCAGCAGGTGCCAGATCGCCATCAGGGCGTCGATCTGCGCTGTCTCCGGCACCTTGAGGTCGGCGGCGTCGATCGCCGACCACCACTGCCTGGCATCGAGGATCTCGCGGGCGATGGTGTAGGCCTTGGCGATCTGCGCCGGTGGTTCGCCCGCGTCCTCCTGCATGCGCAGCACGAAGGTGGCGCCCATGCGGTTGACCATCGAGTTGGTGACCGCGGTGGCGATGATCTCGCGGCGCAGGCGGTGGCCCTCCATGTCGGCGGCGTAACGCTCCTGCAGGGCTTTGGGGAAGTAGCGCAGCAGCTCGCGCGAGAGGTACGGGTCCTCCGGCACGTCGCTGTCGAGCAGCTGGTTGAAGATCACGATCTTGTCGTAACTGAGCAGGATCGAAAGCTCCGGCCGGGTCAGGCCGAGGCCGCGCGAGCGGCGGTCGCTGAACTCGGCATCGGAGGGCAGGAACTCGATGGCGCGGTCGAGCAGGCCCTGCGATTCCAGCGTGCGGACCAGGTGCTGGAAGCTGCCGAGCCGCGGCGCGCTCATCCGTTCCATCAGGCTGATGGCCTGGTTCTGCCGGTAGTTGTCGTTGAGCACCAGTTCGCCGACCTCGTCGGTCATCTCGGCGAGCAGGGCGTTGCGCTGCTCCAGCGTCAGCCCGCCGCGGGCCATCACCGCGTCGAGCAGGATCTTGATGTTGACCTCGTGGTCGGAGGTGTCGACGCCGGCCGAGTTGTCGATGAAGTCGGTGTTGAGCAGCACGCCGTTCAGCGCCGCCTCGATGCGGCCCTTCTGGGTCATGCCGAGGTTGCCGCCCTCGCCCACCACCTTGCAGCGCAGCTCCCTGCCGTCGACGCGCAGGGCGTCGTTGGCACGGTCGCCGGCGTCGGCATGGGTCTCGGCACTGGCCTTGACGTAGGTGCCGATGCCGCCGTTCCAGAGCAGGTCGACCGGCGCCTTCAGGATGGCGTTCATCAGCGCGGCCGGCGTCATCTGATCGACCGCCTCCTCGATGCCGAGCGCCGCGCGCACCTGCGGGCTCACCGGGATGTGCTTGGCCGAACGCGGGTACACGCCGCCGCCGGCCGAGATCAGCGCCCGGTCGTAGTCGTCCCAGCTCGAGCGCGGCAGCCGGAACAGGCGCTCGCGCTCGGCGAAGGAAGCCCCGGCATCCGGGTCGGGATCGAGGAAGATGTGGCGGTGGTCGAAGGCCGCCAGCAATCGGATGTGCTTCGAGAGCAGCATGCCGTTGCCGAACACGTCGCCGGACATGTCGCCGACGCCGACGACCGTGAAGTCCTGCGTCTGGCAGTCGCGGCCCAGCGCGCGGAAGTGGCGCTTCACCGACTCCCACGCACCACGGGCGGTGATGCCCATGCCCTTGTGGTCGTAGCCGGCCGAACCGCCCGAGGCGAAGGCGTCGCCCAGCCAGAAGCCGTGCTCGGCGCTGATGCCGTTGGCGATGTCGGAGAAGCTGGCCGTGCCCTTGTCGGCGGCGACCACCAGGTAGGGATCGTCGGCGTCGTGGCGCACCACGTCGACCGGTGGCACGATCCGGCCGTCGACGATGTTGTCGGTGATATCCAGCAGGCCGTGGATGAAGCGCTTGTAGCTGGCGATGCCCTCGGCCATCCAGGCGTCGCGGTCGCTGCTGGGCGGCAGCCGCTTCGGGAAGAAGCCACCCTTGCTACCGACCGGCACGATCACCGTGTTCTTCACCATCTGCGCCTTGACGAGCCCCAGCACCTCGGTGCGGAAGTCCTCGCGGCGGTCCGACCAGCGCAGGCCGCCGCGGGCCACCGGCCCGAAGCGCAGGTGGACGCCCTCGACCCAGGGCGAGTACACGAAGATCTCGCGATAGGGGCGCGGCTTCGGCAGGTCCGGCACCTTGGCCGGGTCGAACTTGAAGCTGATGGAATCCCGGTGCGGGCCCGCGTGGATCTGGAAGAAACTGGTCCGCAAGGTGGCCTGGATGACCGCCCGGAAGCTGCGCAGGATGCGGTCCTCGTCGAGGCTCGCGACCTGCTCCAGCATCTGGCCGATGGCCTCGTCGCAGGCGGCGATGGCGGCCTCCCGGCTGGAGCCCGGGAAGTCGCGGCGCGGGTCGAAGCGCGCCTCGAACAGTTCGACGAGGAGTCGCGCCGCCTGCGGGTAGCGCGCCAGCGTCTGCTCCATGTAGGCCTGCGAAAACGGCACGCCGGTCTGCAGCAGGTACTTGGCGTAGCCGCGCAGCATCGCCACCTGCCGCCAGGCGAGGCCGGCGGCCAGCACGAGCTTGTTGAAGCCGTCGTTCTCGGCGTCGCCGCTCCAGACGTGTTCGAAGGCCGCCTCGAAATGCGCCCGCACCGCGGCCAGGTCGCCGAGCGGACACTGCGGCTCCACCACGAAATCCTGGATCGCGATGGTGCGGCCCTCGCCGTCGGAGAGTGCGTGGGGATGCTCGGAGAGGATGCGCAGGCCGAGGTTCTCCAGCATCGGCAGGGCGTCGGAGAGTGCGATGGCGTGCTCGAGGCGGATCGCCTTGAAGCGCAGGCCCTCGGATGTCGAGTAGAGCGAGAGCTTCAGGTCGGCTTCGCCGGCGAGGTGGTCGGCCTGCACCAGGTCGAGCGCCGCCGCCTCCGGCGGCACGGTGTCCATGTAACCCGGTGGCAGGCCCCGGGCGAAGCGCCGTGCCAGCCGCAAGCCCTCGCCCTCGCCGCGCAGGCGGACCAGGGCCTCGCGCAGGCCGTCCTGCCAGTTGCGGACGATGGCGGCGATGCGCTGTTCGAGCTGGGCCGGATCGACCCCGGCCTCGATCCCCGGGCGGGGGCGGACCACCAGGTACATCTGCGCCAGCGGCGAACTGCCGATCTGGATGCTGGAATCGAGCCGATCGCCCTGCAGCTCGTCGCGCAGCAGGGCTTCGATGCGGCTGCGGACTTCGCCGCTGAAGCGGTCGCGCGGGATGTAGACCAGCGCGGTGAAGAAGCGGCCGTAGCGGTCGCGGCGCAGGAACAGCCGACTGCGCGGCCGTTCGTGCAGGGTGAGGATGCCCATCGCGGTGCCGAACAGCTCCTCGGTCGAGGCCTGGAACAGCTCGTCGCGCGGCAGGGTGTCGAGGATGTGGCGCAGGGCCTTGCCGCTGTGGCTGCCGGGCGCCAGGCCGGAGCGCTCCATGATCTGGTCATGGCGGCGCCGCACCAGCGGGATCTCCCAGGGCCGGCGGTTGTAGGCGCCCGAGGTGTAGAGGCCGAGGAAACGCCGTTCGGCGATCGCATTGCCATCGGCGTCGTAGTCCAGCACGCCGATGTAATCCATGTAGCCGGGCCGGTGCACGGTGGCCCGGGCGTTGGTCTTGGTCAGGATCAGCACGTCGCGCTCGCCGCTGCGCCGCCGCGCCAGCACCTCGGCGAGCGGACGCGGGCCGTGCGAGGGGGTCGCGCGCATCAGGCCGAGCCCGCTGCCCTCGACCGGCACCAGCAGCCGTGCCTCGTCCTCGCCAATGACCCGGTACTCGCGGTAGCCGAGGAACGTGAAGTGGTTGTCGGCCGCCCAGTGCAGGAAATCCTGGGCCTCGGTGCGGGCCACGTTGTTGACCGGCAGCGGACGGCTGGAGAGTTCGTCGGCGGCACGCACCATCGCCTCGCGCATCGCCGCCCAGTCCTGCACACAGATACGCACATCGGCGAGCACCGCCTCCAGCCGGGCCTGGAGGGCGGGCAGTTCCTCGGCCGGCTGGCGGTCGATCTCGATGTGCATCAGCGATTCCGCCCTGCCCGCGCCGATCGCGACCAGAGTCCCGGCCTCGCGCCGGACCGCAAGGACCGGATGCACCAGCAAGTGGGTGCCGATGCCGTGCTCGGCCAGGGCCATGCTGGTCGAGTCGACCAGGAACGGCATGTCGTCGTTGACCACCTGCAGCACGCTGTGGCTGCTCGACTCCGGGTTGAACAGACGGATCTTGGGTACGCCGGGGGCGCGCCGCTCCGCGAAGGCGAGGAACTCCCGGGCCAGCGCCAGCCATTCCGCCGCCGGCCGCTGGGCCAGTTCCTCGGCCGGCAGGCGGTCGTAGAGCGCCGCGACGAAGTCCACCAGCAGGGTCTTGGCGGGATCGGCCACGGCGGCGGCCTGGACCAGGGCGGTCAATTCGGCATTCGGAGCGGGGTTCGGGGCACTCATGGGGGGGTGGACGGCGAGGTGAAGGCGCGAAGTGTACCCGGCGGCGGCCCGGGGCCGGGGATCAGCCCTCCAGCTCGGCCCAGCGCGCGAAGGCCGCGTCCAGCCCGGCTTGCAGCGCCGCCATCCGGGCATGGTGCGCGGCCTGCGCCGCGCCGTCCCGCGCGTAGAAGTCCGGTGCCGAAAGCGCTTCGGTGAGGGCCGCCATCTCCCTTTCGAGGGCGTCGATCCGTCCCGGCAGGGCCTCGAGTTCGCGCTGCTCCTTGAAGCCGAGCCGGCGCTTCGGCGCTGGGGTGGCTGCGGCACCTGAGGCCCCGGCGTCGGGCGCAGCGCCCGTCGATGCCGACCCGGGGAGCTGGCTGGGGGCGGGGCTCGATGCGGACGGCTTGGCCACCGCGCCGGCGGTCGCCGCCACGCTGGCCGCGGGCCGCTGCCGCAACCAGTCGCTGTAGCCGCCGACGTACTCGCCGACCCGGCCATTGCCCTCCATCACCAGGGTCGAGGTCACCACGGCATCGAGGAAATCGCGGTCGTGGCTGACCAGCAGCAGGGTGCCGGGGTAGTCGCCGAGCAGCTCCTCCAGCAGCTCCAGCGTCTCGACGTCGAGGTCGTTGGTCGGCTCGTCCATCACCAGCAGGTTGGAAGGCTGGGCGAAGAGCCGCGCCAGCAGCAGGCGGTTGCGTTCGCCGCCCGAAAGCTTGTGGATCGGCGCGCGGGCGCGCTCCGGCGTGAACAGGAAGTCCTGCAGGTAGCCCATCACGTGCTTGCGCTGGCCGCCCACCTCGACGAACTCGGCACCCTGCGAGACGTTGTCGAGCGCGTTCCAGTCCTCGCGCAGGGCCATGCGGTACTGGTCGAAGTAGGCGACCTGGAGCCCGGTGCCCTGCCGCACCTCGCCGGCCTGCGGCGCGAGCTCGCCGAGCAGCAGGCGGATCAGCGTGGTCTTGCCGCTGCCGTTCGGGCCGACCAGGCCGATGCGGTCGCCGCGCATAACCGTCAGGTCGAGCCCACGCACCAGCGCCTTGTCGCCATGCGCGAAGCACAGGCCTTTGGTCTCGATGACCTTGCGGCCGCTCTGCTGCCCTTCGGCCAGCGCCATCCGTACGTTGCCGGTCTTGTCGCGGCGCTCGGCGCGCTCGCGGCGCATGGCCTCCAGCCGGCGCACGCGGCCCTCGTCGCGGGTGCGGCGGGCCTTGATGCCCTGGCGGATCCAGACTTCCTCCTGCGCCAGCAGCTTGTCGAAGCGTGCGTTCTCCTGCGCCTCGGCGTGGGCACGCTCGGCCTGCCGGCGCTGGTAGTTGGCCCAGTCGCCGGACCAGCTCGTCAGCGCGCCGCGGTCGATCTCGACGATCCGCGTGGCCAGCGCCTTCAGGAAGCGGCGGTCGTGGGTGACGAAGACGATGCTGCCGGCATGGTCGAGCAGCGCCGCCTCCAGCGCCTCGATGGCGGCGATGTCGAGGTGGTTGGTGGGTTCGTCGAGCAGCAGCACCTGCGGCTCGGCGACGAAGGCGCGGGCCAGCAGCACGCGGCGCTTCAGGCCACCGGACTGGGCGCTGAAGGGCAGTTCGCCATCGAGCCCGAGCTTGGTCAGCGTGGCCGCGACCCGGGCCTCCAGCCGCCAGCCGTCGGCAGCATCGATACGCGCCTGCACGCGGCCCAAGGCCTCCATGTCGATGTCCTCGGCATGGCTCAGATGATGGAACTCGGCGATGTCGCGCCCGACCGAACCGAGGCCGTCCGCGACCACGTCGTAGATCGAGCCCGCGAGGTGGGCGGGCACCTCCTGCTCCAGCCGCGCCACGCGCACGCCGCCCTCGAGTCGGCGCTCGCCGTCGTCGGGGGCGATCTCGCCGGCGATCAGCTTCAGCAGGGTGGACTTGCCGGCGCCGTTGCGGCCGATCAGGGCGATGCGTTCGCCGGCGTCGATGGCGAGGTCGACGCCATCGAGCAGGCGCGGGCCGCCGACGCCATAGTCGACGCGATTCAGGGTGAGCAGAGGCATGCGGCGCAGTGTACGCGCCGGCCCCGAAGCTCGGGTACACTCCGCGCCCTTCCCGCCGGGCTTTTCCGCCGGCACTCTCGAGGCCGCCATGAGCGCCGATACCGACCCCGCCAACGAAGCGCCCTCGCTGCGCTTCGCCGACCTCGCCCTGCCCGAGAGCCTGATGAAGGCGCTGGCCGCGGTCGGCTACGAATCCCCCTCGCCGATCCAGGCCGCCACCATCCCGCCCCTGCTCGCGGGCCGCGACGTGCTCGGCCAGGCCCAGACCGGCACCGGCAAGACCGCCGCCTTCGCCCTGCCCCTGCTCGCCCGCATCGCCGAGGAGCCGGCCGGCACGCCGAAGGTCGTGGTGCTCGCGCCGACCCGCGAACTCGCCATCCAGGTCGCCGAGGCCTTCCAGAAGTACGCCGCCTTCCTCCCCGGTTTCCAGGTGCTGCCGATCTACGGCGGCCAGGCCTACGGCCCGCAGCTCGGTGCCCTGAAGCGCGGCGTGCATGTCGTCGTCGGCACGCCGGGCCGCGTCATCGATCATCTGGAGCGCGGCTCGCTGGATCTCTCGCAGCTCAGGGCGCTGGTGCTCGACGAAGCCGACGAGATGCTGCGCATGGGCTTCATCGACGACGTCGAGGCGGTGCTGAAGAAGACCCCGCCGCAGCGCCAGGTGGCGCTGTTCTCGGCGACCATGCCGCCGCCGATCAGGCGCATCGCCCAGACCTACCTGAAGGACCCGGTGGAAGTGGCCATCCAGGCCAAGACCACCACGGCCACCAACATCCGCCAGCGGATGTGGATGGTCAGCGGCCTGCACAAATTGGACGCGCTCACCCGCATCCTCGAGGCCGAAACCTTCGATGCGATGATCGTCTTCGCGCGCACCAAGCAGGCCACGCAGGAGCTCGCCGAGAAGCTGGCCGCCCGTGGCCTCGCTGCCGCCGCCATCCACGGCGACGTGCAGCAGGCGCAGCGCGAGCGCACCATCCAGCAGCTGAAAGACCGCAAGATCGACATCCTCGTCGCCACCGACGTCGCCGCTCGAGGGCTCGACGTCGAGCGCATCAGCCACGTGCTGAACTACGACATCCCCTACGACACCGAGAGCTACGTCCACCGCATCGGCCGCACCGGCCGCGCCGGCCGCAGCGGCGAGGCCATCCTGTTCGTCAGCCCGCGCGAACGCGGCATGCTCAAGGCCATCGAGCGCGCCACCCGCCAGCCGATCGAGCCGATGACCCTGCCCTCGGTACAGGCCGTCAACGATTCGCGCATCACCCGCTTCCTCGACCGCATCACTCAGGCCCGCCAGCTCGACGACGTCGGCGTCTACCGCAGCCTGGTCGAGCGCTACGAGACCGAGCACAACGTACCGGCCATCGAGATCGCCGCGGCGCTGGCCCGCCTGCTGCAGGGCGACACGCCGCTCCTGATGGAGCCGCCGAGCCGCGAGGCGCGCGTGGAGCGCGAATCCGGCGGCGAGCGTCCGGAGCGCCCCGAGCGGCGTGAGCGCGTGGATTTCGACCGGCTGCCGCGGCAGCCGCGCGGCGAGCCGATGAGCTGGCGCCCGGAGACGCGCGCGCCGCGCGAAGGCGCCGCGCCGAAGCCGCGCCCGCCCAAGTTCGACAGCGCGCCGCGTCCGCCGGAGCCGGGCTTCGCGACCTACTGGATCGCCGTCGGCCACGCCCACCAGGTGAAGCCGGGCAACATCGTCGGCGCCATCGCCAACGAGGCCGGGCTCGACGCGGCGCACATCGGCCGCATCAACATCCGCACCCACGACACCCTGGTCGACCTGCCCGAGGGCATGCCCAAGGAAGTCATGGCGCACCTGAAGAAAGTGCGCGTCGCCGGCCAGGCCCTGATGCTGAAGGCCTACGACCCGTCGAAGGACGACGGCGGCGAGATCGAGGGGGCGGCGCCGCGCTTCCCGAAGAAGGGTGGCTTCAAGCCCGGCGGCTTCAAGCCGGGAGGCTCCAGGCCCGGCGGTTTCAAGGGCCGTCCCAAGCACGATTCCTGAAGCCCGCGACCCTGTCATGACCACCCTGCCCCGCCTGCTGCTGTTTGCCGCCACCCTCGGCCTTGCCGCCTGCGCGCCCGACCCCGGCCCGCCCCCCGGCGGCACGCCGGACGGGCTCGAAGTGCGCGTGCTGCGCGTCGGCGATGGGCCGGTTGCCCGCAGCGGCGACGTGGTGAAAGCGCACTACACCGGCTGGCTCTACGATGAGCGCGAGCCGGGGCGACAGGGTGCGGAGTTCGACAGCTCCCGCCCGCGTGGCGAGCCGCTGGTGTTCGTGCTCGGCCAAGGCCGGGTGATCCCGCCGCACCAGCCGCTGCTGTTCGAGGTCGAACTGGTCGGCATCGACGCCGCGCCCTGACCCCGGCATGGCCGCGCCGCCGCTGCCCTGCCCCGGCGTGGCCGTGATCGGCGGCGGACCGGCCGGCCTGATGGCCGCGGAGGCCGCCCTCGCGGCCGGCGTGGCGGTCGACCTGTTCGAGGTCAAGGCTTCGGTCGGGCGCAAGTTCCTGCTCGCCGGGCGCGGCGGGCTGAACCTGACGCACGGCGAGCCCCGTCCGGGCTTCGACCGCCGCTACCACCGCGGCGGCGGACGCGTGGCCGAATGGCTCGACGACTTCGATGCCACCGCCCTCCGGGACTGGGCGCACGGCCTCGGCATCCCGACCTTCGTCGGCAGTTCCGGCCGGGTCTTCCCCACCGACCTGAAGGCGGCCCCGCTGCTGCGGGCCTGGCTTGCACGGCTGAAGGCGCAGGGCCTGCGCCTGCACGTCCGCCACCGCTGGGCGGGCTTCGAGGACGACGGCACGGTCCGCATCGACACTCCGCAGGGGCCGCGCCGTCTCGAGGCCGCGGCGGTGGTGCTTGCCCTGGGCGGCGGCAGTTG
>JAGXSL010000173.1 GCA_018333835.1 Lysobacteraceae bacterium
GGCGGGTCCGCCGCGGGTGGGGGGCGGGTAGGGGGGTAGGGGGGCTCAGCGCCCCGCGCCGAAGGGGTTCAGCTGGCCCCAGAGGCCGGGGCGCCGGGGCCAGTCGCCGCGCAGGTGGGGGTGGTCCGGGGCGTTCAGCGCCAGCACCCGGCGGGCGTCGGCGGCCAGCGCCTCCTGCCCGAGGGCGGCGTGGCTGGCGGCGAGCAGGGCCACGGCATCGGCCTCGTAGCTGCTCTGCGGGTAGGTTTCCAGCAGGAAGCGGGCGCGGTTGATCGCCGAGACGTAGGCGCCGCGGCGGTGGTAGTAGAGGCCGGTGTTGATCTCGTGGCGGGCCAGGAAATTGCGCAGGTAAACCATGCGCTGGCGGGCATCGGCGGCGTAGCGGCTGTCCGGGAAGCGCCGCAGCAGTTCGGCGAAGGCGTCGAAACTGGCGCGCACGCGGGTCAGGTCGCGGGCCGACATGTCGGCACGGGCGATGCGCTGCAGGAAGAAGCTGTCGCGGTCGAAGCCGTTCAGGGCCCGCAGGTAGAAGGCGTAGTCGATCGCGACGTGGGTCGGGTAGGTGCGGATGAAGCGGTCGAGCGTGGCTTCCGATTCCTCGTGCTTGCCCTGCCGGTACTGCACGTAGGCGAGGTCGAGCTGGGCCTGCTCGGTGTAGGGGCCGAACGGGAAGCGGGCGATCAGCCGCGTGTAGTAGGTCTCGGCGCGGCTGTGGTTGCCGGCGTCGCGCGACTGCCGGGCCTCGGCGTAGAGCGCATCGACCGGCAGGGTCTCGGTTTCCGGCTCCTCGTTGGCGAACCAGCCGCCGATGGTCTGGCAGCCGGGCAGCACCAGCAGCAGGGCGGCGAGCAGGGTGAAGCGGGCGAGGAATCGGGTGGGCGACGACACGGGGCGGGCACCGGCGGGAACGGAAGGCCCGATAATAGCGTGGAACCGGCGTCCTCCCTGAATCGCCGCCCTGCTGGATGCCCATGCCCCCACACGATGCCGAAGACGAACGCGAACTGCTCGAAGCCGTGGTGCCGCTGGCGCAGGCCGGCCGCCGTTTCGACCAGGTGCTGGCCGAGCTGTTCCCGGACTTCTCGCGCTCGCGGCTGACTTCATGGATCAAGTCCGGCGAGGCCCTGCTCGACGGCGAGGAGGCCAAGCCCAAGCAGGCCCTGCGCGGCGGCGAGACGGTGACGGTGTGGGTGACGCCCGCGATCGAGACCACGGCCGAGCCGGAGCCCATCGCGCTCGATCTCCGCCACGCCGACGAGGACGTGATCGTGCTGGTCAAGCCGGCAGGCCTCG
Organism: Lysobacteraceae bacterium; assembly: GCA_018333835.1. Lineage (GTDB taxonomy): Bacteria > Pseudomonadota > Gammaproteobacteria > Xanthomonadales > Xanthomonadaceae > Silanimonas. Next base: position 1,294 of record JAGXSL010000173.1, read on the forward strand.
TGGTGCACCCCGGAGCTGGCAACCCGCGTGGCACCCTGGTGAACGCGCTGCTGTACTTCGACCCCAAGCTCGCCGGGCTGCCGAGGGCCGGCATCGTGCACCGCCTCGACAAGGACACCTCCGGCCTGATGGTGGTGGCGCGCAGCCTGCGTGCGCACGCGGCGCTGGTGGAGCAGCTCTCCGGCCGCGCGGTGCACCGCCAGTATCTCGCCGTGGTCTGCGGCGCGATGGTGGCCGGCGGCAGCGTCGATGCGCCGATCGGCCGCCACCCCACCGACCGCATCCGCCAGGCGGTCAACGAGGGCGGGCGCGAGGCCGTCACCCACTACCGTGTGCGCGAGCGCTTCCGCAGCCACACCCTGGTGGAGTGCCGGCTGGAGACCGGCCGCACCCACCAGATCCGCGTCCACATGGCGCATGTGCGCCATCCGCTGGTCGGCGACCCGCTCTACGGCGGCAGCCTGCGCCTGCCCAAGGGCGCGACCGAGGCGTTGGTCGAGGCCCTGCGCGGCTTCAAGCGCCAGGCCCTGCACGCCGAGTCGCTGGCCTTCGTGCATCCGGCGAGCGGCGAGACCCTGCGCTTCGAGGCGCCAATGCCCGCCGACCTGCAGGCCCTGCTCGCGACCCTGCGCGAGGACAGCGCGGAGGCGGCGGCGAAGGGCATCCGGTGAGGGGGGCGACAGGGCGCGGCAGTGTTTGCGGTCCGATCCCGACTCAGGCCGCGCGCGGTCGCTCTGCTTGACTGGCCTCCCAGCCACGCAGGGCGAGCGCCACCGTGCGCGGAATCGGCTTGGCGCCGCTGCGGTAGTAGGCCAGCATCCGTCGGCTGAGCCCGAGGGCTTCGGCGGCCGCCTCCAGACTCAGGCCGTGGCAGGCCATCCATTCGATCAGCTTCTGGTGCGGGAACCCGCCTGCCTGTTCGATGGCCATGGCTCGCAGATTGTCACTGGCCAGCGAAAGGTGGTCGTCGCCTGCGAAGACCAGACCGCGCCGCCATTCGTCCAAGGCCACGGCCCGGAAAACGGCCGGCTCCGACAGCCGGGCAAGCGAGGGATGGCGCGCGATGACTTCCGTCAGGTCCACCTCGCCCCGGAAGCCGTCGGCGAATTGCAGAAGCAGCCGACCGGGGCCGCTGACACGGGCCTCTTGGAGGACGAATTGTGGCTGGTTCATGGGTTCAACTCCTTCCACTTGGCACGGAGAGCGTCCTGGTTCGCGCCTGCCCAGCGCAGTGCCTCGCGCAGCTCGCGTGGCGGGATCGAACTGCTCAGGATTTCCAGGGTGTCGATGACGACCAGTGCTTCGCGACCATCCTTCAACCGGACATGGAAGTGCGGCGGCAGGTGGTCGGCGGCATACAGGGTGACGGTACTGCTCGCGAAACGGATGATCGTGGGCATGTCGTGATCATAGTGCAACCATTGCACCAAAGCAAGCCTCTGCGAAAGGTTCGACGATGCTCGGGGATCCGCCGTTCTTCCTCCACGCCGACTGGCCGGCACCGCCCGGCGTGCGCGCCGGTTCGAGCCTGCGCCGAGGCCTTGGCCTCTCGCCGCCGCCCTTCGACACGCTGAACCTCGGCGGCCACCGGCTGTCCGGCGGCGACATGGCGGCGAACGTGCGGGCCAACCGGCGCGCCCTGCGCGAGGCCCTCGGCCTGTCGGCCGAGCCCTGCTGGCTGCGGCAGGTGCACGGCACCGCGGTGTTCGATGCCGATGCCGCCGAGCCGGCCCGTTGCGTCGATGGCTTGGGTACCCTGCCCATCGACGACGAGCCCGAGGCCGACGCCGCGGTGACGCGCCACGCCGGCGTGGTGCTGGCGGTGCTGCACGCCGACTGCCTGCCGGTGCTGCTGTGCGCGGACGACGCCAGCGTGCTCGGTGCGGCGCACGCCGGCTGGCGCGGGCTGGCGGCCGGCGTCATCGAAGCCACCGTCGCGGCGATGCGCGTGCCCGGAAGCCGCTTGACGGCATGGCTCGGGCCGGCCGCCGGGTCGGCGAATTACGAGGTCGGCGAGGACGTGTTCGCCGCCTTCGTCGACCGCGATGCCGGTGCGGCCCTCGCTTTCGCGCCGACGCGGCCCGGCCACTGGCGCGTCGACCTGTACGCGCTGGCGCGGCGGCGGCTGGCGGCGCTGGGCGTCACTCGTGTCCACGGCGGCGGACGCTGCACGATCGGCGAGCCGCAGTCGTTCTTCTCGCATCGCCGCGAGGGGCGGACCGGACGGATGGCGAGCCTGCTGTGGTGGGACGGTGCCGGCTGAACCGGGCTTTGCGCCGGGTCAAGCCGCCCTTGAATCACGCCGCCATCATCCGCACCTGAAAGCCATCGCGGCCCGTCCCGTGGGCCGCCGCCCCTTGCGGAGACGACCCATGCGGATGGACAAGCTGACCTCGCGTTTCGCCCAGGCGCTGCAGGACGCGCAGTCGCTGGCCCTGGTGCGCGACCACAACCTGATCGAACCGGCGCACCTGCTGGTGGCCCTGCTCGACCAGCAGGGCGGTGGAACCCGGCCGCTGCTGGCCCAGGCCGGCGGCAACGTGGTGCTGCTGCGCGAGAAGCTCGGCGAGGCGCTCGACCGCCTGCCCAAGGTGAGCGGCCAGGCCGGCCAGGTGAACCTCGGCAACGAACTCGCCCGCCTGCTCAACGTCACCGACAAGCTGGCCAGCCAGCGCGGCGACGCCTTCATCGCCAGCGAGCTGTTCCTGCTCGCCTGCATCGAGGACGGCGGCGAGGCCGGCCGGCTGCTGAAGTCGGCGGGCTTCGACAAGGCGCGGCTGGAGGCCGCCATCCAGAAGATGCGCGGCGGCGAGAAGGTGCAGAGCGAGAACGCCGAGGACCAGCGCCAGGCGCTGGCGAAGTACTGCATCGATCTTACGGCGCGCGCCGAGGCCAGCAAGCTCGACCCGGTGATCGGCCGCGACGAGGAGATCCGCCGTACCATCCAGGTGCTGCAGCGGCGCACCAAGAACAACCCGGTGCTGATCGGCGAGCCCGGCGTCGGCAAGACCGCCATCGTGGAAGGGCTCGCGCAGCGGATCGTCCACGGCGAGGTGCCGGAGAGCCTGCGTGGCCGTCGCGTGCTCAGTCTCGACATGGGCGCGCTGATCGCCGGGGCCAAGTTCCGCGGCGAGTTCGAGGAGCGCCTCAAGGCCGTGCTGAACGACCTCGCCAAGCAGGAGGGCAATGTCATCCTGTTCATCGACGAGCTGCACACGATGGTGGGTGCCGGCAAGGCCGAGGGCTCGATGGACGCCGGCAACATGCTCAAGCCCGCGCTCGCCCGCGGCGAACTGCACTGCATCGGCGCGACCACGCTCGACGAGTACCGCAAGTACGTCGAGAAGGACGCCGCGCTCGAGCGCCGCTTCCAGAAGGTGTTCGTGGGCGAGCCGAGCGTGGAGGACACCATCGCCATCCTGCGCGGCCTCAAGGAACGTTACGCCGTGCACCATGGTGTGGAGATCACCGACCCGGCGATCGTCGCCGCGGCCACGCTCTCGCACCGCTACATCGCCGACCGCCAGCTGCCGGACAAGGCCATCGATCTGATGGACGAGGCGGCCTCGCGCATCCGCATGGAGATCGACTCCAAGCCGGAGGAGATGGACCGCAAGGAGCGCCGCCTGATCCAGCTCAAGATCCAGCGCGAGGCGCTCAAGAAGGAGAAGGACGAGGAGAGCCGGCAGCGCTTGGCCGACCTCGAGACCGAGATCGCCAAGCTCGAGCGCGAGTTCAACGACCTCGAAGAGGTGTGGAAGGCCGAGAAGGCCGCCGTCACCGGCACCACCAGGCTGAAAGAGCAGATCGAGCAGCTCAAGCTCGAACTCGACCAGGCCCACCGCCGGCAGGACCTGGCGCGCGCCTCCGAGATCCAGTACGGCAAGCTGCCGCAGTTGGAGAAGCAGCTCCAGGATGCGCAGGCCACCGAGCGCAAGGGCTTCACCCTGCTGCAGGACAAGGTGACGGCCGAGGAGATCGCCGAGGTGGTCTCGCGCTGGACCGGCATCCCGGTGTCGAAGATGCTCGAAGGCGAGCGCGAGAAGCTCTTGAAGATGGAGGAGGCCCTGGCTGCCCGCGTGGTCGGCCAGCGCGAGGCGGTGCGCGCGGTGTCGGACGCCATCCGCCGCTCGCGCGCGGGCCTCTCCGACCCCAACCGGCCGAACGGCAGCTTCCTGTTCCTCGGCCCCACCGGCGTGGGCAAGACCGAGCTCTGCAAGGCGCTGGCGAGCTTCCTGTTCGACACCGAGGAGGCGATGGTGCGCATCGACATGAGCGAGTTCATGGAGAAGCATTCCGTCGCCCGTCTGATCGGCGCGCCCCCGGGCTACGTCGGCTACGAGGAAGGTGGCTATCTCACGGAAGCCGTGCGCCGCCGCCCCTACAGCGTGATCCTGCTCGACGAAGTGGAGAAGGCGCACCCGGATGTGTTCAACGTGCTCCTGCAGGTGCTGGACGACGGCCGCCTCACCGACGGCCAGGGCCGCACGGTGGATTTCCGCAACTGCGTCATCGTGATGACCTCCAACCTCGGCAGCCAGCACATCCAGAGCATCTTCGAGGAAGGCGGTGCCGGCGAGGACGAGGGGCGCTACATCCAGATGAAGGCCGCGGTACTCGGCGTGGTGCAGGCGCACTTCCGCCCGGAGTTCATCAACCGCCTGGACGAGATCGTGGTGTTCCACCCGCTGGGCCGCGAGCAGATCCGCGAGATCGCCCGCATCCAGACGGCCTACCTGGCCAAGCGCCTCGCCGAACGGCAGATCAAGTTCTCGATCGACGACAAGGCGCTGGACCTGCTCGGCAACGTCGGCTTCGACCCGGTCTACGGCGCGCGGCCGCTGAAGCGCGCCATCCAGCAGCAGATCGAGAACCCGCTGGCGCAGAAGATCCTCGCCGGCGAGTTCGCGGCCGGCGACACCCTGCAGGTCAGCAGCGAGGGCGGGACGATCAGCTTCCGCAAGCAGTGAGCCGGATGAGCACCGGCTCGCGGTGCGCTTCGCTTCAGCGCGCGGCGGGCGGTGTCGCCTGCGGATACTGCCGCGGCATCGGGCCGGGCGGGCCCATGTAGCGGTCGCGCAGCAGGGTCTGGCGCGACACCAGCGGCTTGTTGCGGCCGTCCATGAACACCGCGGTGGCGGTGGTGGTGACGTCGAGCGGGTCGCCGTTCCACAGCACGAGGTCGGCGCGCTTGCCGACCTCGATGCTGCCGACGCGGTCGGCCACGCCGAAGGCCCGCGCCGGCTCGGCGGTGATCGCCTTCAGCGCGTCCTCCCAGGCCATGCCGTTGGCGACGGCGTTGCCGGCGAGCTGGCGGATCTTGCGGGCGTTGTGGGTGCCGAGATCGTCGAACTGCGAGATCGCCACCCGCACCCCGGCCTGGCGCAGCAGGGCGGCGTTGTCGAGCCGGGCGTCGAGCTGGTCGAAGGTCATCGGCAGGTTCTGCAGCGGATCGACGATGACGGTGGCCCCCGACGCCGCGAGTTGCGGCGCGACCTGCCAGGCCCCGGTGGCCCCGGCGATCACCGGGCGGAAGCCGTGGCGCTCGGAGAGGCGCAGCACGTGCAGGATGTCGACCGCGCGGTCGACGAAGAACACCACCCGGCCGCCGCGCAGGAAGCGCGCGAGCGCGTCGCGGCCGCCCGGGGTCAGGAGGCCGTGGCTGGGCAGGGCCGCCATCATCATCGGCGAGGGCGCCGGGCGGGCCTCGCGGATGGCCTGCTCCAGCAGCATGTACTGGCTGGCGCGGCTGCCGCCGGAGGTGCCGGTGTTGCGCAGGTCGATGTAGAGCGTCTCGCCGCCATCGAGCTCGCTGTCCCAGCCGCCGTGCAGGCGGACCACGCCGCCCTGCCCGGTGACGAAGCTGCCCTCCTGCAGGGCCGCCGGGGTGAGCGCGCTGAAGGTCAGGCCCTCCTTGCGGTTGACCGGGATCACCGAGGAGCGCGGGTTGAAGGCCGGCATCACGTCGAACTCGGGGCGCCAGCGGGTCTCGCCGTCCTGCTCGTGCTGGATCGGCATGCCGAACACGTTGTGCACGGTGGTGCGCTCGGCGTTGATCTCCATGAGGCCGAGCGCGGTGAGGCCGGCGAACAGGCCCGGGGTGAGCGGCTGGCCCTGGGCGTCGATGCGCGGCACCCCCGCGGGCGCGGCCAGCTCGGCGCCGACCGCGGCGATCAGGCCGTCGCGCACCAGCACGTCGCCACGCGCCAGCGTGCCCTGCGGCCCCGCGGTGTGGACGCGGGCGTTGTCGATGAACAGGTCGGCCGCCCGCGCGGGCAGGGCGGCGAGGGCCAGCGCGATGGCGGCGGCGAGCAGGTGCGTCGGGCGCATCAGTGCAGGTCCTTGCCGAGGGTGAAATCGGAGACCGGGCGGCGGGCCGGGTCGTTGCGGTCGAACATCAGCGCGCCGTCGATCCAGACCTTCTCGGCCCGGGCGTAGACGCTGAACGGGTTCTGGTTCCAGAGCACCACGTCGGCCATCTTGCCGCGCTCCAGCGTGCCGGTGCGGTCGAGGATGCCCATGGTGCGGGCCGGGTTCTCGGTGATCCAGCGGATGGCGTGCTCGGGCGTGATCTCGATGCCGATGCGGCGCGCCGTGCCGATCGCCTTGCCGGCTTCCTGGTTGAGGCGCTGGATGCCCTCCGGCGAATCGGAGTGGACGATGGCGCAGCCGCGGCCGCCCTTGGCGCGGTCGACGATCAGCAGGTTCTCCTGGATCGCGTCCCAGGCCTCGGCCTTGAAGCCCCACCAGTCGGCCCAGAGCGCGCCGCAGGTGCCGGCCTCGGCCATGCGGTCGGCGATCTTGTAGGCCTCGGTGCCGTGGTGGAAGGCGGCGACATGGAAGCCGAATTCCTCGGCGAGGTCGAGCATGATCGCCATCTCGTCGCTGCGGTAGCAGTGGATGTGGACCTTGATCTCGCCGGTGATCGCCGCCGCCAGCGATTCGAGGCGCAGGTCCTGCTTCGGTGGCTCCTTGCCGCCGCGTTTCTCCAGGTACTCGCGGGCGTCGATGAAGGCGTTGCGGTAGCCGGCCACGTTGCCCATCCGCGTCATCGGCGCGGTGCCGCGCTGGCCGTAGACCCGCTTCGGGTTCTCGCCGCAGGCGATCTTCAAGGCCCAGGGCGCGCCGGGGAACTTCATCTGCTGGTAGGTCTCGGCGGCGACGTTCTTCAGCACCACGCCGCGGCCGCCGATCAGGTTGGCGCTGCCCGGCAGCACCAGCAGGCTGGTGACGCCGCCGGCCAGGGCGGTGGCGAAGCCGGGGTCCTGCGGCCAGATGCCGTGCTCGGCCCAGACCTGCGAGGTGACCGGGTTGGTCATCTCGTTGCCGTCCTGGTGGGCGTCGAGGCCCGGGGCCGGGTACACGCCGAGGTGGGAATGGACGTCGATGATGCCGGGCGTGACCCAGCGGCCGCTGCCGTCGACCACGGTGGCGCCGCGCGGGGCGTCGAGGCCGCGGCCGACCCGGCGGATCTCGCCGTCGCCGAACAGCACGTCGGCGCCGTCCAGCCGGCGGCCGTCGCCGATCAGCACGGTGGCGTTGCGGATCAGCACCGGCCCGGCCGGGACCGGCTGGTAGGTGCTGGGGTAGGGGTCGTCGCCGAGCACGCGGGTGCGGGCATCGGCGCCCGCGGCCGGGGCGAGGGCCAGCGCGGCGGCGAGCAGGACGGGGCGCAGGACGGACGCGGGCATCGCGGACTCCGGGAGAAGGAACCGCCACCCTAGCCGGACCCGCGGCGTTCTCCAACCGGGCCGGAAGTCACGGTCCCGGCCGGACCGGGCCACCGCGGCATGGCAGAATCGGCGTGAACGAAACCCGAGGAGAACACGTGAAGGACAAGCACGAGATCGTCGCCAACTGGCTGCCGCGCTACACCGGGGTGCCGATCGAGCAGTTCGGCCCGCATGTGCTGCTGACCAATTTCGGCGGCTACCTCGAGGTGTTCGCCCGCCTGACCGGGGCCACCATCGTCGGCCGCGACCGGCCGATGCCGAGCGCCACCAGCGACGGCATCACCATGATCAACTTCGGCATGGGCAGCGCCAACGCCGCCACGGTGATGGACCTGCTCAGCGCCTACGGCCCCAAGGCGGTGCTGTTCCTCGGCAAGTGCGGTGGCCTGAAGCGCAAGAACCAGCTCGGCGACCTGATCCTGCCGATCGCCGCCATCCGCGGCGAGGGCACCAGCAACGACTATCTGCCGCCGGAGGTGCCGGCGCTGCCGGCCTTCGCCCTGCAGCGCGCGGTCTCGACCATGATCCGCGACCTCGAGTTCGACTACTGGACCGGCACCGTCTACACCACCAACCGCCGCGTCTGGGAGCACGACGAGGCCTTCAAGGAGTACCTGCGCCGGCTGCGCTGCATGGCCATCGACATGGAGACGGCGACGGTGTTCGCCGCCGGCTTCGCCAACAGCCTCCCCTCCGGTGCGCTGCTGCTGGTCTCCGACCAGCCGATGATCCCGGAGGGCGTCAAGACCGAGGCCTCCGATTCGGTGGTCAGCGCCAACTTCGTCGAGAACCACATCCGCGTCGGCATCGAGGCGCTGAAGCTGGTGCGCCGCCACGGCAAGTCGGTGAAGCACCTGCGCTTCGATTGACTCACCAGATGAAGCGCAGGTTCACCACTTCGGCGACCGGCGGTTCGCCGCTGATCCGGACCGTGCATTCGAGCTGCTGCACGCTCTGGTTGGCGAGGCCGAGGTTGACGGTGATCGGCGCGCTGAGCAGGAAGCCGCCGCGACCGTCATCGGTCTTTCCGGCGGCCAGCACGTCGAGGTCGAGCCGGTAGGGCTGGCTTTGCACCTGCTGTTGGACCTGCGCGTCGCAAGCCCGGGCGGCCAGTTCGGCCGGGCCATCGGCCGGACCGCAGCCGGCCAGGGCGAGGGCGGCCAAGGCCGCGAGGGCGGTGGGGCGGGTCATCGGCGTTCTCCGGTGGCGCTCACGGGGAGCGTGCAGGGGCGTTCGGATTGTGGATCGAAAGCCCGGCGCCCTGCACGCCGCGGTCGACCCAGTCGATCACGATGCCTTCGGCCCGCGGCGCGCTGGCGCGGTCGAAGTGGACGGTGATGCCGTTCGAGCTCGCGCTGATCTCGTTGCCGCCCGCCGGCTTCAGCTCGAAGCGGCTGTTGAATTTGGCGTCGACCGCCATGTGCAGGGCCAGCCCCTCGCCCTGTTCGGCGAGGGCCTGGCGGATCTGGGCGGCGGCGGCGTCGGTGATGGTGATCGACGGCACCACCGGCTCGGGCAGGTGGGCGCCGAGCAGGGCGTGCAGTTCGCCGCTGCCCTGCATCTGCTCGATGATGTCGGAGCCGCCGACGAGCTCGCCCCTGACGTAGAGCTGCGGGATGGTCGGCCACTGGCCGTAGGCCTTGATGCCCTCGCGGATCTCCGGGTCCTGCAGCACGTCGACGTGGGCGAACTCGGCGACGAGGCCGCCGACGATGCTGGCGGCCTTCATCGAGAAACCGCATTGCGGACGCTGCGGGCTGCCCTTCATGAACAGCACGACCTCGTGCGAGGACAGGATCGATTCGATGCGGGCGCGGGTCTCGGCGGAAAGGCTCATGGCAGGCGTGGGCGGGGGAGGGGTCCAGGCCATTCTACGCCCAGCGGCCCGGCCCGGCCGCCGCTCCAGCGGCACCGTCCGATCCGACCCCGCCCCGGTACGCCTCAGGCCGCCGTGCGGATCGCGATGCTTTTGAACTGCCGCAGCATGGCCGCCGCGGCGTCGCGGCCGTCGCGCACCGCCGTCACCACCAGGTCGGCGCCGCGCAGGGCGTCGCCGCCGGCCCAGAGCTTGGGCAGCGAGGTCTGGTAGGGGGAGGCGCCGCCGCCCACGATCAGGCCGTTCTCCGCCAGCGCCACGCCGTGCCCGGCCAGCCAGGCCGGCGGGCTGGCGCGGTAGCCGAAGGCGAGGATCACCACGTCGGCGGCGAGTGTTTCCGCCTCACCCTCGACGATCGCGAAGGCCCCGCGCCCGGCGGCCTCGGTGCGCGCCACGCGCAGGGCCTGCACGCGGCCTTCGCCTTCGATGGCCAGCGGCGCGCGATGGAACAGGAACTCGACACCCTCGTCGCGGGCGTTCTTCACCTCGCGGCGCGAGCCGGGCATCGCGGCCTCGTCGCGGCGGTAGACGCAGCTGACTTCGGCCGCACCGAGGCGGCGGGCGGTGCGCACGCAGTCCATGGCGGTGTCGCCGCCGCCGAGCACGCGCACGGTCTTGCCCTTGAGGTCGAGCATGGCCGCCTCGTCGGCGTCGAGCGTCCGACCGAGCACGCGCCGGGCGTTGGCGATCAGGAAGGGCAGGGCCGGCAGCACGCCGGGCAGCGACTGCCCCGGCAGGCGGGCATCGACGGGCGTCGTCGCGCCGGTGCCGACGAAGACCGCATCGTGCTCGTGCAGAAGCTTGCCGAACTCGATGTCGCAGCCCACGTCGGTGGCGAGCTGGAAGCGCACGCCCATGCCTTCGAGCACCTGCCGGCGCGTGGCGATCACCGACTTCTCGAGCTTGAAGGGCGGGATGCCGAAGGTGAGCAGGCCGCCGATCTCGTCGTGGCGGTCGAACACGGTGACGCCCACGCCGGCGCGCACCAGCCGGTCCGCGCAGGCCAAGCCCGCCGGACCGGCGCCGATCACCGCCACGCGCTCAGCTCGCGGCTTCACCCGCGAGAGATCCGGGCGCCAGCCCTGCCGGAAGGCTTCGTCCACGAGGTATTTCTCGATGCTGCCGATGGTGACCGCCTCGAAGCCGGTCTCCAGCGTGCAGGCACCTTCGCAGAGGCGGTCCTGCGGGCAGACGCGACCGCAGATCTCCGGCAGCGGGTTGGTCTCGTGCGCCAGCGTGGCGGCTTCGAACAGCCGGCCCTGGCGCACCAGCTCCAGCCATTGCGGGATGGCGTTGCCCACCGGGCAGCCGTTCGCGCAGTAGGGGTTGCCGCAGTCGAGGCAGCGTCCGGCCTGGGCCTTGGCCTCGGCGGGTTCGAAGTGGCCGTAGATCTCGACGTCGAGGCCCAAGCGCGTGGCGACGGGCAGTTCCTTCGGCATCTGCCGCGGCAGGTCGAGGAAATCGAATTGCGCGCGCGGCATCAGGCGGCCCTCTTCAATGCGGCGACCAGGGAATCGAGGCTCGCGGCCTTCGGCTTCACCAGCCAGAACTTGCCGATCACCTCGCGGAAGTCCTCCAGCAGCTCTCTAGCCTGCGCGCTGCCGGCAAGCTGCGCGTGGGTGCGCAGCAGGGCCCGCAGGTGCTGGAGGTGGTTCTCCATCGACTCGGCTTCGAGGCGGTGGATGTCGACCAGTTCGTGGTTGTAGCGGTCGACGAAGCCGCGGTCGAGGTCGAGCACGTAGGCGAAGCCGCCGGTCATGCCGGCGCCGAAGTTCAGGCCAGTGCGGCCCAGCACCAGCACCTGGCCGCCGGTCATGTACTCGCAGCCGTGGTCGCCCACGCCTTCGATCACCGCGGTGGCCCCGGAGTTGCGCACGCCGAAGCGCTCGCCGCCGCGGCCCACGGCATGGAGTTCGCCACCGGTCGCGCCGTACAGCGCGGCATTGCCGAGGATCGTCGCCTGTTGCGCGCTGTAGCGATGCCCGGCCGGCGGCGCGATGACGATGCGACCACCGGCCATGCCCTTGCCGACACCATCGTTCGCTTCGCCGTGCAGGTGCAGGTGCACGCCCTTGGCGTTGAAGGCGCCGAAGCTCTGGCCGGCGCTGCCGTGGCAGTGCAGCTCCAAGGTGCCGGGCGGTGCGGCGTCACCGAACGCTCTCGCCAGCGCACCGGCCAAGCCGGCGCCAAGGCTGCGGTCCTGCGTGTCGATACGCACCTCTCGGCGGACGCTGCGGCCGGCCTTCAGTTCGGGCAGGACCTCGTCGAGCAGCTGCTGCGCCAGCGGACTGGGGGCGGCCGTGATCGGCGGCGCGGCGCGGTGCGAGGCCGGGCCCGGCAGCGTGGCGCTGGCCTTCAACTTCGAGAGATCGAGCAGGCGCTGGCGTCGTGGCACGTCCTCGCGTTCGATGAGCAGGTCGGCGCGGCCGATCAGTTCTTCCAGCGAACGCGCGCCGAGCGCGGCGAGGTGCCGGCGCACGTCCTCGACCAGCCAGTTGAAGTAGGCGATGACGCGCTCGGGCAGGCCCTTGAAGTGCTGGGCGCGCAGCCGCGGCTCCTGCGTGGCCACGCCGGTGGCGCAGGTGTTGAGGTGGCAGATGCGCAGGTACTTACAGCCCAGCGCCATCATCGGAACGGTGCCGAAGCCGAAGCTGTCCGCACCGAGCAGGGTGGCCTTGATGACGTCGAGGCCGGTCTTCAGGCCGCCGTCGGTCTGCAGGCGCACGCGCTCACGCAGGCCATTCCGGCGCAGGGTTTCCTGCGCTTCGGCGAGGCCCAGTTCCCAGGGCGAGCCGGCGTAGCGGATCGAGCTGATCGGACTCGCCCCGGTGCCGCCGTCATGGCCGGAGATGGTGATGAAGTCGGCCTGCGCCTTCGCTACGCCCGCGGCGATCGTCCCCACGCCCGCATGCGCGACCAGCTTCACCGAGATCAGGGCCTCGGGGTTGATCTGCTTGAGGTCGTAGATCAGCTGGGCGAGGTCTTCGATCGAATAGATGTCGTGGTGCGGCGGCGGCGAGATCAGGCCGATGCCCGGCTTCGCATGGCGCAGCCGCGCGATCAGCGCATCGACCTTGTGACCGGGCAACTGGCCGCCTTCGCCGGGCTTCGCCCCTTGGGCCACTTTGATTTGCAGCACTTCGGCATTGACGAGGTAGTGCGGCGTCACGCCGAAGCGGCCGGAGGCCACCTGCTTGATCTTGCTGCGGCGCTCGGTGCCGTAGCGGGCGGCGTCCTCGCCGCCTTCGCCGGAGTTGCTGCGGCAGCCGAGGCGGTTCATCGCCGTCGCCAGCGCTTCGTGCGCCTCCGGCGACAGCGCCCCGAGGCTCATGCCGGCGGAATCGAAGCGCGACAGGATGGCGCTCGCCGGCTCGACTTCCTCCAGCGGAATCGGCGGGCCCGCCGGCACCAACGAGAACAAATCACGAATCGCCGAGGGCGGCCGCTCGTCCACGGCACGGCGGAAGGCGTCCCAGTCCTCGGGGGCCTCGCTCAGCACCGCGCGCTGCAGGGCGATGACCACGTCGGGGTTGGCCATGTGGTACTCGCCGCCGGGGCGGTACTGCATCAGGCCGCCGATCTCGAGCGGTGCCGCGTCGTCGGCGGCCCGTTCGGCGAACTCCGCGGCGTCGGCATCGAGCTCGGCGAAGCCGGCACCGCCGATGCGGCTCGGCGTGCCGGGGAAGCACAGCGCGACGACCTCGGGGGCGAGGCCAACGATCTCGAAGAGGCGAGCGCCGCGGTAGCTCGACAGGCAGGAGACGCCCATCTTCGACAGGATCTTCAGCAGGCCTTTCTTCACGCCGCGGCGGAAGCGCCGGCCCGGCTCCTTGCTGTCACCCGGCAGGGTGAGCTGGCCATGCCGCAGCATGCCGTGCAGGGTCTGGTAGGCGAGGTAGGGGTAGACGAAGGTCGCGCCCACGCCGACCAGGCAGGCGACGTGGTGGGCGTCGCGCACGGTGCCGGTCTCGACGATCAGGTTGCAGGCGCAGCGCAGGCCGGCATCGACCAGGCCGTGGTGCACGGCACCGGTGGCGAGCAGGGCGTGGATGGCGCGGGCGCCGTCCGGCGGGTAGCGATCGGAGAGCAGCAGCACCACGGCGCCGTCGCGCACCGCGGCGATGGCCTCCTCGCGAACGCGGCGGATCGCCGCTTCCATGCCTTCGCCATCAAAGCAGTACAAGTGCAGCCGGGCGTGCTTCTCGGCGTAGTCGGGCAGGGCCAGCAGTTCGCGCAGCTTGCGCTGGCTCAGCAGCGGCGAGTTCAACTGCACCTGGCGGGCATGCTCGGGCCGGGCCTCGAAGACGTTCTTCTCGGCGCCGATCTGCGTCACCAGCGACATCACCACCGTCTCGCGCAGCGGGTCGATCGGCGGGTTGGTGACCTGGGCGAAGGCCTGGCGGAAGCTGTCGTATAGCGAACGGAGGCGCTGCGACATCGCCGGCAGCGGCGTGTCGTCGCCCATCGAGCCGACCGCCTCGCCTTCGGTCTCGGCCAGCACCTTCAAGATGCCGTCGCGTTCTTCGCGCGTGAGGCCGAAGCGGCGCTGGAAGCGCGCCAGCGTCAAGTCGTCGAAGGGCTCGGCGGCGAGGGCGGGGTCGATCAGGTCGGAGACGAGGTAGCTGACGCCATCCTTCAGCCAGCGCTTGAACGGATGACGCCCGGCGTTGATGCGGTCGATCGCGGCGCTGTCGAGCACGCAGCCCGATTCGAGTTCCACGGCGATCATCTCGCCCGGCCCGAGGCGGCCCTTGGCGATGATCTGGTCCTCGGCGATGCGGAACGCCCCGGCTTCGGAAGCGATCACCAGCGCGTCGTCGGTGCGCGCCCAGCGCGCGGGCCGGAGCCCATTGCGGTCGAGCAGGCAGCCGGCGTAGCGGCCGTCGTTGAACGATACCGCGGCCGGGCCGTCCCAGGGCTCGGTGTGCAGCGCGTAGTACTCGTAGAACGCGGCGAGGTCCGGGTCGAGCGTGGAGAGCGTGTGCGCCGCCGGCGGGATCAGGATGCGGAGTGCCGCCAGCGCGTCGAAGCCGCCGGCCAGCATCACTTCGAGCATGTCGTCGAGGCTCTGCGAGTCCGAGCCCTGCTCGCCGACCAGCGGCCCCAGCGTGGCGAAGTCGAGCCCTTCGGCCTTCCACAGCGCGCGGCGCGCTCGCGCCCAGCCGCGGTTGCCGGAGATGGTGTTGATTTCGCCGTTGTGGGCGAGATGGCGGAAGGGCTGGGCCAGTGGCCAGCGCGGCGAGGTGTTGGTCGAGAAGCGCTGGTGGACGATGACGCAGGTCGAAGCGAGCGCCGGGTGCATCAGGTCGGGGAAGAGCTGCGGTAGCCGCTCCGGGATGACCATGGCCTTGAAGCCGAAGCTGTCGGCCGACAGGGTGACGATGTAGCCGGCGTCGTCATCGCCGAGCGCCAGTGCGGCGCGGCGGCGCGCGACGAACAGTGCGCGGCGGAACTCGGCATCGGTGAGCGTGGCGGCTGGCGTGACGAAGAGCTGCTCGATGTGCGGGCGGCGCGCGTCGGCGATCGGCCCGCAGGCCTCGAGGTTCAGCGGCAGGCGGCGCCAGCCGGCGACGATCAGCCCGCTCTCGCGCGCGGCGTCGGCGATCTTCTGCCGCGAGGCCTGTGCCTGGCCGACGTCGCGCGGCAGGAACACGAGCCCGGAGGCGAAAGCGGCCGGCAGCGCGATGCCGATGTCGGCGGCGCAGGCGGCGAGCCACGCGGAGGGGCGCTGCAGCAGCACGCCGGCACCGTCGCCGGAGGCGCCATCGGCGGCGATGGCGCCGCGGTGGGCCATGCGCTTCAGCGCATCGAGGGCGAGATCGACATGGCGGCGTTTCGGCACCCCGTCGAGCGACGCGATCAGGCCGAAGCCGCAGGCGTCGTGCTCGAAGGACGGATCGTGGAGCCCGCGGACGGTTTCCGTTCGCCGGTCCGGCTCCGGTGTCGTGGGAACGCACTCGCGCATGCCGTCTGCTCCCCTCGCAGTGATGGCGTCGATGGTCGGCCTCCGACTTCAGCACGCGGGTTTAGAGCCGGGACTTCAATCGCCCGGCTTTGCGCCAAACACCAGCAATCGACAGGCCTCTCGCGCCCCGCCGGTGCCTTTGTCCCTGCGGCGGTTGCGCGGATTGGTTGCGGTCGCAACGGTTCGTGTCGGGAACGATCCGCGCCGCGCCCATGGGCCATGGTGGTCGCGACCCCATGGCCCACGAAGGCAGGCGCGCTCGGGAGGGCGAGCCTGTCGGCGGATCGGGCCACCTGCTTTCCGCGCGATCGGGCGTCCTGCCCTCACGCGCGGCGCTCGGCTCCTGCCTCGCTGCCGCAGGTCGGCCCTCACCGCCGCGGCTCGCCCGCGACGCCGCGCTTGCGACTGCGGCTCGTCCACCACCGTCGCATGCTCGTTGCCGCGACCCCATGGACCACGAAGGCAGGCGCGCTCGTGGAGGCGGCGAGTCTGTCGGTGGATCAGGCTACCTGCTGTTGTCCAGGCTCATGGCAGGACGTCGGTCTCGGTCTACAGGGCGGGTTCGGCAAGGCGGCTGCGCTGCATCGCCGCGGCGAGGTAGGCCGGCACGTCGACGCACTCCAGCGGGCGGCCGTGCAGCCAGCCCTGGGCCTGGTCGCAGCCGGCATCGCGCAGCCAGGACTCCTGCGCGGTCGTTTCGACGCCTTCGGCGACAACGTATTTCCCGAGGCCGTGCGCGAGCCCGATGATCGTGCGCAGCAGCACTTCGCCGTCGGCGTCGCCGATCGCCTGCACGAAGCGGAGGTCGATCTTCAGGATGGCGACCGGCAGTTTCTGCAGGTAGGCGAGCGAGGAATAGCCGGTGCCGAAGTCGTCCAGCGTGATGTGCAGCCCGAGCGAGGCCAGGGCCTGCACCCGGGGCAGGGCCCAGTCGAGGTTCTCCATCGCGACCGACTCGGTGATCTCGAGCTCGAAATCCCTCGCCTGCAAGCCGTGCGTGAGCAGCTGCCCGGCGATGAACTCGGGCAGCCCGGCGTCCCCCAGCTGGCGTGCCGAAAGGTTGATCGCGATGCGCCCGGGGTCGAGGCCGGCCGCACGCCATTCGGCCGCCTTGGCGATGGCGCGGACCAGGGTCCAACGGCCGAGCGCGACGATGAAGCCGGACTCCTCGGCCACCGGGATGAACTCCGCGGGGCTGATGTCGCCGTGCGGCGTACGCCAGCGCAGGAGCACCTCGAATCCCTGCCCGCTGCGGTCGGTGAGACCCACTTTCGGCTGGTAGACGAGGCGGAACTGGCCGTCGTCGAGCGCGCCGTTCATCCGGCTGGCGATGTTGATCCAGTTGCTGCCGCGCTGGCGCTGGCTCGGATCGAACGGTGTCACGCCCTGGTAGCGGGCGAGCTTGGCCGTCGTGGTGGCCACGTCGACCGCCTGCAGGATGGACTCCGGCGTCCGCGCATCCTGCGGGAAGCGGCAGGAGCCGCCGGTGGCGGTCACATCCACCCGGAGTTCGAAGGACAGGTCCAGCGGACGGTTCACGGAAGCCGCCAGTACCTCGATGCGGCCCGCCGTATCGGGACGCGTCGGCAACAGCAGGACGAAACGGTCGCCCGCGGAACGGCTGAGGTACTCGTCGGCATGGGTGGCGGACTGCAGGCGCGCCGCGAAGGTTCGCAGCAGTTCATCGCCGGTGTCGTGCCCGAGAGCGTCGTTGATGCGGCCGAGGTTGTCGATGTCGAATTCGAGGCAGACCCCGCCTTCGCCGCTGGCGAGCCGCCGCCCGAGCTCGCGGATCAGCGCCCAGCGGTTCGGCAGTCCGGTCAGCTCGTCATGGGTGGCGAGCCAATCCAGGCGCAGCATCTGCTCGACACGGGTGGTCGAGTCGCGCACGAAGGCGACCACGACGTGTTGGCCGTTCCACTCCAGCGGCGAGAGCGACACATCGACGAAGAACTGGCTGTCATCGAGGCGCCGGGCACGGAGGTCCTGCGCCCTGCTCATCGGTCGGACCACGGCATGGTCGTGGTAAGCCTTGCGGTGCTTGCGATGCCGTTCCCGCGCTCCGGTCGGAACCAGTTCGTCGATCTCGCGACCCGCGAGACTCCCCGGCGCTGCTGCGAAAAGACGATCCGCGGCCGGGTTCGCGGTGAGGATCTTCCCCTCGTCGGTCGCCACCAGGATCCCGTCGGGCGCGGCCCGGATCAGCTGGTCGATCTGGTCGGCCGCATTTTGCCGGGCAAGCTTCTCCTGCTGCAGCTCGCGATGCGGCTGGATGATGCGGGCATGCACCACGGCGCGGAGCAGCAGGCCGGTGCCGGCGAGCTTGTACAGATGCCCCATCGCATCGGAAAGAGAGTGGCCGCTGCCGCGGGCACCGAGCACGAGTTCACCGACGCCGAGGATGACGAGGCCGGGCACCACGAGGTCGGCTCGCAGGGCCGGGTTCACCTGCCGCCCCCAGACCACGGCCAGCAGGAGGTAGGCGATGCCGATGCCGACATCGGTGGCCGATCCTTCCGTGGTGAAGGGCATCGCCTGGGCGAGCAGGTGGCCGGGGAGGCTCACCCACGCGAATCCGACGGCCAGCGCGGCACCGATGCCGCACAGGGCCGCCAGCCCGCCGCGCCAACCCTCGTGGAGCGTGACCATCAACAGGGTCGCGATGCCGAGGAAGCGTGCCCCGAACCAGAAGACTTCGCTGTAGGCCGTGGCTTCGCCCGGCAGCCAGGGCGGCATGCCCGGGTAGCTCAGCAGGTGGGCGAGGTCGAACAGCGATACGCCGAAGAATCCGGCGGCCAGCAGGCGCAGCGGGTGTTGGTGGTTCGAGCGGGACCAGGCCGAGAGGGCGATCTGCAGGCTCAACGCGACGGCGATGGCTTCGAGCAGGGTGTGCCAGGCGAGGAAGTTCGGGATCGGGACCCGGTCGCCGGCGCCACCCAGCGCCAGCGGCACGATGGCCAATGCGGCGAGGGCGACGGCGACCCACGAGGCGCGGATTTGGACGGGAAGGGTCACAGCGAAGGGGCCTACGGGGACGATGGCCCAGCCTGCGGGTGCGGCGCTCCCCGTCCCATCGGCTGCCCGCCGATCCCGGGCGACCGGGAACACCGATACCGCTGTCGGGCATTCGCCGACAGGAGGACGCCGGTTCAGGCGTTGCCGAGCAGGCCGCGTTCCTGGCAGTAGCGCGCGATTTCGGCCGTGCTGCCGAGCCCGATCTTCTCGATGATCCGCGTCCGGTAGGTCCCCACCGTCTTCACCGAGAGGTGCATGGTCGAGGCGATCTCGCTGGCCCCGTGCCCGGTGGCGATCAGCAGCATGACCCGGTACTCCTGCGGGGAGAGCTTCTCGTGCGGGGCCGCCTCCGGCCGTTCACCGCCGAGGACGCCGGCCAGCCGTGCGGCGAGGGAGCGGCTGATGTACCGGCCTCCGGCCCGCACGGCGGCGATCGCCTCGAGCAGCTCCGCGGTCGCGTGCTCCTTGGTGACGTAACCGGAGGCCCCGAGCTGCAGGGCGCGGGTCGCGTAGGCGGTCTCGTCGTGCATGCTCAGGACGAGGATGGGCAGTGCCGGATGGGCACGATGCAGCCGGACGAGGCCTTCGAGGCCGCTGGCGTCGGGCAGGGAGAGATCGAGGACCACGAGGTCGGCCAGCGCCTGCCGGAGGACATGGAGGGCATCCCCGAGGCTCGGACATTCCAGCACTTCGGCGCCCGGCCATGCCTGCTGGACCAGGCCGCGAACGCCCAGCCGCATCAGGGGGTGGTCCTCAACGAGCGGCAGCCGCACGGGCACCTCCCGCCTGTGCATCGGGCACATGGACCGTCACGCGCAGCCCGCCCCAGGGGCTGCTCCCGAGCTCGAGTCGGCCACCGGCCAAGGCTGCCCGCTCGCGCATGCTGCGCATGCCGAAGGACTCGGAGGCCGAGCCGCCCAGCATGCCGCGGCCGTCGTCCTCGATGCCGAGTCGATAGCCCTCGGGCTCCGCGCGCCCTTCGATGCGGACGCGCTTCGCCGCCGCATGGCGCGCGACGTTCGTCATCGCCTCGCAGGCGATGCGGTAGAGCTGCGTGGCCTGTTCCGGGTCCAGGCGCTCGCTGTCGGTGACGTCGACCACGCAGGCCAGCCCGGTTTCCTCGGTGAAGCGCTGGCCGCGCTGGGCGAGGGCGAAGGCGAGGCCGAAATCGTCGAGCACCGCGGGGCGCAGTTCGCTGGCGATGCGGCGTGCCGTGGCGACACCCTCGTCCACCAGGTCGAGCAGCATCCTCCTCTGCATCGGCGGAATCACCGCATCGGCTTGCGGCAGCGACAGCTTCATGGCGGTGAAGAGCTGGCCGAGCTGGTCATGCACCTCACGGGCGAGGCGCCGGCGCTCGTTTTCCACGGAACGATCCAACTCGACGGCGTGCTGCTCCATCTGCCGGTGGGCCTTCTCGAGTTCCGCCGTGCGCTCGGCGATCCGCGATTCGAGGTGCTGGTTCGCCTGGGCCAGGGCCCATTCCGCCCTCGTGCGCCGTCCGCGCTCCCTCGCGAGCAGGACGATACCGACGACCAGCAGGAGGGTGCCGATGGCCGCGGCGAGGATCACGCGCAGCCTCGACTGCTCCGAAACGGTCGCCAAGCCCGACTCGATGCGGGCGGCTTCCGCCCGCAGTTCCAGCTCCAAGGACAGCACGGCGGAGCGGAAGGCGTCCATGGCGCGCTTGCCGGCACCGGTTCCGACGAGGGCCAGGGCCGCCGCCTCGCCTTCCTCCTTCCGCGTGGCGATCAAGGCCTCGGCCTGCGCCACGCGGTCCGAGGCCAGGGTGCGGAGCGCGGGAAGATGGTGCCGGAGGAGTGGCGTGGTCGCCGCATGGCCTTCGAGCTGCTGGAAGATCCCGGGCAGCTGGCGGACGCCGGCATGGTAGGGCGCGAGGTGCTCTTCCGTGCCGGCGATCACGTAGCCCCGCGCCCCGGTCTCCACGTCCTTGACCGCGGACAGGAGTTCGATCGTCGCGTTCTCGGCGCGCAGGGCACTGGCGCGCTGGTTGGCGAAGCCGATCAGCTCCTGCAGCCCCATGAGGGCGGAGACGGCGGCGAAAACGAAGAGCAGCAGCCCGCCGATCGGCAACACGATCAGTCGTTTCGCAGGGCGTCCCGGCGGTGGTTGCGTCACGCTGGCTCCTTGCGGCGATCCGCTTCCATCATCCCTTCCGCCGGGATCGCGCGCCAGTCAGCCCTTCGCGCCGGGAATGGCCATCGCCACCGCCGCCTCGACCCACAGGGCGTACAGCGCCGCCGAGGGATGGGCCTTGTCCCCGGCCAGCATGGCGGGCTCGCCGCCGTGTTCGCGGCTGATCGGGGTGATGTCGACGAAGCGTGCGCCGCGGGCCTCGGCGATGCGCTTCGCCGCGGCATTGAAGGCATCGAGTTGGGCGGCGATCTGCGCGCGGTCGCGGCCGGACTGGGCGCCGAAGGGCGTGACGCCCCAGTCGGGGATCGACAGCACGATGACGCGCCCCGGTTCGCCGCCGGCGAAGCCGATGGCGCGCTCGAGCAGGCTGGCGAACTGCGTCTCGTACTCGGCGAGCGGCCGGCCGCGGTACTGGTTGTTGACGCCGATCAGCAGCGACACCAGCGCATGGTCGCTGGGGATCGGCTCGGCCGCGTGCGCCGCGTCGATGCCGGCGTCGAGCTCGTCGGTGGTCCAGCCGGTTTTCGCGATGATCCGCGGCGCGTCGATGGCGATGCCGCGGGCGCGCAGCCGGGCGGCGAGCTGCACCGGCCAGCGGTCGTCCTCCGGCACGCCCTCGCCGATGGTGTAGCTGTCGCCGAGGGCGAGGAAGCCGCGCCGCATCGGCTCAGGCGCTCTTGCGCGCGCCGCCGCGGTCGGCGTACTGCGACAGCGAGCGTTCGATGCGGCGGAACACTTCGCTGATCTCCTCGGCCTGCGGCAGCAGGGTCACGCGGAAGTGGTCGCGGTAGGGCACGTTGAAGCTGCTGCCCGGCACCACCAGCACGTGCTCGGTCTCCAGCAGGTCGAGCGCGAAGCGGTAGTCGTCGAACTCCGGCAGGTGCGTGGTGTCGATCCTCGGGAAGGCGTAGAGCGCGCCCTGCGGTGGCACTACCGAGAGGAAGCGACTTTGCGCGCAGGCGGCGACGATGGCGGCGCGCGAGGCGTGCAGCCGGCCGCCCGGGGTGGTGAGCGGGGTGATGGTGTCGCCGCCGGTCAGCGCCGCCTCGATGGCGAACTGCCCCGGCACGTTGGCGCACAGGCGCAGCGCGCCGAGCAGGTCCATCGCGTGGTGGTAGTCGCCGCTGCGCAGTGGATCGCCGGAGAGCACCGCCCAACCGACGCGCCAGCCGCAGGCGCGGTGCACCTTCGACAGGCCGCTGAAGGTCAGGCAGGGCAGGTCGCCGGCCAGCGGCGCCAGTGGCTGGAAGGTGTTGCCGTCGTAGAGGATGCCGTCGTAGATCTCGTCGGCCATCAGCAGCAGGCGGTACTTCGCGGCGATGGCGACCAGCCTCTCCAGCAGCGGCTTCGGGTAGCTGGCCCCGGTCGGGTTGTTCGGGTTGATCAGCACCAGGGCCCGGGTCTTCGGGCCGATCATCCGCTCGATCTCGTCCGGGTCGGGCAGGAAGCCGTTCTCGGCGCGGCAGCCGTAGTAGCGCGGGATGCCGTCGTTGAGGATGGTGGCCGCGCTCCACAGCGGGTAGTCGGGGCTCGGCAGCAGTACCTCGTCGCCGAGGTTGAGCAGGGCGCGCAGGGCGATGTCGATCAGCTCGGAGACGCCGTTGCCGATGAAGATACGCTCGGCCGTGACCTGCGGCGTGCCGCGCGCCTTGTAGTGCGCCGCGATCGCCTCGCGGGCCTGCGGCAGGCCCTGCTGGTGGGTGTAGGGATCGGTGTCGTGGATGTGGTCGGCGATGGCGCGCTGCAGGTGCTCGGGCGCGCGGAAGCCAAAAGCACCGGGATTCCCGATATTCAGCTTGATCAGCTTGTGGCCGTGGCTTTCCAGCTCGCGGGCGCGGCGGGCGAGGTCGCCGCGGATCTCGTAGCGCACTTCGCGCAGGCGTTCGCGGGTGGGCAGGGTGTTCGACGGCATGGGGCGGGGCGGGCGGACGAAAACCCCGAGGGTAGCGCAAGCCCCGGGGCTCCGGGCACCGGGGCGCCGGCGGCCCCTTCGGGCCGGCCGGGGGCGATGGCTCAACGCACGCGGGGGTTCGTACCGGCCAAGCCGGCCGCTGCCAGCGCCGCGAAGCCGAGTTCCCACAGCAGCGCCCAGGTGAAGAACGGCACCCAGACGCCGTCGATGGCGACGCCGAGCAGCCGGCCGGCGGCGATCCCCGCATTGGCCGCCAGCACCAGCCACAGCCCGGGGACGCGCCACGCCGGCCGTGCCGCGGCCGCAACGGTGAGCAGGCCGAGGCCGGCCAGCAGGCCGCCGTAGAAGGCACGGAATTCAGTGGCGGCCGCCGGGCCGGAGACCTCGATGCCGATCATCGCCAGCGGGCCGATCGGGTCGATGAGGAACCACAGGCCGAAGACGAGGAAGCCGAGGGCGGCGAGCAGGAGGACGCCGATGCGGTAGGTGTTCATCCGGGCAGGATGCGGCCCGCCGGATCAAGGCCATGGCAAGCCCGCGTACACTGCCGGCGATGACGTGGACCCCCGACGACTTCGAGGCCCTGCGGCCGATGGGCTGGCGCGACGACGCGCCCGCCGCCCTGGCCCTGGCCGCGCTGCCGCGTGCGGCCGTCGCCCGTGTGGTCGGCCAGCACCGCAACGCCTACGTGGTGGCGACCACCCTCGACGAGGCCCGCCGCGTGCAGCCACCGGCGGCATGGACGCGCCCGCGCTTCCGCGCCGAGGACCGCGCCGTGGTCGGCGACTGGGTGCTGCTCGATGCCAAGGGCGAGGCGATCACGACGCTGCTGCCACGCCACGCCTTGCTGCGCCGTGCCGCCGCCGGCGAGCACTACCAGCAGCAGCCGATCGCCGCGAACATCGATTTCGTCCTTGTCGTCACCGGCCTGGATGGCGACTTCAACCCGCGCCGCATCGAACGCTACCTGCTGCTGGTGCAGGCCAGCGGCGCGCAGCCGGTGCTGGTGCTCTCGAAGGCCGATCTCGCCGGCGAGCTCGCCGCCGATGCCGCCGGGCTGCTCGCGCCCCTGGTCGAAGCGGGCTTCCCGCTGCACATCGTCAACGGCAAGGACGCGGCGAGCGTAGCGGTGCTGGCGCCCTACCTCGGGCCGGGGCGGAGCTGCGTGCTGGTGGGCAGCTCGGGTGCCGGCAAGTCGACGCTGACCAACACCCTGCTCGGCCGCCAGAAGATGAAGACCGCCGAGGTGCGCGAGGCCGACTCCCGCGGCCGCCACACCACCACCTCGCGGGTGCTGATCCCGCTGCCGCAGGGCGGCTGCCTGATCGACACGCCGGGCATGCGCGAGCTCAAGCTCGTCGGCGAGGAGGACCTGGCCGACAAGGTGTTCGAGGACATCGAGGCGTTGGCCTCGCGTTGCCGCTTCCGCGACTGCGCGCACCTCAACGAGCCGGGCTGCGCCGTGCGGGAGGCGCTCGAGGCCGGCGCGCTGGACGAGGCGCGCTGGGCGCACTACGTCAAGCTGCGCGACGAGCGCGACGCCGCCGCGACCACGCTGGCGCAACGGCGCAACGAGGCGAAGCAGGCGCCGAAGGGCACGCGCCCGAAGCCGGGCGGCAAGGACAAGTTCGGGCGGCGCTGATCCGGTGCCCTGCGAATCTGCGGCGAAATCACGAGCTCGCCAGATCGCTCCACCGACGCGACGGCGCGATCAGCCGCGCTCGATCAGCGCGACGATCACTCCTCGTCGCCCGACAGCACCCGCTTCTGCATGGCGTCGAGGTAGGCGTCGGCCTCCTCCGTCGAGCGGAAGATCTCGGAGAACGGCACCGCCTTGACCAGGTCGAAGACCTTGCGGATCTGCGGCTGCAGGTTCGCCACCAGAAGCTTGCCGCCGCGCGCGCTCAGCGCCTTGCGTGCCTTGAACACGGTGCGCAGGCCGGCCGAGCTGATGTATTCCAGCCCTTCGAGGTCGAGCACCAGCAGCTGCACGGCCGGGTCGGCGAGCAGGGGCTCCAGCGCGGCGTCGGCGTGCTGGTAGGTGTGGGTATCGAGTTGGCCGGCGATGCGGCAGGTGAACTTCGGGGCGCTGCCTTCGAAGCGGATCTCGAGGGGTTCGGTCATGGCGGGTTCCTTGGCAGGACGAGGGTGAGTCGGTTGCGGTCGCCCTCGCGCACGTAGCCGGCGTCGAGGGCCAGGGTCTTGACCAGGTGGATGCCGAGGCCGCCGACCGGGCGGTCGGGGTCGTCGGCGTCGAGTTCCAGCGTCGGCGTGGCCAGCGGATCGAAGGCGTGGCCATCGTCCTCGATGCGCAGCCGGATGGCGGCATCCTCGAACGCCAGTTCGACCACGCAATCGCTGGCACCGCCATGGTCGAGGGCGTTGGCCAGCAGTTCCTCCAGCACCAACCGGACCTCGCCACGGGCGGCCTTGTCGACGCCGTGGCGCACCAGGCAGTCCTCGATGGTGCGCTCCATCGCCCGCAGCCCGGCCGGCCAGAGTTCGAAGCGCAGGGCGTTGCCGGCGGCTTGCGCCGGCGCCACCAGGCCGACCGCCAGCACGGTGATGTCGTCGGCCGGTTCGGCGCCCTCGGTGAAAGCGTCGACCGCCGCCAGCACCCCGGCGACGCGCTCGGCGGCGCTGCGGCCGGGTTGTGCCAGCACCGCATGCAGGCGTTCCTCGCCGAACAGCCGGCCATGGCGGTCGCGGGCGTCGGTGACGCCGTCGCTGAAGCAGAACAGGCAGTCGCCGGGGGCCAGCATCCCGGCCTGGCCCTCGCCGTAGGCCTCGGGGTCGATCCCCAGCGGGGCCCCGGTCTCCATCGCGAAGACCTCGACGCGGCCGTCGGCGCGCACGATCCGCGGCAGCTCGTGGGCCGAGCTGGCCAGTTCGAACAGGCCGGTGTGCGGATCGACCAGGCCGCACAACGTGGTGGCGAACATGCAGCCCTCGTTGCCCTCGGCCAGCCTCGGCGCGGCGCGGGCCAGCATCAGGGCCGGCGAGTCGGTGTTGCGGGCGGTGGCCTCCAGCACGGCGACGGTACGGGCCATGAACAGCGCGGCCGGCACGCCCTTGTCGCTGACGTCGCCGACCGCGAACCAGACCATGCCGTCCTCGCGCGGGTGGAAGGCGTAGAAGTCGCCGCCCACGCTCTTGGCCGGGCGCAGCTGGGCATGCAGTTCCAGCCGCCCCTCGGCCACCTCCACCGTCCGCGAGGCGGGCAGCATCGACTGCTGCAGGTCGTGGGCGAGGCGCAATTCGCTGTCGAGCTTCTGCTGCTCCTGGGCGAGCCGTTGGCTGCGCGCCAGTTGCTGGCGCAGGGCGGTGTCGGCGGCGTCGAGGGCGCGGGCGAGCTGGCCGATCTCGTCCTTGCGCAGCAGCAGGTCGGTCGGCAGTGCGAAGCCGTCCTGGGCGAGTTCCCCGGCACTCTGCCCCAGCCGCACCAGGGGCTGGGTGATGCGGCGGGCGAGGGCGTTGCCGAGCAGGCCGAGCAGCAGGATGGCCACGGCGGTGCCGCCGACGAAGCGCCAGGTCAGGGCCTGCAGCGGGGCCAGCGTCGCCGCCTCGTCGAGCAGCACGACCAGCCGCCAGTCGCCGCCCAGTGCCTCGGCGAGGCCGCGGCGGCCGTCCGCCAGCGGCTGCGGGCGCCCTTCCGGGCCCTCCGCGAGCAGCGCGAGCAGGGCGATGGAGCGCGGATCCGCCGGTGGCGGGGTGCCGATCGAGCGCCAGCGCGAATCGCCGACCAGGGTGCCTTCCTTGAACAGCAGGGCGTGCAGGCGCGGATCGTCGCGGAACGGCATCAGCGAGCGGTTCAGCGCATCCAGCGGCAGATCGAGCCGCACCCGGCCGCCAGGGGCGTCGAGGACGCGATGGTGCCCGACCGTCCAGCGGTTGCCGGCCAGGGGGTTGAACGACGGTGCCTGCCAGCCCGTCGGGCGGGGATCGGCCGCGGCGGCCGCATCCGTGGCCCGGACCTGTCGCAGACCCTCGCCGTGGCGCTTGGCGTAGTAGGCCGGCGGCGCCTCCACGGACATCGCGCCGGGTTGGCCCAGCACCAGCAGGCCACCGGCCAGCAGCGGTTCGGAATGCACCGCGGCATCG
The DNA here is from genome assembly GCA_018333835.1 of Lysobacteraceae bacterium. Taxonomy (GTDB): domain Bacteria; phylum Pseudomonadota; class Gammaproteobacteria; order Xanthomonadales; family Xanthomonadaceae; genus Silanimonas. Next base: position 28,053 of record JAGXSL010000173.1, read on the forward strand.
AGCAGTGCCCGTGCCGGCGCGGGGTCGTCGCCACCGATCCCGGCCTGGGCGTGGGCCAGCGTGCGGGCGGCGACCTCGACGCCCCCCAGCAGGGCGCGCAGTTCGGCGCCGGCGCGACGCAGTTCGCGCTGCAGGGCGGCCTCGCCGGCGGCCAGGGCGCGGCGCTCGGCGACCTGGTGCAAACCGATGCCGGCGAGGCCGGCGACCAGCGCGGCGCCGGCGCCGATCCATAGCGCGAGGCGGGTCTTCAGGCTGTGTCGCCAGCCGGGGCGGGCCGGCGCGGGAGGTCGATCGGCCATGGGCCAAGGCTGACGCCCGCGCGTCCGGTGGTCAACGGCCGGGCTATGCTCCCAGGCTCCCGCCCGGCCGATCCCGATGCCTGCCGCCACCACCGACCTCGCCGCGCTGGCCGCGCTCGACGCCCGCATCGTGCGGGCCTCGCGGCGGCTGCGGCTGCTGCAGGCGGTGAGCTGGACGCGGCCGGTGCAGCAGGCCTTCCTGGAACGCTGGCGGCGCGGCGTGCAACGCCTGCCGGAGCCGGAGTACCTGGTCGAGGACCACTCGGAGGTGCGCGCCGAACTGCTCGCCGTCGCCGCCGCCGCCGACCCGGACACGCCGCTCGGCCTCTACCTGCGGCGCACCGCCGGGAGCTGGCACACCACCGCCCTGCTGCTGGAGGCGGTCGGCACCGCCGAGGTCAGCGAGCACTCGATCCGCCTGTTCGGCCGGCCCGGCGACATGCTGCCCGGCGGGCAGGTCTCGGGGCTGGACGCCGCCCTGCATTTCGTGCGCATCGCCGACGAGCTCGACGCCGAGCTGCGCGCCGGCGACGACGAGGACACGATCACCGCCGGCGAGGTTCGCGAGCACCTGCAGGCCGAGCTCGACGGCTTCTTCGGCCCCGGGCGGGTGGCGGTCGAGCTCGATCCCGACCTGATCGCCAAGGCCGCCGCCGGGCCGACCCGGATCCGCCTGCGCAGCGGTGCCGCCTTCAACAGCTACGACCTGCACCAGTTGCGCGAGCACGAGGCCTACATCCACACCCTGACCGCCCTCAACGGCCGCTCGCAGCCGCACTTCGCCTCGCTGGCCGGCAGCTCGCCGCGCATCACCGCGACCCAGGAGGGGCTCGCCACCTTCGCCGAGCTGATCACCGGCCACATCGACATCGAGCGCATGAAGCGCATCAGCCTGCGCATCCTCGCCATCGACATGGCCCTGCG
>JAGXSL010000174.1 GCA_018333835.1 Lysobacteraceae bacterium
GGGCCTCGTCGGCGCGCTGGGCTTCGTCGAGGGCGGCGAGCCGCTGCTCGAGCACGCGCAGCCGGGCCTCGGCGGCCGCCTCGCGCTCGGCAGGCCGCGGGGCGGCAGCGGCCGGCAGCACCGCAGCCATCAAGGCCAGGGCCAGGGCGCACCGCCACGGCGCGGTCCGCGCCGCCCGCGGCAGGGCGAAGCCGGCCACGGCGGGCACAATCCCCGACCAGCGCCCGGCGCCCTCGCCCATCAGACCGGCCGCAACAGCGATTCGCCGCTCATCGCCGGCGGCTTCGGCAGGCCGAGCAGGGCCAGCACGGTCGGGGCGATGTCGCGCAGCGCGCCGCCGGCACGCAAGCCCCTCGGGCGGCCGAGGAGGACGAAGGGCACCGGGCCGACCGTGTGCGAAGTGTGCGGCTGGCCGGTTTCCGGGTCGCGCATCAACTCGAGGTTGCCGTGGTCGGCGGTGACGATCATCGCGCCGCCGACCGCCTCGATCGCTGCGCGCAGGCGGCCCAGTGCCGCATCGACGGCTTCGGCGGCCTGGATCGCGGCCTCAAGGTCGCCGGTGTGGCCGACCATGTCGGGGTTGGCGAGGTTGCAGGCGATGAAATCGAAGGTGCCACCGTGGATGGCCTCGACCAGGCGGTCGGTCACTTCCGGGCAGCTCATCTCCGGCTGCAGGTCGTAGGTGGCGACCTTCGGCGAGGGCACGAGGATGCGCGTCTCGCCGGGGTACTCCTGCTCGCGGCCGCCGCTGAAGAAGAAGGTGACGTGGGCGTACTTCTCGGTCTCGGCGATGCGCAGCTGCGTGAGCCCGGCGGCGGCAACCACTTCGCCCAGGGTGTCGCGCAGATCCTCGGAGGGGTAGGCGATCCGGACCGGCAGCTCGGCACCGTAGTCGGCCATGCCGACGAAACGCGACAGCGCGATCGCGCGCGGACGCGCGAAACCGTCGAAACCCGGCACGGTGAAGGCGGCGCTGAGTTGGCGGGCGCGGTCGGCGCGGAAGTTGAAGAACACCACGGCATCGCCGTCGCGCATCGGCGCGGCACCGGCGATGAGCGTCGGCTTCACGAACTCGTCGTTCTCGCCGCGGGCATAGGCGGCGTCCAGCGCCGCCAGACCATCCGTGGCCTGGTACTCGGCCTGCGCGTCGGTGATCGCGCGGTAGGCCGCCTCGACGCGCTCCCAGCGCTGGTCGCGATCCATCGCGAAGTAACGGCCCGAGACGGTGGCGAGGTGGGCGTTGCCGGCCTTCGCCATCGCCGCGTCCAGCGCGCGCAGCGAGGGGCCGGCCGAGCGCGGCGGCATGTCGCGGCCGTCGAGGAAGGCGTGCACGGCGACGCGGGCCACACCCTCGCGCCTGGCCAGTTCGAGGAGCGCGAACAGGTGCGCCTCGTGCGAATGCACGCCGCCGGGCGAGAGCAGGCCCATCAGGTGCAGGGTGGCGCCGGCCTCGCGGGCGGCGCGGCAGGCGGCGCGCAGCTCGGGGTTCGAGAAGAACGCGCCGCTCTCGATCTCGGCGTCCACCCGGGTCAGGTCCTGGTAGACGATGCGGCCGGCGCCGATGTTCATGTGGCCGACCTCGGAATTGCCCATCTGCCCGTCCGGCAGGCCGACGTGGCGGCCCTCGGTGTGCACGAGGGTGTGCGGGCACTCGGCCAGCAGGCGGCGCCAGTGCGGCACGCGGGCAAGGGCGATGGCGTTGTCGGCCGTCTCCTCGCGATGGCCCCATCCATCGAGGATGAGCAGGAGGACGGGTTTCGGACGCGGCACCATGACTCATGCACCAGTGACGAACGGGAGGCGACAAGTCTAGCCGAGCGCGGCAGCATGGCCCCGAGGACCTTAGTTGCCGCGACGGATTCGCACCCTGCCCGCCCGGAGGCCGTCATGCACCGCCCGATCCCGCCCGCATCCCGCTTCGCCGCATCCCGTTTCACCCTGTCCGTCCTGCTGCTCGCCGCGCTGCTCCCGGCGGTAGCCGTGTCCGGGGAGCCACGCAGCGAATCCAAGGTGTTCGGTGGCCTGACCGCCAGCGCCGGCCGCGAATACGGCGACCTCGCGGCGGTCAACGGCGGCATCCGCATCGAGCGCGACGCCCGCGTGCGCTCGGCGGAAACGGTGAACGGCGGCATCCTGGTCGAGGAAGGCGCCGAAGTCGGCCGCGCCGAGACCGTCAACGGCGGCATCCGCATCGCCGGCCGGGTGCGACTGGGGAGCGCCGAGACCGTCAACGGCGGCATCCACCTCGATGCCGGCAGCCATGCCACGGGCAAGCTGCGCACGGTCAACGGCGGCATCCGCATCGGCACCGGCAGCCGCGTCGATGGCAACGTGGCGACGATCAACGGCGGCATCCGGCTGGAAGGTGCCGAGGTGCATGGCCTGCTGCGCACGGTCAACGGCGATCTCCGACTGGAACGCGGCAGCCGCGCCGGCGGCATCGAAGTGGAAGCGGCGAACCGCGGCTGGTGGAGCTGGGGCGGCGAGAAGCTGCCCACGGTGGTGGTCGGCCCGGAGGCGGAAGTCCGCGGGCCGATGGTGTTCCGCCGCGAGGTACGCCTGTACGTCCACGCCAGTGCGCGGATCGGCGAGGTCCGCGGCGCCACCGTGCGGCGCTTCGAGGGCGAGCAGCCACCGGAGTGAGCCGCAGGCGGGGCGCCCGATCGCGCGGGAAGCAGGTGGCCCGATCCGCCGACAGGCTCGCCCTGCCGAGTGCGCCTGCCTTCGTGGCCCACGGGGTCGCGGCCGGCGACGGCTACGCGTCCCGCTCCGCAGTCGCCGGACGGCGCACGTCCCTGTGCGCCTCCTGCGATCCCCATGGCCCACGGGCGCGGCGCGGATCGTTCCTGGCGGGTCGTGAAGCGAAGCACCCGGCAAGGCCGGGATCACAAACACGCTGCGGCATGGCTGCACCACGAGCGTGGGCGAGCCGAGGTCGCAAGCGCGGTGCCTGGCGGGCGAGCCGCGGCGGTGAGGGCCGATCTGCGGCAGCGAGGCAGGAGCCGAGCGCCGCGCGTGAGGGCAGGACGCCCGATCGCGCGGAAAGCAGGTGGCCCGATCCGCCGACAGGCTCGCCCTTGCGAGCTCGAGCCCAAGCGAACTCCGATCCGCCGACAGACTCGCCCCACGAATCGCAGCGCGCCCTCAGCGCGACAGCGCCGCCGCCTCGCGCAGCGCCGCGGCGGTGGCCGGGATGGCGGCCAGCATCGGCATGTGGCCGCAGCCCGGCAGCAGCCGCAGCTGGGACTCCGGCAACCCCGCGGCGAACACCGCGGCCGCGTTCGGGTCGATCACCCGGTCGTCGTCGCACCAGAGCAGCAGGGTCGGGGCCTCGATGTCCGGCAGCAGCGGCTGCACGGCGAAGCGCTCCGGGCCGCGCAGGCTGGCCAGCACCTCGTGCTCGAAGTCGGCATCGGCGATGCGCTGGCGGAGGAGTGCCCGGCCGAGCGGCCAGGGCAGGGGCGGCGGGTCGGTGAATACCAGGCCGAGGTACTGGCGCAGGCTGGCGGTGTCGTGGACCGCGAACGGGTGCTCGCCGGCCAGCACGGCGCGGGTGAAGGTGTTCTCGGCGAAGGGCACGCCGGCGGCGGCGATCAGGGCGAGCCGCGGCACCTGCGCCGGATGGCGGGCAGCGACCAGGGCGGCGATGTGGCCGCCCATCGAGTGCCCGGCCAGCAGGGCCGGCGGCGCGCCGCGGCTTTCGAGCCAGCGCGCCACCCGATCGGCCTGGGCCACCACGCCGTGGTCGGCGCCGGCGACGCGCTCGCTCTCGCCCCAGCCGGGCAGGTCGGGCGCGACCACCCGGTGGCTGCGCGCCAGCACCGCCATCAGCGGCAGCCAGTTCTCCTTGCTGCCGGTGAAGCCGTGCAGCAGCACGATCACCGGCGCGTCGGCGGGCCCCGCCTCCAGCACGGCCCAGCGGCGGCCGTCGACCTCGACGAGCTTGCGCTCGACCCCGAGCAGGCTGCCGAGCAGGGCGTAGCCGCCGCGCAGCACGGCCTCGGGCCGGACGAGGCCCAGCACGACGTAGGCCAGGACGCCGGCCGCGGCGAGGCCCAGCGCCACGCCCGCCGCGGCGCGCCAGCGACGGGGGCGCTCAGCGCGCGGCGGCATCCAAAACGGCCTGCACCGAGGCGCGGGTGATCGGGTGGTAGCCCGGGGCCGCCTGCTGGAACAGCGAGCGGGCGAAGGCGAGGCCGTCCGGGGTCTCGGCGAGCGCACGGTAGGTCGGCAGGATCAGCTTGCGCCGGCCGACCTGGCGCAGGAACTGGGCCAGCGCCGGGCGGGCCTCGAAGTAGCCGGCGCGGACGGTGATCGGGTACCAGCGCTCGGCGATCTCGCCGTTCGGCGTGCCGGTGAAGCGGAAGGCGGCGTCGAGTTCGACCAGCCGCTCGGCACCGATGTCGGCCGGCAGGTCTTCGAGGAAATGCACCCACTGCTGGGTGACCCAGCCTTCGGTGTCGAGGTCGGCGGCGGTGCTGCGGCGCTCCAGCCAGTCGGCGCGGGCGGCGTCGACGGCGGCGAGTCGGGTCGAAACCACCGGGGTCGCGCTGGGCGGCAGCCCGGGGCCGGCGATCCAGGCCGCGAGTTCGGCCTCGCTGACCCGGCCCGGCTGGCGCGCCATCAGTTCGCGGCGCAGGAAGGCGAGGAAATCGTCGGTGGTGACGCTCTGGAAGGCGTGGGCGTCGAACCAGCGCCGCAGGAAGGCATCGAAGGCCTCGCGGCCGAAGCGCTGTTCGAGGAACTGCAGGAACCACTGGCCCTTGACGTAGGCGACGTCGTTCAGGGCCTCCTCGGGGTCGCGGCCGGGGAAGGGCGGCAGGGCCAGCACCTGGCGCTCGGGCGGCAGGCCGGCCAGGGTCTCGCGCAGCGCGGCCTGGCCGATGGCGGTCTCCATGGCGGCGCGCTCGGCCCCGAACAGGGCCTCGACGATGCGGTTCTCGACGTAGGTGGTGAAGCCCTCGTTGAGCCAGAAGTCCTTCCAGCTGGCGTTGGTGACGAGGTTGCCCGACCAGGAATGCGCGAGTTCGTGGGCGATCAGCGACACCAGCGAGCGGTCGCCGGTGAGGATGGTCGGGGTGATGAAGCTCAGGCGCGGATTCTCCATGCCGCCGAACGGGAAGCTGGGCGGCAGCACCAGGAGGTCGTAGCGGCCCCAGCGGTAGGGGCCGTAGAGCGACTCGGCGACCTCGATCATGCGTCCGGTGTCGGCGAACTCGGCCGCCGCCCGCTCCAGCAGGGCCGGCTCGGCCCAGACGCCGCCGCGCTCGGTGATCGGCCGGAAGCGGAAATCGCCGACCGCCAGCGCCAGCAGGTAGCTCGGGATCGGCTGCGGCATGGTGAAGCGGAAATCGCCGTCGGGCTGCGCCGCCGGGTCGTTGTCGGCGCTCATCAGCGCCATCAGGCCGGGCGCGGTGCGGATCCGCGCGGTGTAGGTGAAGCGCACGCCCGGCGTGTCCTGCAGGGGCACCCAGCTGCGCGCGTGGATGGCCTGCGACTGGCTGAACAGCAGCGGCTGGCGGCCGCCGGCGGTGAGCGCGGGCGGCAGCCACTGCAGGCCGGAGGCCGCGGGCGAGCTGCGGTAGCGGATGCGCACCTCCGGCAGGCGCTGCGGCAGGTGGATGCTGAGCCGGCTGCCGAGGATCGGGTCGGCCTCCGCCAGGCTGAATTCGACCGGCTGCCAGCGGCCCTCGGCGGCGCGCGCCTGCACCCGCTCGATGGTGAGCTCGCGGGTGTCGAGCACCAGATCCACCGGGCCGGGGGCGGCGGGGGTTGCCCACTCCAGCCGGTGGATGGCCTGGCCGCGCAGGACGCGCTGGTCGAAATCGACGCGCAGGTCGAGGTCGGTGGCGGTGATCCGCACCAGCCGTGGCTCGGCGAAGCTGTGTTCGTCGTGGGCGCGGTCGGCGGCGTGGGCCATGCAGGCGAAGGCGGCGAGGGCCAGGGCGGGCAACAGGCGCATGCGGTCGGTTCAGACCCGGTAACCGGAATGGATGGCGCAGATGCCCGCGGAGAGGTTGCGGTGGTCGCAGCGCTCGAAGCCGGCCTCGGCCATCATACGCTCGAGTTCCTCCTGCGGCGGGTGCCGGCGGATGCTCTCGGCCAAGTAGCGGTAGCTTTCGGCGTCGTTGGCGACCAGCCGCCCGAGCCGCGGCAGCACCTCGAAGCTGTGGAAGTCGTAGAGTGGCCTGAACCAGGCCGGCTTCACCGCCGAGAACTCCAGCACCAGGGCGCGGCCACCGAGTTTCAGCACGCGGTGCATCTCGCACAGGGCGCGGGCCTGGTCGGTGACGTTGCGCAGGCCGAAGGCGATGGTGACGAGGTCGAAGCTGCCGTCCGCGAAGGGCAGCGCCTCGGCGTTCAGCTGCACCCAGCGCAGGCCGCGCACCAGGCCGCGGTCGGTCAGGCGGTCGCGGCCGACGCCCAGCATGGCGGCGTTGATGTCGCCGACCACCACTTCGCCGCTCGCGCCGACGCGCTCGTGCAGCAGGGCGGCGATGTCGCCGGTGCCGCCGGCGAGGTCGAGCACGCGGTCGCCCTTCGCCACCCCGGAGGTGGCCACGAAGTAGCGCTTCCAGAGCCGGTGGATGCCGAGGCTCATCAAGTCGTTCATGCGGTCGTAGCGGCCGGCCACCGAGGTGAACACCCCGCGCACCAGCCCGGCCTTCGCGGCCGCGGGCACCTCGCGGAAACCGAAATGGGTGGTCGGCCCGGGGCCGGGTTCGGACGGGTTCATCGCGGTATTACAGCACGTAGCGCGCGAGGTCGGTGTCGGCGGCGATCGGCCCCAACTGCGCATCGACGAAGCCGGCATCGACCCGCAGCGCGCTGCCGCCGCGGTCCGGTGCCTCGAAGCTGGCGGTCTCCAGCAGCCGCTCCAGCACCGTGTGCAAGCGGCGGGCGCCGATGTTCTCCTGGCGCTCGTTGAGCTCGAAGGCCAACGCGGCCAGGCGCTCGATGCCGTCGGGCGTGAATTCGACGCGCACCCCCTCGGTCGCCAGCAGGGCCTGGTACTGGGTGGTCAGCGCCGCCTTCGGCTCGGTCAGGATGCGCACGAAGTCGGCCTTCGAGAGTGCCGCCAGCTCGACCCGGATCGGGAAGCGGCCCTGCAGTTCGGGGATCAGGTCGCTCGGCTTGGCGAGGTGGAAGGCACCGGAGGCGATGAACAGGATGTGGTCGGTCCTGACCGGCCCGTGCCGGGTGCTGACGGTCGAGCCCTCGACCAGGGGCAGCAGGTCGCGCTGCACGCCCTCGCGGGAGACGTCGGCACCGAGCGTGTTCTGCCGGCGCGCCACCTTGTCGATCTCGTCGATGAAGACGATGCCGTGCTGCTCGCAGGCGCTGACCGCGTGTTGGCGGATCTCCTCCTCGTTGACCAGCTTCCCGGCCTCCTCCTCGATGAGCAGCGGCCGGGCCTCGGCGATGCGCAGGCGGCGCCGCTGCGTGCGGCCGGCGCCCAGGCCCTGGAACATCCGGGTGATCTGCTGGGCCATCTCCTCCATGCCCGGCGGCACCGGCAGCGCCTGGCCGGGTCCGGCGGCGACGGCCAGTTCCAGTTCGATCTCGCGGGCGTCGAGGCGACCCTCGCGCAACTGCTTGCGCAGCTTCTGGCGGGTCTCGGCATCGGCCGGCGGCTCGGCGGGCACGGCCGCCTCGCCGGCGTCGAAACCGAAGCCCGTTGCCGGCGCGCGGCGCGGCAGCAGCAGGTCGAGCAGGCGCTCCTCGGCGCGGTCCTCGGCCACGCTGTGCAGCTTCTGCTTGGCCTGCTCGCGGAACATCGCCACGGCGACGTCGGCGAGGTCGCGGACGATCTGCTCGACGTCCCGGCCGACGTAGCCGACCTCGGTGAAGCGGGTCGCCTCGACCTTGACGAAGGGCGCGTTGGCGAGGCTCGCCAGCCGGCGCGCGATCTCGGTCTTGCCGACGCCGGTCGGGCCGATCATCAGGATGTTCTTCGGCATCACCTCGTCGCGCAGCGCCGGGTCGAGCTGCATGCGCCGCCAGCGGTTGCGCAGGGCGATGGCGACGGCGCGCTTGGCCTCCTGCTGGCCGACGATGTGGCGGTCGAGTTCCTGCACGATCTCGCGCGGGGTCATGGTGGCACCGGCGGTGTCGAAGCGGATCGGCATGGCGTCAGGACTCCGGCGTGGCGGGGCGGGGTTCGCCCAGCTCCTCCACGCTGATGTGGCGGTTGGTGTAGATGCAGATGTCGCCGGCGATGGCGAGCGCCGCCTCGGCGACGGCGCGGGCATCGAGCGTGGTGTGGGCGAGCAGGGCGCGGGCGGCGGCCAGCGCGTAGGGGCCGCCCGAGCCGATCGCGATCAGGCCGTCCTCGGGCTCGATCACGTCGCCGTTGCCGGAGAGGATGAGCGAGTGCTCGCCATCGGCCACCGCCAGCAGGGCCTCCAGCTTGCCGAGCCGGCGGTCGGTGCGCCATTCCTTGGTGAGTTCGACGGCGGCGCGCAGCAACTGGCCGCCGTGGCGCTCCAGCTTGGCCTCGAACAGCTCGAACAGGGTGAAGGCGTCGGCCGCCGCGCCGGCGAAGCCGGCCAGCACCCGGCCGTTGGCGAGCCGTCGCACCTTGCGGGCATTGGCCTTCATGACGGTGTGGCCGAGGGTGACTTGGCCGTCGCCGGCGACGACGACGTGCCCGCCACGGCGCACGGAGACGATGGTGGTGGCGTGGAAGGTGGGGGATTGCATGCGGCAGGCCGACGGGGGGACATGGCCGGAAATGGGGCCGGCGGACGGCGGCGCAAGCCCGCCCGCGGCGCGGCCGATTCAGGCAGTCGAGCCGCGGCTGAACGCCCGCTGTGGCACTGACGCCGGCTCGACGCGCCGGGGCTATGCTCGGGATCATCGCCACCGCGGAGAACCGCCATGCGCACCGTCCTGAGCCTCGCCCTGGCCGCCCTGCCCGCCGCGGCCCTCGCCTTCGACAGCGTCCGCATCGACGACCCCGCCGCCCTGCAGGGGGTGCGCCAGGTGCACGTCGCCGAGGTCGCGCTGGCCCTGCCGGAACCGCCGGCGCACCGCTTCGCCTTGCGCAGCGGCGAGCCGCGACCGGTCCGCCCGCGCGATGCCAAGGCCCGCGCCGAGGCCCTCACCCAAGCCTTGCGGCGCGGCCTCGACGACGGATTCGAGCTGGTCGCCGCGCCCGGCCCCGGCGTGCTGGTGGTGCGCCCCACCCTCGAGGGGCTGGCCTCCAGCCGGCCAACCTTCGCCGACCACCAGCGCCAGCCCGGCCTGTCCTCCCAGTCGGTGTACGCCGGCGGGGCCAGCGTGCGCCTGCAGCTGGAGCGCGACGGTCGCGCCGTCGGCGAACTCGCCGACCGCTACAGCAGCAGCCTGGCCGACGGCATGCCGCGGGTCGGCATCTGGCAGGATGCCGACCGCGCCTTCTCGCGCTGGTCGCGGCAACTGCCGGAAGTGCTGCGGCAGCCCACCCTCGCCGCCCGCTGAGCGGCCTCAGGGTCGCTCGATCGGATCCCATCCGGGGTCCGATCGAGCGGAAGCGGGCCAAGGCCCTGCGATGCGACCCTTACGGAGGCGGCGGCTCGCACGTGATGTAGCTGATGCAAGGTGCGCCGGGATCGGGCGGGCAGACGATGCGTTGCCTGGTGGAACATTTGGAACCGCTGTCCACGCTCCAGTTGCTGAACATCCTGCGGAAATCGGCGAACATGGCTGCGCCGGTCGAAGTGAAGGTCCGCCCGCGAAGGTCACTCGCCCGCAAGGGCAGATCGATGCCGTTGGCGTGGGCACGGACGGTACGCACCTCGGTCAGGATCAGATTGCCCTGTATGTCGATGCCTATGGTGGCATCGATATCGATGGTCGAACCATCCGGCGTGCGGACCACGACGCGGACGACCCGCGGACCCTGCGGGGTCCGCGTCAGCGCCAAGGTCAGCGCCTGCTGCAAGGGCCCCCTGACCCAGCCTTGTGCGGAGTTCTGGAACGAGTTCCGGACCGTCCCGTAGGTGTGTGACCGACAGGTTTCGTCGGAGACATGGTTGGCCGCGAAACTGGTGCCCTCGCTGACGCAGCCCGAAGGCACCAGGTGCATAGTCATGCTGCCCCCCTTGATCATCGGTATGCGCTGGAGCACCTCCGCGAACGCCGCGGCGGCCGTGGCCGGGACCGGTGCTTCTCTCACTGTGACGTGGAACAAGCCCGGCTCCTTGTCGATCCAGACGTCGTACAGACGGAGGGACGCGGCAGCGGCATCGATCACGTAAACCTGGCTCCCACCGGGCGATGCTGCGACGGCGGTGACCTCCTGGATGCGTTGCTGCTCGCTGCAGGCATCGCAGGACACCGCCCGCAGCGTGTCAATCTGGGCCGCGAGCGGCAAGGACAGCATCACGACGGACACGACGGACGCGATTCGCAGCCACGACAACACCTTCATGACAGCTCTCCTCGAAACGGCAGTTGGGGATGGGCTTCAAAAGCGCTTGCAGGCTACCCCCCCCCTCACGAAAAAATCAATCGCATCGGCCGCTTCACCGGCGGCGCTTCGCCCGCGGGTGGGCACCGTCGTAGACGCGGGCGAGGTGCTGGAAGTCGAGGTGGGTGTAGATCTGCGTGGTGGCGATGCTGGCGTGGCCCAGCAGCTCCTGCACGCCGCGCAGGTCGCCCGAACTTTCCAGCACGTGGCTGGCGAAGCTGTGCCGCAGCAGGTGCGGGTGCACGCGCTTCCACACGCCCTGGCGAGCAGCCAGTTCGCGCACGCGCTTCTGCACCGCGCGCGGCGTGATCGGCCCGCCGTCGCGGCCGGGGAACAACGGCGCCGCCGCTGCCGCCGGCTGCTGGGCGAGGTAGGCCGCCAGCGCCTCGCGGGCATGCCGGCCGACCGGCACGATGCGGGTCTTGCGGCCCTTGCCGAGCACCCGCACCTCGCCGCCGGCGAGGTCGAGGTCGACGCGACGCAGCGCGCACAGCTCCGAGACCCGCAGGCCCGAGGAGTAGAACAGCTCCAGCATGGCGCGGTCGCGCAGGCCGAGCGGGCCGTCCACCGGCACCTCGACCAGCTGGCCCATCTCGTCGGCGTCGAGCACCTGCGGCAGCCGGCGCGGCGAGCGCGGCCCGCGCAGGCCGGCGCTCGGGTCGACGGCCAGCACGCCGTGCTTTTGCAGCCAGCGCAGCAGCGCCCGGCAGGCCGAGAGCCGGCGCTGCACGCTGGCCGGGGCGAGGCCGCGGGCGTGCTCGTCGGCGACGAAGGCGCGCAGGGCGGCGGCATCGAGCCCCGACCATTGCCCGAGGCCGCGGGCCGAGAGCCAGTCGCGGAGCGCGCCGAGGTCGCGGCGGTAGGCGGCAAGCGTGTGCGGCGAGGCCTGCCGCTCGATGTCGAGATGGGCGAGGAAGGCGGCCAGCCCGGCGTCGAGGGCGTCGTCCGCCACCACCGCGCTGCCCGGCCCGGCCATGCCCCGAAGGTCCTCAGCCCCGCGCCAGCGCGGTGGCCAGGGCCTCGGCCATCATGCGCAGGAACAGGGTGCCCATGCCGGGGTAGAAGCGGTTGGGGTCGGCGCTGCCGATGGCGACGAGGCCGAGCCCGGCCACCGGCAGCAGGGCGGCCGAGGCGGCGCGCTCGCCGGCGCTGCCGAACAGCAGGGCCTGGCGCTCGGGGCCCGGTCGCCCGCACTGCGGCTCGCCCGCCTCCAGCAAGCCGGCCACGGCGGCGAGGCGCGGGTCCGCGGCCGGCAGGGCGAGCAGCCAGGGCGCGCCGTCCAATGCGCCGAGCGCGACCGCGAGTGCTGCCGGGGTGGCCGGGCCGACCGGCACCAGCACGCGCACGGCATCGCCGGCGAAGTCCTCGCCGAGCACCGCCACCATCGTCCGCAGGGTGTCGGCCGGCGTGCCGGCGCGCATCAGGGCGAGGGTGAGCTGGTGGGTGCGCACGGCCAGCCGCTCGTTGAGCTGGGCGTTCTCGCCGAGCTCGTGCAGGCGGCGGGTGAGCTCGCGGTTCTTCTCGCGCAGCACCTCCAGCTGGTAGCCGGCGAGCGAGGCGCTGGCACCGCCGTCCTTCGGCACCACCAGGGTCACCGCGAGGTCGGGGAACTGCTCCAGGAAACGCGGGTGGCGGCGCAGCCACTGCGCCATCTCGTGCGCCTCGTGGCGCGTGCCGCGGTCATCGCTCATGGCAGCCATTCTCCCTCGAACACGAAAACCGCCGGGCCGCTCATCCGCAGCGGAGCATCGTCGGCCGGCCAGTCGATGCACAGGCGGCCGCCCGGCAGGTCGACCGCCACGCGGCGTCCGACGCGGCCGCGCCGCGCCAGCACCGCCACCGCGGCGCAGGCGCCGCTGCCGCAGGCCAGGGTCTCGCCGACCCCGCGCTCGTGGACCCGCAAGGCGATGTGGCCGGCGTCCAGCACCCGGGCGAAGCCGACGTTGACCCCCTCGGAGAAGACCGCCTGCGCCTGCAGCCAGCGGGCGATGCCGGCGTGGTCGATGGCGGCGGGATCGGCGACCTCGAGCACGGCATGCGGATTGCCCATCGAGACCGCACCGAAACGCAGCTCGCCCCAGGGCGAATCGAGGGTGTGCTCCGGACCGGGGCCGTCGAGCCGCAGCGGCACCTCGGCCGGGGCGAAGCGCGGCCGCCCCATGTCGAGGGCGAAACCGCCGTCGTCCAGGGCCTCGGCCTCGACCGTCCCGGCCGGGCCATCGAGCCGGAAGCGCGGGGCGGTGGCGCTGCCCTCGCGGCGCAACCAGGCGGCCACGCAGCGGGCGCCGTTGCCGCACTGGCCGGCGGGGCTGCCGTCGGCGTTCCAGATCCGGTAGGCGGCGAGCGCGCCCGGCGTGGCCGGCGGGCCGAGGGCGAGGAGCTGGTCGAAGCCGATGCCGCGGTGGCGGTCGGCCATGCGCACGAGCTCGGCGGGCGAAGGCGGCGGCGTGCCGTCGCGCAGGTCGAGCAGCACGAAATCGTTGCCGGCACCATGCATCTTGGTGAAACGCCGGCGCGGTGCGGCGCTGCTCATTCCGGCGCAGGCTCCGCGACCGCCGTGGGCTCCGCGGCCGCGACCGGCGTCGGCCGCACCAGGTCGCCCTTGTTGCCGCAGGCCGCGAGCAGCAGCGCGGCGAGGACGAGTGAGGACAAGAGCAGACGACGCAGGGGCATGGCGGGGATTCGGTCGGGCCTGTGACGAGTATAGCCAGCCCGCCGGGGCCGGCGCGGCGGACACCGCCGCGTGGCCGCAGTAGGCTGTGGGCCCGCTCCCCACGGAAGCACCATGCCCCAGGACGCCTCCCTGCTCGTGCTGTTCGGTGCCACCGGCGACCTGGCGCGGCGCATGCTGCTGCCGGCGCTGTACGCGCTGGAGCGCGACGGGCTGCTGCCGCCGACCCTGCGCCTGCTCGGCAGCGCCGCCGAGGAGGTCGACTTCCCGGCGCTGCTGGCGGCGGCGGTGCAGGGCTCGGCGGCGGTGGAAGCGGACGCCGCGGCCTTGGCGCGCCTGCTCGCCCGCTGCCACTACCAGCCGGCCGACTTCACCCGCCCCGAATCGCTGGCGGCGTTGGTCGCCCGTATCACCGCGCTGCGCGGCGCGGGCGACGTACTGGTGCACCTCTCCATCGCCCCGTCGGGCTACGGGCCGGTGTGCGCGGCGCTCGGCGCGGCCGGCCTGGCCGACGCCGGGGTGCGGGTGATGCTGGAGAAACCGATCGGCCACGACCTCGCCAGCTCGAACGCCATCAACGCGGCGGTGGCGCGGGTGTTCGGCGAGGCGGCGGTGTTCCGGGTCGACCACTACCTCGGCAAGGAGGGCGTGCAGAACCTGCTCGCCCTGCGTTTCGGCAACGCCCTGCTGGAGCCGCTGTGGAACGCCCGCTTCGTCGAGCAGGTGCAGATCACGGTGGCCGAGACAGTCGGGCTGGAAGGCCGCGGCGGCTACTACGACGGCAGCGGCGCGCTGCGCGACATGGTGCAGAACCACCTGCTGCAGCTGCTGGCGCTGGTCGCGATGGAGCCGCCCTCGCACTTCGATCCCTCGGCGGTGCGCAACGAGAAGGTCAAGGTGCTGCGCTCGCTGCGGCCGATCGAAGGCGCGGATGTGGCCCGCGACGCCGTGGCCGGCCAGTACGTGGCCGGCATGCAGGACGGCCGGCCGCTGCCCGGCTACGCCGAGGAACTGGGGCGGGCGAGCCGCACCGAGAGCTTCGTCGCCCTGCGCGCCCACATCGACAACTGGCGCTGGAGCGGGGTGCCCTTCTACCTGCGCACCGGCAAGCGCCTGCGCCGGCGCTGCACCGAGGTCCTGGTGCGGATGCGGGCGGTGCCGCATTCCATCTTCCGCGGCCCCGGTGCGCGGCCGCAGCCGAACACCTTGCGGATCCGCCTGCAACCCGAGGAACGCATCGCGCTCACGCTGATGCACAAGACGCCGGGCCTCGATCGCGACGGCCTCGCCCTCTCGCAGGTGGCGCTCGATCTCGACACCCGCGACGCCTTCGCCCACAGCCGACGGCGGATCGCCTACGAGCGGCTCTACCTCGATGCCCTGCAGGGCCGCGGCACGCTGTTCGTGCGCCGCGACGAGGTCGAGGCGGCCTGGGCCTGGATCGACCGCATCCGCGAGGGCTGGGACGTGCTCGACCTGCCACCCCGGCCCTACCCGGCCGGCAGCGACGGCCCGGCGGCGGCGGCGGAACTGCTGGAACGCCACGGCCACCGATGGCACGACGAGGATCCGGCATGAGTCCGCTGCGCCTGCACGTCCATGCCGATGCCGGGGCGCTGGCCGAGGCGGTGGCGGCGCAACTCGCCGAGGCCGCCTCGGCCGGCATCGCCGCCCGCGGCGAGGCCTGGCTGGCGCTGGCCGGCGGCAGCACGCCGCTCGCGGCGTACCGGAGCTTCGCCGCGATGCCCCTCGACTGGACCAAGGTGCAGATCGTCGCCAGCGACGAGCGCTGGGTGCCGGCCGGGCACCCGCTGCGCAACGAGCGGGCGCTGGCCGAGGCCTTCGCCGCGGCGGCGGGGGTCCGCATCCTGCCCCTGGTTCCGGCGCGGGCCGATGCCGGTGGATTCGCGACCCCGGCGGCCTTGCCGATCGGCAGCGCCGCCGTCAGCGACTCGCGCCTGCACAGCGCCGAGGCCAGCCTCGCGCCGCTCCGGCACCGCGCCTTCGATGCCGTGCTGCTCGGCATGGGCAGCGACGCCCACGTCGCCTCGCTGTTCCCACGCAGCACGCCGCCTGCCGCGCTCGATCCCGGCGGGCACGAACCGGTGGTCGCGGTCACGCCCGATCCGCTGCCGCCCGCGGCCCCGGTGCCGCGCGTCTCGCTCACGCTCTCGCGGCTGATCGCCAGCCATGCGCTGCTGCTCGTGATCACCGGCGAGGCCAAGCGCGGCGTGCTGGAGGCGGCGCGCACACGGCCCGCCCTCGACGCGCCGGTGCAGGCCCTGCTCGCCGCCGCGCCCGACCTCGCCATCCACTGGAGCCCCTGATGCCCCTGCACCCCGTCGTCGAACGCGTCACCGAACGCATCCGCGAACGCAGCGCGCCGACGCGCCGCGCCTACCTCGCGCGCATCGCCGCCGCGCGCAGCGACGGCCCGGCGCGGACACGGCTGTCCTGCGGCAACCTCGCCCACGGCTTCGCCGCCGCTGGCACCGACAAGGCCGCCCTGCAGGGCCAGGCGAAGCCCAACCTCGGCATCGTCACCGCCTACAACGACATGCTCTCGGCGCACCAGCCCTTCGCCACCTACCCCGAGCTGATCAAGATGGCCGCGCGCAATGCCGGCGGCACCGCGCAGGTGGCCGGCGGCGTACCGGCGATGTGCGACGGCGTCACCCAGGGCCGCACCGGCATGGAATTGTCCCTGTGGTCGCGCGACACCATCGCCCAGGCCACGGCGGTGGCGCTCTCGCACGACCTGTTCGACGCCGCGCTGATGCTCGGCGTCTGCGACAAGATCGTGCCCGGCATGCTGATGGGCGCGCTCGCCTTCGGGCATCTCCCGGTCATCTTCGTGCCGGCCGGGCCGATGCCCTCGGGGCTGCCGAACCGCGAGAAGGCGGCGGTGCGCCAGCGCCACGCCGAAGGCCGGGCCACGCGCGAGGAACTGCTGGCCGCCGAGGCCGCGAGCTACCACGCGCCCGGCACCTGCACCTTCTACGGCACCGCCAACAGCAACCAGATGCTGATGGAGGTGATGGGCCTGCACCTGCCGGGCGCAGCCTTCGTGAACCCGGGCACCACGCTGCGCGATGCGCTCACCGTCGCCGCCACCGAGCAGGCCCTGCGCATCACCGCGCTGGGCGGGGACTGGCGGCCGATCGGCCACGTGGTCGACGAGAAGGCCATCGTCAACGCCATGGTCGGCCTCGCCGCCACCGGCGGTTCGACCAACCACGCCATCCACCTGCCCGCCATCGCCCGCATCGCCGGCCTGCACATCGACTGGGACGACCTCGACGAGCTGGCCCGCGCCACGCCGCTGTTGGCGCGCATCTACCCGAACGGCCAGGCCGACGTGAACCACTTCCACGCCGCTGGCGGCCTCGGCTTCGTGATCCGCGAACTGCTCGACGGCGGCCTGCTGCACGCCGACCTCGCCTGCGTGCACGGCGGCGACCTGCGCCAGCAGGCGAAGGTGCCGGTGCTCGACGGCGGCCGGCTCGACTGGCGCGAACCACCGGCGGCGAGCGGCGACGACGAGGTGCTGCGGCCGCTGGCCGCTCCCTTCGACCCGGAAGGCGGGCTGCGCCTGCTCGGCGGCCGGCTCGGCCGGGCCATCGCCAAACTCTCGGCGGTGGCCCCGGCGCATCGCCACATCACCGCACCGGCACGGATCTTCGACTCGCAGGAGGCCCTGCTCGCCGCCTTCCGCGCCGGCCGGCTGGAGGGCGATTTCGTCGCCGTGTTGCGCGGCCAGGGGCCGCGCGCCAACGGCATGCCGGAGCTGCACAAGCTCACCCCCACGCTGGCGGTGCTGCAGGACCGCGGCCAGCGCGTCGCCCTGCTCACCGACGGCCGCATGAGCGGGGCCTCGGGCAAGGTGCTGGCGGCGATCCACCTGGTGCCCGAGGCCGCCACCGGCGGGCCGATCGCGAAACTGCGCGACGGCGACATCATCACCATCGATGCCGAGGCCGGGTGGCTCGACGTGGCGCTGTCCGAGGCCGAATGGGCCGCGCGCGAGGCCGCGGCGATCGACCTCGCGGCCAACCAGACCGGCGTCGGCCGCGAGCTTTTCGCCCTGCTCCGGCAGCATTCGCCCTCGGCCGAAGCCGGTGCCTGCGCGCTGTTCGGCAGCCTCGACCCCTGAAGCCCGCCATGCCGACCACCCGCCCCGCCGCACCCGCTGCACCCGCCGCTGCCCGCGAACTCGACGCCGACCCGGCCGGGCGGCTCGACGCCCTGCTCGGCCGCGCCCCGGTGCTGCCGGTGATCGTCATCGACGCCATCGAGCAGGCCGTGCCGCTCGCCCGCGCGCTGCTCGCCGGCGGCCTGCCGGTGCTGGAGATCACCCTGCGCACGCCGGTGGCGCTGGAGGCGATCCGGCGCATCGCCGGCGAGGTGCCGGGCGCGCTACCCGGGGCCGGCACGGTGCTGGTCGCGGCCGATTTCGACGCCGTGGCCACCGCCGGTGGCCACTTCGCCGTCAGCCCCGGCACCACCCCGGCCCTGTGGGCCGCCGCCGCGGCATCCGGCCTGCCCTGGCTGCCCGGCGTGGCCACCGCCAGCGAACTGATGCAGGGCCTGGAACGCGGCCAGCGGCATTTCAAGTTCTTCCCGGCCGTCGCCAGCGGCGGCGTGGCGGCCCTGCGCGCCTTCGCCGGGCCCTTCCCGCAGGCGCGCTTCTGCCCCACCGGTGGCATCGACGCGACGAGCGCGACCGCTCTGCTCGCCCTGCCCAACGTGGCCTGCGTCGGCGGCTCCTGGATGCTGCCGAAGGACGCCATCGCCGCCGGCGACTGGGCACGCATCGAGCGGCTGGCCCGCGAAGCGGCGGCGCTGGGGCGGGCTTGAGGGAGCGAGTAGAATGCCGCCGAGCCCGAGGAATGCCGCCATGAGCCCACCCGTAACCGCCAAACAAGAAGTCGCGCAGTTGCTGACGCAGTTGCCGGACGACGCCACGCTCGAAGACATCCAGTACCACGTGTACGTGCTGGAGAAGATCCGGCGTGGCCGTGCCGATATCACCGAAGGGCGGAGCTACACCACCGAACAGGCGCGTGAGCGCTTGGCGCGATGGCTGCCGCACTGATCTGGTCGGGCGAAGCACTCGACGACCTCGACGGCATCGCCCAGTTCATCGGCCGTGATTCCCTGCACCACGCGCAACGGGTGGTGGAGGGGCTGTTCGAGCTGGGCGAGGTGATCGCTACCCATCCGCTGGCGGGGCGTGTCGTGCCAGAACTGGGCGACGCGCAGGTGCGCGAGCGCTTCCTGTACAGCTATCGGGTGATCTACGAGGTCCGACCCGAGCAAGTCGAAGTGCTGGCGGTGCTGCATGGTCGGCGGCTGCTGGAATCGATCGGCGAGCGGTTTGAAGGTTGAGCGGTGCGGGCAGGCGTCGGCCCATCGCAAGTGCGGACGCGCGCCCTGCCAGCGAATCGACTGCCCATCCGCGGTGACGATGGCCATCAGCCAAGCGGCACCGGTCCCGGCGCCTCTGCACGCTCGACCCTCTCGACGACCATGCCGAACCAGGATTCGCGACCGGAAAGGCAAACCACCTCTCCGGCGACCACCACTCGCGGAACCGCGAGATAACTGTGCCGGAATCCAAAGGTGAACTCATACCCTTGCCCGTCTGTCGCAAGCGCCCGCAAGCGTCCATCGTTTATTCCGCCCCGTCCGCCCGTCGATCCCCATGGCCGGATCACCTCGTAGCAGCGGGTGGCCGGCTCGCTGGGTGCCAATACCGCACCCAGCGCGGCGACGCCATAGACCATCTGCATCGCCGCCCAACCAAATACCACCGGTCCGAAAATCATTGCGGGTGCAGCTTCCACAATCCACCACGACATTGGCGTTGGCAAGCCCTCCTGCCTGCGCGTACAGCGTTGCCACCATACCACGTGCGCAAAAAAGCCTCCAAGGATCAAGCCGAACCCCAACCACAAATAAGGCCATAACGATTCGAAGGGCGGGTGGGGGATGTAGGAAAAAAAGTGGTCCAGCCCCAGCAAAAGAAACCCGATGAGGATTGCCGCCAACGACAGAGCAAAAACCAAGCAGCCATGCTGCTCACGAGCCATCCCATTGTCCGTCATCGTCGTGGCTCAGCGCCGGGGTGGTTGTGGGGGCTGATCGGGCTGGGGCGGCGGCAATTGATTCCTTCCCCAGTTTCTGATGCGTTCTGCCGGTCCATCTTTCCAGCTCCGTACAAGTCCACCAGTCACCGCACCAAGCAGTCCGCCGGCCAGTGCGCCCTCCGGGCCCAAAGGCAGGATCTGGCTCGTTCCACAGAAGACGCGATTGATCCCCAGAAAGTCGCTCCCTCGATAGGGTCGTGGTTGAGCTGGGAGTCATCGAGCCTCAAGCCGAACGCCAGCAACGGACGTCGTGGGAGCGGACACCGCATCGCCGGTCGCAAAGCCCACTACGGACCTACTCCGCCCGCTTCTCCACGCCGAGCTGGTCGAGCAGGAAGGCGTACTGCTCGGCGGCCTCCTTGAAGCGCTGGAAGCGCCCCGATCTGCCGCCGTGGCCGGCTTCCATGTTGACGCGGAACAGGATCGGCCCGCCGCCGGTCATGCGCGCGCGCAGCCGCTGCACGTACTTCGCCGGCTCCCAGTACTGCACCTGCGAATCCCAGAGGCCGGTGCCGACGAACATCGCCGGGTACTCCTGCGCGCTGAGGTTGTCGTAGGGCGAGTAGGCCAGCATGTACTCGTAGAACTCGCGCTGCTCGGGGTTGCCCCACTCGTCGTACTCGTTGGTGGTGAGCGGGATGCTCGGATCGAGCATGGTGGTCACCACGTCGACGAAGGGCACCAGGGAGACGATGACGTCGTACTTCTCCGGGGCCATGTTGCTGATGGCGCCCATCAGCAGGCCGCCGGCACTGCCACCGATCGCCGCCACGCGCTCCGGGTGGACATAGCCCTTCTCGACCAGCGCGGCGGTGACGTCGATGAAATCGGTGAAGGTGTTCTTCTTGTTGAACAGCCGGCCCTGGTCGTACCAGGCACGGCCCATCTCCTGGCCGCCGCGGATGTGGGCGATGGCGTACACCATGCCGCGATCGAGCAGGCTCGGCAGGGCGCGGCTGAAGGTTGGGTCCATCGAGATGCCGTAGGCGCCGTAGCCCATCTGCAGCATCGCCGCTTCGCCGTTCCTCTCGAAGCCCTTGCGGTACACCAGCGAGACCGGGATGCGGGTCTTGCCGTCGCGCGCCGTCACCCACAGCCGCTCGGTCACGTACTGCGTGGGGTCGAAGCCCGGCACCGGGTCCTGCTTGAGCATCCGGCGCTCGCCGGTGCGGACGTTGATCTCGTAGGTGGTGACCGGCGTGGTCAGCGAGGTGTAGGTGTAGCGCACCCAGGGCGTGTCGGGCATGGGGTTCACCGACAGCGCCATGGTGTAGGCCGGCTCGTCGGACTTCACGAAGGTGCTCTCGCCGCCGTCCTCGAGGATGCGGATGCGGCGCAGCCCTTCCGAGCGCTCGCCGATCGCCATGAAGCCGTCGAACAGGGTGACGCCCTCGATGAACACGTCGTCGGCGTGCGGCACCAGTTCCTGCCAGGCCTCGCGGCTGCCGAGTGCGTCCTCGGCCACGGTCATGATGCGGAAGTTCGGCGCGTTCCAGTTGGTGGTGATGACCCAGCGGCCGCCGTGGTGGTCGGCGCTGTACTCGACGTCGCGCTCGCGCGGGGCGATCACGGTGAACTCGCCGGGGTTGGCGGCCGGCGTGCAGCGCTGCTCGGAGGACACCGTGCTCTGCACGCCGATGCAGATGTACTGCTCGGAGCGGGTGCGGCCGATGCCGAGGTAGAAACTGGTGTCGGTCTCGGTGTAGACGGTGCGGTCGGAGGAGGCCGGCGTGCCCAGCACGCGGGTGCGGACGTGGGTGGTGAGCAGGGTCTCGGGGTGGTTCTCGACGTACCAGATCGTGCGGTTGTCGTCGCCCCAGACGATGTTGGCCGCCGCGCCGGTGATGACGTCGGGCAGCACCTCGCCGGTGGCGATCTCCTTGACCCGGATGGTGAACTGGCGGCGGCCGTTCAGGTCCTCGGCCCAGGCCAGCAGGCGGCCGTCCGGGCTGACCTCCCAGTTGCCGACCTGGAAGAAGTCCTTGCCCTCGGCCATCGCGTTCTGGTCGAGCAGGATCTCCTCGGGCGCCTCCATCGTGCCCTTGCGGCGGGCGACGATCGGATAGTCCTTGCCGGTCTCGAAACGGGTGTAGTACCAGAAGCCGTCCTCGAAGAAGGGCACGCTGGAGTCGTCCTGCTGCACGCGGCCGACGATCTCGTCGAACAGCGTCTGCTTCAGGCCGGAAAGCGGCGCCAGCATGGCGTCGGCGTAGGCGTTCTCGGCCTCGAGCAGGGCGAGCATCTCGGGGTTCTGGCGGGTGTCGTCGCGCAGCCAGTAGAACTCGTCGATGCGGACCGCGCCGTGCGGGGCGCGGACCTCGTGCGGACGCTGGGCAGCCACCGTCGGTACGGGGCCGGCTTCGGCGTCGGCGGTGTTGAACAGCTTTTTCTTGAGGAAGGTGAAGGCGAGCGCGTTCATGTACGCGGTCTGGGCGTTGTTGGCCGCACCGCCGTGGCCGCCCTCGATGTTCTCGTAGTAGAAGCTGGCGTGGCCCTTCGATTCCATCAGCGCGTGCATCTTGCGGGCGTGCGCCGGGTGGACGCGGTCGTCGCGGGTCGAGGTGGTGAACAGCACCGGCGGGTAGCGGCCGTCGGCGCGGACGTTGTGGTAGGGCGAGAAGCCCTCGATGAAGGCCCACTGCGCCGGGTCGTCGGGGTTGCCGTACTCGGCCATCCACGAGGCCCCGGCGAGCAGCAGGTGGTAGCGGCGCATGTCGAGCAGGGGCACCTGGCAGACCACCGCGCCGAACAGCTGCGGGTAGTGGACCAGCATGTTGCCGACCAACAGGCCGCCGTTGCTGGCTCCCTGGATGCCGAGGTGGCGCGGGGTGGTGATGCCGCGGGCGATCAGGTCCTCGGCGACCGCCGCGAAGTCCTCGAACACGCGCGGGCGGTTCTGCTTCAGGCCGGCCTGGTGCCAGCGCGGGCCGTACTCGCCGCCGCCGCGGATGTTGGCGACCACGTAGACCCCGCCCGCCTCCAGCCAGGCGCGGCCGACGCCAGCCGAATAGGCGGGCGTGAGGGAGATCTCGAAACCGCCGTAGCCGTACAGCAAGGTCGGGTTGCGACCGTTCTTCTCGATGCCCTCGCGGGCGATCATGAAGTAGGGCACGCGGGTGCCGTCACGGCTGGTGGCGAAGTGCTGGCTGACCGCGAGCCCATCGGCGTTGAAGAAGGCCGGCAGCTGCTTGAGCGGCTCCGGCGTACCGCCGATGCGGCCGAGCTTGAGCGTGGTCGGGGTGAGGAAGCCGGTGACGGTCAGGAAGTAATCGTCGTTCTCCTCGGGATCGACCGCCGACACCGACACCGTGCCGAAGGCCGGCGCCCCGTGCAGCGGCTCGCGGCTCCACTCGCCGTCGCGGTGGGTGAGCACGTAGAGGCGGTTCTTGACGTCCTCCAGCACGTTGAGGACGAGGTGGTTCCGGGTCGGGGCTAGCGAGACGAAGGCCGTGCTGGGGGTCGGCTCGAACAGCACGTCGAAATCGCGGCCGCCGGCCAGGAAGGCATCGATGCGGGTGGCGATCACCGCGCCCTTCGGGAAGGTGCGGCCGCCGGCGCTGTAGTCCTCGCGCAGTTCGAGGATCAGCCACTCGCGGAACGGCATCTTGTTGGCCGAGTTGGGCGCGTCGATGCGGGTCAGCGTGCCGTCCTCGCCGCGCAGGAACAGTTCGTCGTTGTAGAAGGCGATGGTGCGGCTGACGAAATCACGCTCGAAGCCCGGCGTGTGGTCGCGGAAGGCGGCGATGAACATGTCCTCGGCCCGGCCTTCGAACACCAGTTCCGCCTCGGCGAGCGGCGTGCCGCGCCGCCACAGCTTGGCCTGCCGCGGGTAGCCGGAGGTGGTCATGCTGCCGGGGCCGAAGTCGGTGAAGACGAACAGATGATCGGCGTCGCGCCAGCCGGCGCCGCCCTTGGCCTCGGGAAGGCGGAAGCCGCCCTCGACGAAGGCACGGTCGCTCTTGTCCCACTCGCGGATCTCGATGGCGTCGGCACCGCCTCGCGAAAGCGAGACGAGGCAGCGGTCGTAGGCCGGACGCAGGCAGTTGGCGCCGCGCCAGACCCAGTTCATGTTCTCGGCGCGATTGAGCGCGTCGAGGTCGAGCAGCACGTCCCAGGCCGGCTCCGGCTTGCG
Organism: Lysobacteraceae bacterium; assembly: GCA_018333835.1. Taxonomy (GTDB): domain Bacteria; phylum Pseudomonadota; class Gammaproteobacteria; order Xanthomonadales; family Xanthomonadaceae; genus Silanimonas. The sequence continues at coordinate 23,406 of JAGXSL010000174.1, forward strand.
GTATTCCTCGAGCGTGGTGCGCCGCCACAGGCCGGCCGGGTTCTCGCGGTCGCGCCAGAAGTTGTAGAGGTAGTCGCCGCGCTTGACCACGAAGGGGATGCGCTCGTCGGAATCGAGGATGGCGAGCAGCTCGTCGCGGAGGCGGGCGAAGCCGGGCTCGGCCTCCAGCACGGCGCGGGTTTCGGCGTTCTCGGCCTTGACCCAGTCCATCGAGCGTTCCCCCTCGACGTCCTCCAGCCACTGCCACGGGTCGGGCGGCATCGGGGCGACGGCCGGGGCGGCCGCCGGCGGGCTGGCGGGGGACTGGGCGTGGACGAGCGGCATGGACATCAGGGCAAGGACCAGGGCAAGGCGCGTGCGGCGCATCGGCAGGCTCCGGGCGTGGAAGGGATGCCGAGCTTACCCGTCCCGGGGCCGCCGGCGGGGGTGGACAAAGTCACCCCGGCCGCCTGCACGCGGCGCTAACAAACACCTGTTGGGCGAGCCTGTCGGCGGGTCGGGTAGGACTCGAGCTCGGTCTCGGAGTGGCGAGCCTGTCGGCGGATCGGATCGGGCTCGGAGCGGCGAGCCTGTCGGCGGATCGGGCCACCTGCTTTCCGCGCGATCGGGCGTCCTGCCCTCACGCGCGGCGCTCGGCTCCTGCCTCGCTGCCGCAGGTCGGCCCTCACCGCCGCGGCTC
>JAGXSL010000175.1 GCA_018333835.1 Lysobacteraceae bacterium
CTCGCCGAGAGGCGGGCCCGCGCCACGGAGCCGCCGGAGCCGACCCTGGCCGAGCAGATCCGCTCCACGGCCGCCGCCCCGCCGCCGGTCCGCCCGGTGGCCGTCGCCCCGGTCGCGGCCACGGCCGCGGCGGGCGGCGTGGTCGAGCGCAGCATCTTCCGCGCCTATGACATCCGTGGCGTGGTCGGCCAGACGCTCGATGCCGAGGTGGCGCGCCTGGTCGGCCGCGCGGTCGGCGCGCTGATGAAGGAGAAGGGCCTGCGCGGCATCGCCGTCGGCCGCGACGGCCGCCTGTCCTCGCCGGAGATGGCGCGCGCGCTCATCGACGGCCTGCGCATGTCCGGCATCGACGTCACCGACGTCGGCATGGTGCCTACGCCCGTCGCCTATTTCGCCGCGCACCACCTGCGGCTCGGCAGCGCCATCGCCGTCACCGGCAGCCACAACCCGCCGGACTACAACGGCTTCAAGATCGTGGTCGACGGCGAGACCCTGTCCGGCGCCGCCATCGGCGACCTCTACGCGCGCATCGTCGAGGGCCGCATGCCGGTGGCCGAACGCCGCGGTGATCTCGACGGCCTCGACATCGGCCAGGCCTACATCGACCGCATCGCCGGCGACATCCAGATCGAGCGTCGCCTGCGCGTGGTGGTGGACGCCGGCAGCGGCGTGGCCGGCGATCTCGGCCCGCGATTGCTCGAAGCCATCGGCGCCGACGTCGAGACGCTCTACTGCGACATCGACGGCACCTTCCCCTTCCACCATCCCGACCCGAGCGACCCGCACAACCTCGCGGACCTGGTGCAGGCCGTGCAGCGCTCCGGCGCCGACCTCGGCATCGCCTTCGACGGCGACGGCGACCGACTCGGCGTGGTCACCCGCACCGGCGAGATGATCTACCCCGACCGCCTGCTGATGCTGTTCGCTGCCGACGTGCTGGAGCGCAACCCCGGCGCCTGCATCATCTACGACGTGAAGTGCTCGGGCCATCTCGCCGGCTTCGTGCTGCGCCACGGCGGCAGCCCGCTGATGTGGAAGACCGGCCACTCGCTGGTCAAGGCCAAGATGAAGGAGACCGGGGCCGAACTGGCCGGCGAGATGAGCGGCCATTTCTTCTTCAAGGAACGCTGGCTCGGCTTCGACGACGGCCTCTACGCCGCCGCCCGCCTGCTGGAGGTCCTCGCCACCCGCGCCGAGGAGCCGGAGGAGGTGCTCGCCGAGCTGCCGAAGTCGATCAGCACGCCCGAACTCAAGGTGCCGATGGCCGAAGGCGAGCCGCACGCCTTCATCGAGGCCTTCACCGCCCGGGCCCGCTTCGAGGGTGCCCGGCTCTCGATCATCGACGGCGTCCGCGCCGACTGGTCCGACGGCTGGGGCCTGGTGCGTGCCTCCAACACCACGCCGATCCTGGTGCTGCGCTTCGAGGCCGACGACGAGGCGGCGCTGGCGCGCGTGCAGGCGGCGTTCCGCGCCGCCCTGCTGGGCCTGCGCGCCGACCTCGCGTTGCCGTTCTGAGAGGACGCCGGATCAGAGCCCGGCGGGCGGGACCAGGCCGCGCGCCTCGCGCTCGTGGAACAGCACGACCAGGCGCTCCAGCTCTTCCTGCAGGGCCTGCTTCTCGGCGGCGCGCAGCACCACCGCCTGCTCCTGGTTGATGATCTCGCGGCGCAGCTCGCCGATGATGGTGGCGGTGCGTTCCGGCACCGCCCGCGCCGCCAGCTCGGCGTCGCCGGCCACCGCCAGCTGCTGCATCAGGCTTTCGCGCTGGGCGTCGATGGCGGCCTGCAGGGAGGCGAGCGTCCCGTCGATGATCGAGGCCCGCTCGGCGTAGGCCGCGCGCAGTTCCTCTTCGCTGCGGAAGCTGCTGACCTTGGCCTCGTCGGCGCGCCGCGTGTTCTCGATCCGGGTCCGCTGCACGGCCTCGGCCGCGGCCTGCGCCTCGGCGGCGCGGCGTTCCTCGGCGGTCAGGGCGCGGTCCACCGCCTCGCGGACGAGGCCGGTCTGCGCGCTCAGTTCCTGCCGCGCCTTGTCGACCACCTCGGGCGGCAGGGCGTCGGTGTAGTGGACCTTGCCGTTGGCGTCGGTCCAGCGGTAGAGGCGGCGCTCGGACTGCGCGGCCTGGGCGACGGCGACGCCGGCGACCACCAGGGCGAGCGCGGCGACGAGCAGCGGGCGGAGCACGGGGGTCGATCGGGTCATGGCGGGGGCCTCAATCCTCGCGGGAGCCGTAGGCGGCACGATACGCCAGCAGGCGCCCGTGGTGGAGGGCGAGGTCGGGGCGGTCGCCGGCGTAGGCCAGCAGGTCGTCGAGGGTGGCCACCGCCACCACCGGCAGGCCGAGGGCCGCCTCGACCTCGCGGGCCGCCGAGCGCTCCCCTTGCGCGCCGCGTTCCTGTCGGTCCAGCGCGACCAGCACGCCGGCCGGGATCGCCCCGGCGGCGCGGATCAGGGCCGCCGACTCGCGGATCGCGGTGCCGGCCGTGATGACGTCGTCGACGATCAGCACCCGGCCCGAGAGCGGCGCGCCGATCAGGTGGCCGCCTTCGCCGTGGGCCTTGGCCTCCTTGCGGTTGAAGGCCACCGGCAGGTCGCGGCCGCGCGCGGCGAGCGCCACGGCGAGCGCAGTGGCCAGCGGAATGCCCTTGTAGGCCGGTCCGAACAGCATGTCGAAGCCGAGGCCGCGGGCCAGCACGGCCTCGGCGTAGCACTCGGCGAGCCCGGCCAGCGCCGCCCCGCTGTTGAACTGGCCGGCGTTGAAGAAATACGGGCTTTCCCGGCCCGACTTCAGCAGGAAGTCGCCGAAGCGCAGGGCATCGCAGCGCAGGGCGAGGTCGAGGAATCGGGACTGGTGCGGACTCGGGCGTGGATCCATGCGGTCGGGACCGGCGGGCGGGGGCGCCAGCTTACCGGAGCCCGGCGCCGCCCCGGCCGGGCGCGCCGCGCCGGCGCCTGCGACAATGCCCCCCTCGCGTCCGGGAGGGTGTGCGTGCGGATCTGCAGTTTCAACGCCAACGGCCTGCGCTCGGCCGCCGACAAGGGCTTCTTCGACTGGTTCGCCGGCCAGGACATCGACCTGCTCTGCGTGCAGGAGACCAAGGCCCGGGCGCACCAGCTCGACGCTTCGGTCTTCCATCCGTCCGGCTACCACGCGGTCTTCCGCGACGCGACGACGAAGAAGGGCTATTCCGGCGTGGCCGTCTACAGCCGCGCCCGGCCCGACGCCTGCGCGACCGGCCTCGGCTGGGCCGATTTCGACGAGGAGGGACGCTGGCTGGAGGCGCGCTTCGGGAACCTTTCCGTCGTCTCGCTGTACCTGCCCTCGGGCAGCTCGGGCGAGGAACGGCAGGGCTTCAAGTTCGAGGTGATGCGCTGGTTGCGCCCGCGCTTGCAGGCGCTGCTCGCCAGCGGCCGCGACGTGGTGGTCTGCGGCGACTGGAACATCGCGCGCACGCCGATGGACATCCGCAACGCCAGGGCGAACGAGAAGAACTCCGGCTACCTGCCGGAGGAGCGCGCCTGGCTCACGGCCCTGCTCGAGGAGGACGGCTGGGTCGACGCCTACCGCCGCCTGCGCCCCGACGGCCAGGACTACACCTGGTGGAGCCAGCGCGGTCAGGCGCGGGCGAACAACGTCGGCTGGCGCATCGATTACCAGCTGGTCAGCCCGGGGCTCGCCGCGCGCCTGGAGGATTGCGCCATCCACCCGGAGCCGCGCCTCTCCGACCACGCGCCCTTCGTCGTCGACTACGCACCGGCATGAGCCACCCGCCTTCGTTCGCCGCGGTCCACCGGCTGGCGGTGGTGATGGTGCTGGGTTTCGCCTCGGGCCTGCCGCTCGCTCTGGTCGGCGGCGCGATGCAGGCCTGGCTCACCATCGAGGGCATCGACATCGCCACGATCGGCTTCTTCGCCCTGGTCGGGGTGCCGTACACCTTCAAGTACCTGTGGGCACCGCTGATCGACCGCTTCGAGCCACCGTTGCTCGGCCGCCGCCGTGGCTGGATCGTGCTGATGCAGCTGCTGCTCGCCGCCGCGCTGTGGGGCATGGCGCAACTGTCGCCTTCGCTGCAGGTGCAGGCCTTCGCCGCCATCGCGGTCGGCGTGGCCCTGCTCTCGGCCACCCAGGACATCGCCATCGACGCCTACCGCACCGAGTTGCTGCGCCCCGCCGAGCGCGGGCTCGGCGGCTCGCTGACCGTGCTGGGCTACCGGCTGGCGATGGTGCTGTCCGGCGGCATCAGCCTGATCTGGGCGCAACAGTGGGGCAGCTGGCCGGCGGTCTACGAGGTGATGGCGCTGATCATGCTGGGCGCGGCGCTGTTCTCGGCGCTGGCCCTGCCGGCCCTCGCGCCCTTGCCGCCGCGCGAACTCGCCGGGCCGACGCGCGAGCTGCTGGGCTTCATCGCGCTGCTGGCCGGCGTCTACGTCGGCGTGCGCCTCGCCGGGCTGCTGCTGGGCGCGGCCGGGGTCGATCCCGGCGCCGACGAACGTTGGGAGCGCCTCGGCCTGCTGGTCGCGCAGATCGCCGGCGCGCTCTCGCTCGGGTTGCTTGCCGCCCGCCGCGGCGACCTGGGCGGCGTGCTGCTCGGCCTCGCCGTCGGCGACCTCGTGCTGCGTCCGTTCGGCGGCCTCGCCGCGCAGCCCGCGCTGGCGCTCCTGCTGCTGCCGGCGCTGGCCTGGGCCGGCTGGCACCTGCTCGCGCCGCGCGCCCGCTTCGAGACGCTCACCGTCAGCCTCGCCAGCTACTTCGGCCAGCCGGGTGCCTGGGCCTTCCTCGCCATGATCGTGCTCTACAAGGTCGGCGACGCCTACGCGATGAGCCTCGGCACGCCGTTCCTGATGGCCGGCATGGGCTTCGGGCAGGCCGAGGTCGGCATTGCCAACAAGTCGATCGGCCTGCTCGCCACCATCGTCGGCGCCATGCTCGGCGGGCTGATCATGCTGCGCGTGTCGCTGTACCACGCCCTCCTCGGCTTCGGGGTCCTGCAGCTGGTGTCCAACCTCGGCTACTGGGCGCTCGCGCATTTCGGCGCCGGCGCGCTCGGCGTCACCACGCTGCCCACCTTCGACCTGCTGATCGTCTCGCTGGAGGAACCGACTCCGCTCGATTCGCTGCTGCTGCTCGCCATCGGCATCGACAACGTCTCCGGCGGCATGGGCACGGCGGCGCTGGTCGCCCTGCTGATGGGCCTGTGCAACGCCCGCTTCTCGGCGACCCACTACGCGCTGCTGTCGGCCTTCGCCGCGCTCGGGCGGGTGTTCGTGGGGCCGCTCGCCGGCGTGCTGGCGGCGGAGATCGGCTGGGCCGGGTTCTTCCTCAGTTCGCTGCTGGTCGCCGCCCCGGGGGTGTGGATGGTGTGGTGGATGCGCCGGGAGATCGACGCCTTGGGCACGCCGTCCACGGTCGCGAAGGCGTAAGCTGGCGACCCGCCCCGATCCCCTTGGTGCAGGCCCGCCCCCATGGCCGATTTCCTCGTCCGCGACATCGATGAGCGCGTCGCCGAAAGGCTGAAGGAGCTCGCCCGCCAGAAGGGCTGGCCGCTCAACGACGTCATCCTGCACCTGCTGAAGCAGGCGCTTGGCCTCGTCGAGCCCGAGCCGCCGCCGGTGCCGGGCGACATCGCCCGCCTGCGCGGCACCTGGAACGAGGAGGAATCGCGGGCGCTGGAGGAAGCGATGCGGGCGATGTCCGGCCTGCCCGACGACGCCCCGGCCTACCTCAACAGGCCGCCCTCCGCGGACTGAAGCGCCGCCCCGCCGCGGCCGCCGGGGACGATGGCGCCGAGCACGCGCGGCCCGGCCGCGCCGGTGACCTCGGGCCGGTTGCCGGGCAGCCCGGCCAGCGTCTGTCGCGCCAGCCAGGCGAAGCCCGCCGCTTCGATGGCATCCGGGTCGAGGCCGTGCGCGGCCGAGGATTCGACCACCACGCCGGGCAGCAGGGCCGCCAGCCGCGCCATCAGGGCGCGGTTGTGCACGCCACCGCCGCAGGCGACCAGCCGCCGGGTGCCGGGCTGCTGGGCGAGCAGCGCCTCGGCGATGCTGCGTGCCGAGAGTTCCAGCAGGGTCGCCTGCACGTCCTGGGGTGCCTCGTCGCCGCCGAGATGGCCGGCGAGCCAGCCGAGATGGAACTGGTCGCGGCCGCTGCTCTTGGGCGGCGGCAGGGCGAGCCAAGGCTCGGCGAGGCAGGCTGCGAGCAGGGCCGGCAGCACGCGGCCGCCGGCGGCCCAGTCACCGCCGCGGTCGTAGGCATGGCCGGTGTGGCGCTGGCACCAGGCGTCCAGCAGGCCGTTGGCCGGGCCGGTGTCGAAGCCGCGCACCGGTTCCCCCGGGGCCAGCAGGGTCAGGTTTCCGATGCCGCCCAGGTTGAGCACGGCGCGTATCTCGCCGGGATCGCCCAGCACCGCGGCGTGGAAGGCCGGCATCAGCGGCGCGCCCTCGCCGCCGGCGGCCACGTCGCGGCGGCGGAAATCGGCCACCACGGTGATGCCGGTGCGTTCGGCGATGACGTGCGGGCAGCCGATCTGCAGGGTGAAGGGCCGCGGCGGGCGTGGCCGGTGGCGCAGCGTCTGGCCGTGCGAGCCGATCGCCTGCACCGCCTCGGCGGCCACGCCGGCTCCGGCGAGCAGGTCGAGGGCGGCGGTGGCGAAGGCCTCGCCGACCGCAACGTCGAGGGCGCCGAACTCGTCGAGGTCGAGCCGGGCGTCCGCCTGCGACACCCGCAGGATCGTCGAACGCAGCTCCGGCGGGTAGGGCGTGGTGCGCGCCGCCAGCAGCCGCGGCGGCGCATCACCGTCGAAACCAAGCAGCGCGGCGTCGATGCCGTCGGCGCTGGTGCCGGAGATCAGCCCGAGGAAGAAGGCCACGGCCTTCAGCGTCCGGCCAGTTGCACGCCCTCGATGCGCTCGAGCTGGGCCAGCACCGGCGCGGTGGCGCGGCGGAACTCGGCCAGCGCCGGGCCCTGCAGCGGTTCGGGCTTCGGCAGCGTGACCCGCAACGGGTCCTTGTGGACGCCGCGCACGCGAAACTCGTAGTGCAGGTGCGGCCCGGTGGCCAGCCCGCTCATGCCGACGAAGCCGATGGTCGTGCCCTGGCGGACGCGCTGCCCGACCCGGTAGGGACCGAGCCGCGACATGTGGGCGTACAAGGTGGTGATGCCGTTGCCGTGGTCGAGGATCACGGTGCGCCCGAAGCCGCTCTGCCAGCCGGCGAACTTCACCCGGCCGTCGCCGGCGGCGAAGATCGGCGTGCCGGTGGGTGCTGCGTAGTCGACACCGCGATGCATGCGCATGCGGTTGAGCACCGGGTGGCGGCGCGCGCCGAAGCCCGAAGTGACGCGGGCGAACTCGATCGGCGTGCGCAGGAAGCTCCTGCGCAGCGGGCGGCCGTCGGGGTCGAAGAACTCGCGGTGGCCGTCACGCTCGAAGCGCAGGGCGGTGAAGGTGCGGCCCTGGTTGGTGAAGTTCACCGCCACCACGCCGCCGTCGCGCAGGCGCTCGCCCTCGCGCCAGAGTTCCTCGTAGACGATCTGGAAGGTGTCGCCCTCGCGCAGGTCCTGGGCGAAGTCGATGTCGAACTGCAGGGCCTGCACCATGCCGTTCATCACCGCCGCCGACAGCCCGGCGCGGGCGCCGTCGGCGAACAGCGAGGAGCGGATCTCGCCGCCGGCGACTACGGTGCGGACTTCGATCGGGCGCTCGATGACGCGGCGTTCGACGCCGCCGGCATCGACGGCGACTTCGATCCGCCGCGTCTCGTCGGCATCGAAGCGAAGACCGCGCAACTGGCCATCCGGGCCGATGTCGAAGGCCAGTTCGCTGCCGATGCGAAGCCGCGAGGCGAGCCGGTCGACCTCCGGCACCGCAAGGACCCGGTGCATGCTGCTGGCCGGCAGACCGAGGTCGGCGAACACGCTGCCGAGCGTCTGCCCGGCCTGCACCCGCACGGTGCGCCAGTCCTGCACCGGTGCGGCCGCGGCGGCCGGGGCCGGTGGCAGCGCCAGGGCGATGGTGGTGGTGGCCGGGGTGGTGTCGGCGCGGTGGGCGCGTTCGAGCGCCGGCACGATCGAAAGCACGCTGGCCACCAGCACGCCGGTGGCGACGATGCCGAGCGCGCGCGTGGCGGCTGGCGCGAGGCGGGAGTGGTTCGGCAAGACAGGCTCCGGCGGCGGGACGGGCGTACCTTAACCACAGCCGAAAAGCAGCGTCAAACCCTTGTCACGCTTGGATTTTCCGACGCACTGCGTTTAACCTGCGATTAACGCCGAGACCCCGTCCCGGGGCCGGCGATCCCCCCATCGCAAGGTTCTGCATGACCACCGCCGATTCCGCCCTGGCCGAACTGGCCCGGGGCACCGCCGACATCCTCAAGCGCGAGGAACTCGCGGCCCGGCTCGGCTCCGGCCGCCCGCTGCGCGTCAAGGCTGGCTTCGATCCCACCGCCCCCGACCTGCACCTCGGCCACACCGTGCTGCTCAACAAGATGCGGCAGTTCCAGGACCTCGGGCACCGGGTCGTCTTCCTGATCGGCGACTTCACCGGGATGATCGGCGACCCCACCGGCAAGAGCGCGACCCGCAAGCCGCTCACCCGCGAGGACGTCGAGGCCAATGCCCGCACCTACGCCGACCAGGTGTTCAAGGTGCTGGACCGCGAGCGCACCGAAGTGCGCTTCAACTCCGAGTGGTTCGCTGCCATGTCCGCCGCCGACATGGTCCGCCTCGCCGCCCAACACACGGTGGCGCGGATGCTCGAGCGCGAGGATTTCAGCAAGCGCTATGCCGGCCAGCAGCCGATCGCCATCCACGAATTCCTCTACCCGCTGGTGCAGGGCTACGACTCGGTGGCGCTCCGGGCCGACGTCGAACTGGGCGGCACCGACCAGACCTTCAACCTGCTGATGGGCCGCGCCCTGCAGGAGCAGCACGGCCAGCCGCCGCAGGTGGTGATGACCCTGCCGCTGCTCGAGGGCATCGACGGCGTGCAGAAGATGAGCAAGTCGCTCGGCAACTGCATCGGCATCGACGAGCCGGCGATCGACATGGTCGGCAAGACCATGAGGATCGACGATGCCCTGATGTGGCGGTGGATCGAGCTCTTGAGCTTCGAGATCACGCAGGCCGAAACGGCGACGCTGCAGGCCGACATCGCCGCCGGCCGGCTCAACCCGCGCGACCTCAAGCTGCGCCTCGCCCGCGAACTCGCCGCGCGCTTCCACGGCGCGGCCGAGGCCGACAAGGCGATCGCCGGCTGGCAGGCGGTGGTGAGCGGGAGTGGCGACACCTCGCAGTTGCCCCTGACCGAACTCCTGGTGCCGGAGGAGGGCCTGCGCATCGCCGCGCTGCTCACCCGGGCCGGGCTCACGCCGAGCAACGCGGAGGCCCTGCGCAAGCTGAAGGAGCGCGCGGTGCGGATCGATGGCGAGGTGTTCGAGGATCCGCAGCGTTTCTTCGCCCCCGGCTTCGAGGCGGTGTTGCAGGTCGGCAAGCGTAGCTTTGCCAGGGTGCGCCTGGTCGTGGCCTGACGGCTCGGTTCCCGGCGCGGCGAGGCGCTTCCGTCGCCAAGGCCTTGCCTCCGCCCATGCATTGAAGGCCCGTCGCCGTTCCAGCCTGAACGCTGCCGCTTCGAATGCAGCCGATGCGTGCCCCGAGTCTTGCGTGGTGTTGGTGTCTTGCCTATGCTTCGCGCCCCTTCGCTGCCCGGCCTTCGGGAGAGGGCGGTGGTGCGGGGGTGGTGTGGTGCTGGGGCGTTGTGGTTGCGGTGTTGACGTCCTTCGGAAGTGCTGTATAGTGTGCGGCTCCCTCGGGCGAAACGCCCGGTGGCGCGGAAGGCGCCGGGG
>JAGXSL010000176.1 GCA_018333835.1 Lysobacteraceae bacterium
CCAGTGGGATATCGGATTCGGAGATGCGGTTACGCCAGGCCCCGAGGACGCCGAGTTGCCGACCTTGCTCGAGGACCTGCCCGCGCCCTCGCTGCGAATTTATCCGCGCGAAACCGTTTTTGCGGAGAAGCTGGAGGCCATCGTCGTGCTCGGCATGGCCAACAGCCGGATGAAGGACTACTTCGACCTGCTCAGCCTGGCCCGGGAGGGGCGTCTCGATCCGGCCGAGCTGCGGAATGCCGTGTCCGCAACCTTCGAGCGGCGGAACACACCCATGCCGCCGTCCCTCCCTATAGGGCTGACGGCAGAATTCGCATCGGACAGCGCCAAACAAAGGCAATGGCGGGCCTTCCTCAAGCGGGGCCGCCTGGAGGCGCCGGGGCTTGCAGAGGTGGTGGCCGAGCTGGCTGGCGTCGTTGCGCCGCTTCTTGGAGCGCCGCAGACCGTCCGATAGCCGGCGGCGGCACTGATCACCAGTATTTGATTGAGCGCCTTTCCTCACGGCAATCATGCAAGTCATCTGGCATCTGCGGACCTTATGCGATCGCAGGTGTTGCACTTCAGGTTTGAATCCGCCCTGCCGACACTGGCGTCGTAGAGGGTTAAGGGCGCAGGACGGTTCTCCGTTCTAGGTTCGCGCTTTGCGCATCTACGTTCCGAATTGGTTTGAGCGTCGGATCTCCAACGCGGTGCGGCCAGTCTTTCGGCGTAACAGCGTGCGGAGCGTGGCCCCGTTGTCGTAGCCGGTACGTGTTGCGATCTCGTCAATGCTCAGCTGGGTCGTTTTCAGCAGATAAGTTGCCCGCTCAACACGAAGGTCTTGGAAGTATGCCAAGGGCGAACGACCCAAGATCGCGTAAAGCCGGCGAGATAAGGTCCGCTCGCTCGTGCCGACAAAGGTCGCAGCCCGTCCCAAGGAGAAGCCCGCATCGAGGTTTTGACGAGCCCACTTTTCGAAGAGCATCACCAACCGGTCCGTGTGACGCAAATGGTCGGAAATGGCATAGGTGGACTGAGGCGACCGGGGGTCTAGCATGAGGTAACGTGCGACTGTGTCAGCTAATTCTGGACTGCGTTGACGAACGAACCAAAGCGCTAGGTCGAAATGTGCCAACACCGCGCCTGCGGTAACGACAGCATTCCCTGGTATGAGTGAACGACTGTCATCGAGCGTGACACCGGGATAGCGCGAGCGAAAGAAGGGAGCGAGCCACCAACTTGTGGTGGCCTCCTGCCCGTTGAGTAATCCCGCCTCGGCCAAGACAAACGTCCCCGTACACGCGGCCGCAATGGTGGCTCCTTGCGATTGCCAGCGCCCTAACAGTTCGCCAGCGCGGCGCACGTCCGGATGGGCAAGGGCTTTCTCGATTCCTTCCTCCGTCTTGGCACCCAAGGCTGGGACAAACACAAATTCAGGATTTGAGTGAGCTTCTGCCTGCATGGTGGGGATGGCAAGGCCATGCGCGGTATGTGCTACGCGGCGGATGCTGAAAACTTGCGTCTTCCACGCGTCGTTGGAGCCAGGGGGAGCCAAGTCGCGTGCAGTCGCCAGGGTGTCCTGTATCGCCGCCAGCCCTGTATCGAACACGCCATCGAGTGCCAAAACTGTCGTTGATGCCATCATGGCGAGAACGGTATCACAATTGGCAATCTTGCCAAGTCCCCTTATGGCGTTGCGATGCTAGGTTTGCATGTGCAGCCGATCATTGAAATGTCGTGGCAGCACAAACCTCAACCATTCACCGAGGAGATCATCAAGATGACGCAGATGGGTTTGTTTGTTCGGCTCGATGCCAAGCCTGGTAAGGAAGCCGCGCTAGAGGAGTTCCTTAAAGGAGCGCTTCCACTTGCACGAGCGGAGACCGGTACGCCGGTCTGGTATGCCTTGAAATTCGGTCCCAGCAGTTTCGCAATCTTCGACGCTTTCGAAACCGAAGATGGTCGAGCCGCCCACCTCAATGGGCCTATCGCCGCAGCGCTCATGAAGCATGCGGACGAGCTTCTCGCGAAACCAGTAGTGATCGAACGCTGGGATGTTGTGGCGGTCAAATAGTGCTGAGCGGCGAAGCGCCGAAGGAGCTACGGGTTTTGTCGCTGCCGATCTGTTTTGGCGGTGAGCTTGCAGCCGTTTCACAAGAAGCAGGGCGGACTCAAACCTGAAGTGCAACACCCACAGCTTCACTGAACGAGGCTGGATTGTGGTTCAGTGTGGGCGCACCAGGCCATTGATGTTCTCGTTGCTGACTCGCTACCAATATGACCTATCTAAGCCCACTCATCGAGTTGAAGCTATCGAGATGAGACCGGCCAGGCGGCCTGATGACCCGCGTGTCGAGCTTTCCGCAGTGCAGGCAACATCTGTCCGTCCCAGTCACGATCGACCGCAACCTGGGCCTGTTCTTGGTTTCGTTCGAGTGCTTCAACGTCAAGATCACCGATCACCCATGTCTGCGTGCCGCAAGTAGTCGCGAGAATGCCATCCTCGGGGAATCCACGATCCATGGGTGCATAGATCGTGGCCTCGCCAGTGTTCGTGTCCAGCGCCGGACTCCAGTCAGCGGCTCCGGTCGTCACGGCCTGTGCGACGAACATCCGGTTCTCCAGTGCCCGCGCCATGCAGCCAACACGAACCCGGGTTGCACCTGCCCTCGTGTCCGTACAGCTCGGGACCAACAGCAGGCGTGCACCCGCCTCTCGCTGGGCTCGCACGGGCAATGGAAACTCACTGTCGTAGCAGACAGCGATGCCGGCACGCACGCCATTCAGGTCGAACACCTTGAGTTCGTCGCCCCCCTCGATGACACCAGTGTCTTTCTCGAACCCGGTCAACTGCAATTTGTCCTGGTAGTCACGCGTGCCGTCCGGCGCAAACCACCACGCCCGATTGCGATAGCGATCCGGTCCAACTCGGGTCAAGAACGTACCGGCCTGAATGGTCATACGCAGCTCGCGCGCCAGGTCGGTGTACAGGGCCAGCCACGCAGGCTGCAAGGCCTGCAGTGCGGCCAGCGAGGCGTTGAAATCCTGGCGGATGCCAGGCTCGAACATCGCAGCCAGCTCGAGGGACAGATACTCGGGCAACACGGCCAGTTCCGCTCCGGCACGGCTCGCCTCCTCGAGAACCCGCCGCTGCCGCGCTGCGAATGCCTCGAAGCCCGTGGGCTGACCCACTGCGTATTTCGCAACGGCTACTTTCATTTCGCGTTCTCCAGGGGGCGCAGCCACATCGTGAGCGTCTGCTCGGTTTCGCTCGGCTCACCCACCTGTTTCCAGGGCAGCGTAACCTTCATGTCCGACTGCCGCACGTAGCCACGACGGGTCCAGAAGGGATCATTACTGCGGTAGTTGGCAGGACGCCGGGGATCGTCGTCTGCCCGATCGACCGACGCGAACGTTGTCCACTGCATGCCGCCCAACGAACGGGCATGCGCTTCGCGTTCGTCAAAGAAGCGATGGCCCAGGCCAAGGCCCCGGAAGGCCGGGAGCAGGACTGATTCGCCGCAGTAAAACACCGCCTCGATCGGGATTCCTCGATCGGCGAACGGCACCTGGAAGGCCGGCTCCGCATCGCCGAGCGGCAATCCCGTGGACGCACCCACGACCACGTCATCAGCGAGCGCGAGTACCAGCAGGCTGTCTGCCGAACGGGCGTACATGGCGAGGTAGTTCTTCTCGTATTCGGTGTCGCCCTCGTACAGGTAAGGAAAGCTGCGGAAGACACTCGCCCGCAGGCCTGCCACGGCATCGAACCATTCGGCAATGTCCGGACCACGACGAACCAGCACCTGCACGTCGCTGGTCATTTCAGGCGTCCCCTCCAACCTGTGCGATCCAGTCGCCGAGGTTGTAGTAGTTGGTGACACGAGCGATCTTGCCATCGCGGATCTCGAAGAACGCGCCGCCCGGCAGCACGTAGCGCTGGCCCCGGGCTTCCGGCAGCCCGTCGTCCGTGACCTTGTATTCGCCATGCACCACGTACTCCGCGCCTGCGCGCAGGCCGTCGGCGCTGACCATCACCACGATCCCGCGCAGTTGCTCGCCATAGCAGCGGTCCATGCGCTGCAGGAAGGCGCGGAAGGCTTCGCGACCGACTTCACGAGCGCCCTGGTTCAAGTCGTGCGCGACGTCATCGGTCAACATTGACAGCATGGCCTCGCGGTCGCCGCGGTTGAAGGCGTCGTAGTAGGCAGTGATGAGAGTCGCAGCGTTCATTCGCGTTCCTTATCGGGTTGTTCGGAGCGGAGCATTCCGGGGTGTTGTCAGTCTGGGCCACCGCGCCTCCCTTGTATATGGAATTGTGGCGATTTTATAATTCCAACATCTGGAACACCTAACGAGCAGCGAAACCGGCCATGAGGCGTCCGTCATGAACAAGGGAATGGAACTGCTGCGCATCTTCCGAGTGGCGGCCGAAAGCAGCAGCTTCCGCGATGCGGCCGTCCGGCTGGGGACTTCTCCGCAAGGTGTAACCCGTGCCATCCAGCAACTGGAGCAACACTACGGCGAGGTGTTGTTTCATCGAAGCACGCGCCAGGTGCGCATCACCGCCTTCGGCGAAGGGCTGCTAGACCAAGTGCGCCCCGCATTGGAGCGGTTCGAGGATCTGTGGCGAACGCCTGGCTCCGACCAGCAGGCCTCTCTGTCCGGTACGGTTCGCATCACCGCACCGCACAGCTTGGGCACCAGAGCGGTGCTGCCGGCACTGGAGCGCGTGGCCGCGCGTCATCCCGGCATCACGCTGGATGTGCGCCTGTCCGATCGCATCAGCAATACGGTTGACGAAGGGATTGACGTCGGGATCAGGGTCGGATTCATGCGCGATAGCCGCTTCGTCGCACGCAAGGCCGCCGACATGAGACTCCCCATCGTTGCCGCTCCGCGCCTGATCAAGAAAGTGGGCGTACCTGCAAACATCGATGCGCTAAGCAGCCTGCCAGTTACCGTGGCCTTGGATATCAATACCGGCCGTCCCTGGCCTTGGCACTTCAAGGCGGGACGCCAGTGGACACCTACCGCACCCACTCTCGTCGCCGACAATGCCGACATGGAAATGGGAGCGGCGCTGGCCGGGATCGCGTTCGCGCAACTGGCGGACTACATGGCCGCCCCCTACATTGCCAGCGGGAAGCTCGTGCGAGTGCTGGAGAACGAAGAACCTCCGGCATGGGGGTTGTACGTTTATCGGCCTCAGCGTGGCCCCATTCCGGGAAGGGTTCGAGCGGTATTTGATGAAATGCTGGTCGCCGTTGGATCGTTGCCAGCTTTGCGCTGACACGTCGCAAGACGCTGTAGGGCCCGGGAGCAGACGCGGGTGCAACAAGCGAGGGAGGAGGCCGAACCGGCCACTGAAACCGGCGACTGAGACTACACTGCGAACAACCCCGGGGCTGGAATCCCCCGGTCCATGCCCTGGTCAATTTTCAACGCGCAGGGGTGGTCAATTTTGGGCGCGCCTCAACACTCGAGCACGACCGTGTGCTCCCAGCCGTCGCCGAAATCGTACTCGTACTCGATCCGCGGGTTGGTGCGGGTCAGGACGTCGGCCACCCGGTGTTCCCAGCCGGGCAGGGGTGGGTGGTCATCGAACTCTTCCAGCGGCATGCCGAAGCGTGGATAGCCGTCGCGCTGGCCCCAGGGCCGGAATTCATGCAGGTGGGTGTCGGTCCAAGCGAAGGAGCTCTGGATGGCGACATGCAGGTCCCAGAAGGTGTAGTCGCCCGGCACCTGCAGGCGGCGCCAGATCAGCGGCTCGATCTCCTGGAGCTCGATCCGGATCTGGAGGATGGGCTTGGGCATGGTGCGCCTTTACTCATTGCGCCCGGGGGCGCCAGGAAAAACTTGGCACAGCCAGGGCACAGATTTGTCACAGGGGGTTTGGCGCGCCCGGAGGGATTCGAACCCCCGACCAATGGCTTCGGAAGCCACTACTCTATCCGGCTGAGCTACGGGCGCGTTTTTAAAGGACTTCTTCTTCAAACCGGCCTGAAACTGAGTTCAGGCCCTGTGACACTTTACCCGGCGCCTTCAACTCATGAGTAGTGGCTTCGGAAGCCACTACTCTATCCGGCTGAGCTACGGGCGCGTGCCACGGGTCGTGCGACCCGGCCGGGCAGTGTACCCGTTCGCGGCGCGGGCGGCACCGGCCGCCGCCACGGCGTTCAGGCCGGAGCGCTGCGCGGGAAGCGCAAGTGCACCCGCGTGCCGGCTCCGGGGGCGCTCTCGAGGCCGACCTCGCCGCCCAGGGTGCGCACCACCAGGCTGCGCACGATGCCGAGCCCCAGGCCGGTGCCGCCACGGCTGCGGGCGGTGGTGAAATAGGCGTCGAAGGCGCGGGCGCGCACCGCTTCGTCCATGCCGACGCCGTCGTCGGCGACCTCCAGCGCGACCCAGTCGCCCTCGTCCCAGGCCCGCACCCGCACCTGCGCGCCGGGCGGCGCCTCGCCGCGGTAGGCATGGACGCAGGCGTTGACGACCAGGTTGGTCAGCACCTGGCCGACCGCGCCGGGATGGCTGTCGCAGTGCAGTGGCGGGGAGGATTCGAACCGCGCCTCGACCTTCCGTCGGCGCAACAGGGGTTGCAGGGTGGTCAGCACGTCGCGCACCACGCTGCCCAGCTCGAAGCGGGTACGGGTGTCGTGGGAGCGGTCGGCCGAGGTGCGCTTGAAGCTCTCGACCAGGCCGGCGGCGCGCTCGGCATTGCGTTCGGCCATGGCGAGGCTCTCGGCCAGGCCGGTCAGGGCGGCGTCGAAGGCGGAGCGGGTCAGCCCGCCGCGCTCGTGGGCCTGTCGCAACTCGGCGAGCAGTCCACGGGCATGGCTGGTGGCGGTGACGATGACGCCGACCGGGGTGTTGATCTCGTGGGCGATGCCGGCCACCAGCTCGCCCAGGGCGGCGAAGCGCTCGCGCTCCATCAGGGCCTGGCGGGCCTCGTCGAGCCGGTCGAGTGCCGCCTGCAGCTCCCCGGTGCGTTCCTGCACGCGGGCCTCGAGGTCCTGGTTCAGGGCCTGCAGGCGGTCCCGGTACTCGCGCCGCTCGGCGGCGGTAAGGGCGCGGCCGTAGAGGTCGCAGAGGCTGGCGGCGAAGTTGCGCTCGCCGCGGGTCCAGCGCCGCTCCCCGCCGCGATGCTCGGCGCAGAGGATGCCGACCATGCGGCCGTGCTGGCGGATCGGACCGTCGATCAGGGCGCCGATGCCGAAGGTGTCGAGGTAGCCTTCGGCGAATTCGGCAGTGTCGGGGTGGCGGACGGCATCGTTGGCGACGATGCTGCGGGCCGCATGCAGGGTGGCGAAATAGCGCGGGTGGGTGGCGGCATCCAGTCGCAGCCCGGGCTCCGGCCGATGGCCACCTTCGCGGGTGTCGAACAGGTGGACGCAGCGTATCGCCTTGCCCTCCTCCTCCAGCAACCAGAGGCTGGCGCGCTCGACCTCGATGCCGTGGGCGAGCGTCTCGCACAGGGTCTCGGCGATGCTGGCCAGCTCGCCTTCGTCGATCAGCGCCGACTGGCTCAGTTGCAGCAGCAGGCGTTCGCGCCAGCGGCTCATGGCCCGCTGGCCGCGGCGGCGGCGATGCGGTGGACCTCGAGCAGCTGCGGCAGATGGTGGGCCGCCAGCATCGCCAGTCCAGGGTCGTAGGCCCGGCCGGCCTCGGCCTCGAGGTGTTCGCGCAACGCGGCGGGGTCATCGGGCGTCCGCCCGTCCGGCGGGACGATGCGCACCTCGATGGCATTGGCGATCGCCAGCAGCCGGCTCTCGGCACTGATGGCCTCGCCGGCCAAACCCTGCGGGTAGCCCTGACCGTCCCAGCGCTCGTGGTGCTCGCGGGCCAGCCGGGCGGCGAGGCGGCCCTCCACGGTGTCCAGCATGGCCAGCAGGTTGGCAGCATCGGCCGCGTGCCGGCGCAGACCGGCCATGCCGAGGTCGTGCAACAGGGCCGCGTGCTGCAGGGCGGTGATGCGTGCCTGCGGCCAGCCGGCCAGCCCGGCAAGCGCATGCGCCAGCGCGGCGATGGCACGGGCATGGCCACCATGGCCGCGGATGCAACGCTCGGCCAGTTCGGCCAGCAGGGCGGCGAGTGCGTGGCGGTCGGCTTCCAGCCGGTCGAGGTCGCGGTAGGCACGGATCGCGTGGGTGGCCACCGAACGCAGCTTCTGCGCCGACAACTCGGTCTTCTCGCGGTAGTCGTTGACCTCGTGCTCGCGGACGATGTGCTCCTCCGGCAGGTGGCCGGGCTGGCCGGTGCGGACCACCAGCCGCACCTTGTGGTTGCCCTGTTCCTTGCGCACGGCGTCGACCACCCGGAGCCCGGCGGTGGGCTCCTCCATCACCATGTCGACCAGCCCGAGCGCGATGTCGTCGTGGGCCGCGAACAGGGCGATGCCCTCGGCGGCGCTGGTCGCTTCGAGCAGTTCCAGCGGCCGGCCATCGACCCTGACCTGGGCGAGGGCGAGGCGGGTGATCGCCCGCACCGACTCGTCGTCATCGACCACCGCGATCTTCCAGGGCGAGGGGGCACCGGCCTCGGGCTGCGGCTCCGGGCCTTCGCTGGCGAACAGCATCTCGTCGTGCATCGCCCCTCCCGGCGATCGGTGGTATCTCTTCCAGCATGCCACGCCCTCCACGCCGGTGTGGGACGGCGGTCGCGTCTTGCGGATCGAGCGGCCTCAGGCCGCGCGGCCGCCGCGCTTCAGGTGCACCAGCAGCAGCGAAATGGCCGCCGGCGTGACCCCCGGGATGCGTTGCGCCTGGCCGACCGTCTGCGGGCGGACGCTGCTGAACTTCGCCACCATTTCCGCCGACAGCCCGCTGATGCCGCGGTACTCGAAGTCGGCCGGGATGGCGGTGGCCTCGTGGCGGCGCTGGCGCTCGATGTCCTCGCGCTGGCGCTCGAGGTAGCCGGCGTATTTGGCGCTGGTCTGCACCTGTTCGGCCACCTTGGCATCCGCCACGCCGGGGCCGAGGCCCTCGACGGCCATCAGGGCCGCGTAGTCGAGCTCGGGGCGCTTCAACAGGTCCAGCGCGTGCGTCTCGCGCGAGACCGGCTGCCCGGTGGCGGCCTCGAAGGCGCGGCCCAAGACGTTGCCCGGCGCCGCCCAGAGGCCCTTCAGTCGCATCGTCTCGGCCTCGATGGCCGCGCGCTTGGCCTCGAAGGCGGCCCAACGCGCGTCATCGACGAGGCCGAGCTCGCGGCCGATCGGGGTCAGGCGCAGGTCGGCGTTGTCCTCCCTGAGCTGCAGCCGGTACTCGGCGCGCGAGGTGAACATGCGGTACGGCTCGGTGGTGCCGTGGGTGATGAGGTCGTCGACCAGCACGCCGAGGTAGGCCTCGTCGCGGCGCGGCGTCCAGGCCTCTTTCTGCTGCACGAAGCGGGCGGCGTTGAGGCCGGCCAGCAGGCCTTGCGCCGCCGCCTCCTCGTAGCCGGTGGTGCCGTTGATCTGGCCGGCGAAGAACAGACCTCGGATCGCCTTCGTCTCCAGCGAGGCCTTCAAGCCGCGCGGGTCGAAGTAGTCGTACTCGATGGCGTAGCCGGGGCGGGTGATGTGCGCGGCCTCGAAGCCCTTGATCGAGCGGACGAGCTGCAATTGCACGTCGAAGGGCAGCGAGGTGCTGATGCCGTTCGGGTAGATCTCGAAGGTGTCAAGGCCCTCGGGCTCGATGAAGACCTGGTGCGAGGCCTTGTCGGCGAAGCGGGTGACCTTGTCCTCGATGCTCGGGCAGTAGCGCGGGCCGACGCCTTCGATCACGCCCGCATACATCGGCGAGCGGTCGAGGCCGCCGCGGATCGCCTCGTGTGTCGCTTCGTTGGTGTGGGTGATCCAGCAGCTCACCTGCCGCGGATGCACGGAAGGATCGTGGTCGAAGCTGAAGGTCGGGATCGGCGAATCGCCCGGCTGTTCCTCAAGGCCCGAGAAGTCGATGCTGCGCGCATCGATGCGCGGCGGCGTGCCGGTCTTGAGCCGGCCCACGCCTAGGCTCGCTTCGCGCAGGCGCTGCGCCAGCGCGGTGGAGGGCGGGTCGCCGGCGCGGCCACCGGCATGGTTGGAAAGCCCGATGTGGATCCGCCCGGCGAGGAAGGTCCCGGCGGTCAGCACCACGGCGGGCGCGTGGAACTCGAGGCCCATCTGCGTGCGCACGCCGATCACCGACTCGCCGGCGAACAGCAGATCGTCGACCGCCTGCTGGAACACCGACAGGTTCGGCTGCGTTTCCACCATCCGGCGGATGGCGGCCTTGTAGAGCCCGCGGTCGGCCTGCGCGCGGGTGGCGCGCACCGCCGGACCCTTGCTGGCATTCAGCGTGCGCCACTGGATACCAGCGCGGTCGGCCGCGCGGGCCATGGCGCCGCCCAGCGCGTCGATCTCCTTGACCAGATGCCCCTTGCCGATGCCGCCGATGGCCGGGTTGCAGCTCATCTGGCCGATCGTCTCGATGTTGTGCGTGAGCAGCAACGTGCGCGCGCCGCTGCGAGCGGCCGCCAGCGCGGCTTCGGTGCCGGCGTGGCCGCCGCCGACGACGATCACCTCGAAGGCGTGGAAGGACGTGCTCATGGGCCGGTATTCTGCCGCGGCCCGGCTGAATCGGCGCGCCCGGTGGGCTCGCCGTCTCCACGAGCGCGCCTGCCTTCGTGGTCCACGGGCCGACGGTTCCGGGCGCGCCTGCCTTCATGGGCCACGGGGTCGCGGCCGCAAGCGCGGTGCCTGGCGGGCGAGCCGCGGCGGTGAGGGCCGTCCTGCGGCAGCGAGGCAGGAGCCGAGCGCCGCGCGTGAGGGCAGGACGCCCGATCGCGCGGAAAGCAGGTGGCCCGATCCGCCGACAGGCGCGTCGCCTCCAAGAGCGCGCCTGCCTTCGTGGCCCACGAGCGCGGCGCGGATCGTCTGCGGCGGGCTGGTCTCGCAAGCACGCTGCGGCAACGGGCACGCGACGGTGGTGGGCGAGTCACAGTCGCGAGCGCGGCGTCGCGGGCGAGCCGCGGCGGTGAGGGCCGTCCTGCGGCAGCGAGGCAGGAGCCGAGCGCCGCGCG
>JAGXSL010000177.1 GCA_018333835.1 Lysobacteraceae bacterium
CGGATCGGGCCACCTGCTTTCCGCGCGATCGGGCGTCCTGCCCTCACGCGCGGCGCTCGGCTCCTGCCTCGCTGCCGCAGGATGGCCCTCACCGCCGCGGCTCGCCGCCAGGGCATCGCGCTCGGGACGGTCGACCCCGTGGCTCAGTAGGGCAGGAACAGCAGCAGGCCGGCGCCGAGCACGATCCGGTACCAGGCGAAGGGCGCGAAGCTGTGGCGCTTGATCCAGTCCATCAGCCAGCGCACCACGGCGAAGCCGGTGACGGTGGCGGCCACGAAGGCCACCCCCAGCGCCACCCAGTCCTCGCGCGGGGCGGTCGGGTCGGCGGCGTATTCGACGAGGGCGAAGGCCCCGGCGGCGAACATGGTCGGGATGCCGACCAGGAAGGCGAACTCGGCCGCCGCCGGCCGCGCCAGTGCGCCGGCCAGCATGGCCGCGAAGATCGCCGCCGCCGAGCGCGAGGTGCCGGGGAACACCCCGGCCAGCACCTGCGCCAGCCCGACCCAGACCGCCACGTTCCAGCCGATCGCGGTGCGGGCCGGACGGTCGGCGAGGAAGCGTTCGATGGCGAGCATCAGCACGCCGCCGACGATCAGCGCGATCGCCACCGGGGCCACGGTCTCCGGCAGTTCCCAGCCGAGCAGACGCACCGGCAGGCCGACCAACGCGGTGATGGCGAAGGCGAGACCCAGCTTCAGCAGGTAGTCGAGCTGCTCGGGCCGCCGCCAGCCCAGCGCCAGCGCCGCCAACCGCTCGCGGAACACCAGCACCACGGCGAGGATGGCGCCGCACTGGATGACGATGTTGAACAGGTCGGACTGCGGCCCGAGCCAGTGCTGGGCGATCAGCAGGTGGCCGGTCGAGGAGATCGGCAGGAACTCGGTCAGGCCTTCGAGGATGCCGAGCAGCAGGGCGATGAGCAGGTCGTTCAAGCGGAGGCGGAGGCCGGGGGACGCGACAGTGTACGCGGCGGCCGAGATCGCGCCCGGCGGCGGCTTGCGGGCGGCGATTGAATCGACACCCACTCATGCAATTCGCCCCGTTCCGGTGCAATCAACCCTCGGCGGCTCCGGCTAGAAGCCAGCAGAATCAAGGACTTGCCCGCTGTCCTCGCTTGGCACGGAGCTTGCTCTGGACGGTACGAACCCACCACCCCGCGGAGCCGCCATGAGCCTCGAATCGATCCAGAAGTTGATCAAGGACCACGCCATCGAGTTCGTCGACCTGCGTTTCGTCGACCTGCGTGGCGTCCAGCACCACGTCACCTTCCCGGTGGGCATCGTCGAGCCGGCCCTGTTCGAGGACGGCAAGATGTTCGACGGCAGCTCCATCCCGGGCTGGAAGGGCATCAACGAGAGCGACATGGTGCTGCTGCCGGACGCCGGCACCGCCTTCGTCGATCCGTTCTACAGCGACCCGACCCTGGTGCTGCTCTGCGACGTGCTCGACCCCTCGACCATGCAGGGCTACTCGCGCTGCCCGCGCGGTGTCGCCAAGCGCGCCGAGGCCTTCTTGAAGGCCAGCGGCATCGCCGACCAGGCCTTCTTCGGCCCGGAGCCCGAGTTCTTCGTCTTCGACGGCGTGCGTTTCGCCAACGACATGGGCAAGGTCGGCTACGAGATCTTCTCCGACGAGGCCGCCTGGGCCACCAACCAGCGCCAGGACGGCAACAACCACGGCCATCGCCCGACCGTGAAGGGCGGCTACTTTCCGCTGCCGCCGACCGACTCGCTGCACGACCTGCGCGCCGAGATGTGCAAGACGCTGGCCGCCGTCGGCCAGGAGGTCGAAGTGCACCACCATGAGGTCGCCAACGCCGGCCAGTGCGAGATCGGCGTCAAGTTCAACTCGCTGGTGAAGAAGGCCGACGAGCTGACCACGCTGAAGTACATCGTCAGGAACGTCGCCCACCGCAACGGCAAGACGGCGACCTTCATGCCGAAGCCCATCGTCGGCGACAACGGCAGCGGCATGCACGTGCACCAGTCGCTCAGCAAGGGCGGCAGCAACCTGTTCACCGGCGACGGCTACGGCGGTCTGTCGCAGATCGCGCTGTGGTACATCGGCGGCATCTTCAAGCACGCCCGCGCCATCAATGCCTTCACCAACTCGACCACCAACAGCTACAAGCGCCTGGTGCCGGGCTTCGAGGCCCCGGTGATGCTGGCCTACTCGGCCCGCAACCGCTCGGCGAGCTGCCGCATCCCCTTTGTCACCAACCCGAAGGCGCGCCGCATCGAGATCCGCTTCCCCGACCCGATGCAGTCCGGCTACCTCACCTTCGCCGCGCTGATGATGGCCGGGCTGGATGGCATCAAGAACCGGATCGACCCGGGTGCCGCCAGCGACAAGGACCTCTACGACCTGCCGCCGGAGGAGGAGAAGAACATCCCGAAGGTTTGCCACTCGCTGGACATGGCGCTGGAGGCGCTGGACCAGGACCGCGAGTTCCTCAAGGCCGGCGGCGTGTTCTCCGACGACTTCATCGACGGCTACATCGAGCTCAAGATGCAGGAAGTGACCAGGTTCCGCGCCGCCACGCACCCGCTGGAGTACGCGATGTACTATGGCATCTGAGGCGCGGGGTTCGCCCCGCCGGAGGATGGATCCGATGCCGCAGGCCCTGCGCTGGCTTTCCCGCTTCGCCCTCGTGCTTCTCGCCCTGGTCGCGGTGCTCGCCGCGATCTGGGCCTACGGCCGCCTGAGCTCGCCCACGGCGGTGCAGCGGGCGGCGATCGCGCTGATGGAACGCGACGAGCCCGCCGAGGGCGAGAACGGCTTCGAGCTTCTGATGGCGCTTCCGCCGGGGCCCGAGGGCGGATTGCCCGAACACCTGCGCTGCGACGAGCGCGCTTCCTGCATCGCCGCCATCGAGGCAGAACCGGAGGCCAGCGCCGCCGCCATCGAGGCCTCGCGCGAGCGCCTCGAGGCTGCGGCCCGCGCACTGCGCGCACCGGTCTATCGCGACCGCCGCACGACGGCGGACGCGCTGTACGACCTGCCTCCGCTCGAGCCGGTCATCAGCCTCGACGCGCTGCGCGCCCTGCAGTTCAGCGCCGGACAGACCGTCGAAGCCCTGGAAGCGACGTGTGCCGACACGCTCGGCGCCGTGCGCTGGGTAACGGCGCCCGACACCTTGATCAACGCCATGATCGGCATCGCCATCGTGAGGCAAAACGCGCATCTGATCGCCGACATGCGCCAGCGCGCGCCGGATGACTCCCTGCCGGAGAGCTGCGCGGCCCTGGCCGCGCCGCCGGATCCCGCCGTCGAAGGCACGATCTGCGCCGCGCTTCGCGGCGAGTGGCACTACCAGCATCGCCTGTTCCCGGAGCTGTCGCGACAGATGGCCGAATCGCCGGAATGGCATTGGTCCAAGCCCCTCGCGCCGCTGGTCAACGACGTCGACTGGCAGCTTGCGACCAGCGCCGAGCACTTCGCTTCCGCCTGCGGGGAGGAGGCGCGCCGCGCCGCCGCGGAGGACCGCGCCCATGCGTTGGAGGGGCCACCGCTGCGCTGGGTCGACCGCATCGCCTTCGCGAACTCCGCACTGCTGATGGAAATTGCCAAGGGCGCAAGCCCGCTCTATCGCGACTACGCCGAGCACCAGCTCGACTTCGTCGCGATGCGAAGGCTGCTCGCCGCCTTCCTGCAGATGGAGGCGATGGATCCGGCGCTGGACAACGCGGCACGCTTCTCGGCCCTGCCGGCCGATCTGCGCGACGGCCCCCGGCCGCTGCGGCTGGCCGATGGCGGCACGGGGCTGGCGGTGCCGCTGCGCGCGCGAAGCTCCGGGGGGGAGGCCGGCCTCCGGGTCCTGCCCCTGCCGGCCCGCACCCTCAACCCGGCGACACCGGGCCCGGTCGCGGCCAGGCCGTGATCCGGCGCAGCATCGCCAGGTGCTGCTCGCCCACGCGGCGCAGGCTGGCGTCGATCGCGGCATCAGCGGCCACGCGCGTCCAGAACGCCATCGCGATCGGCAAGGCCTGTTCGAAGGCCGGCCATTCATCGGGGCGTGGAAGGTCCAGCGCCGGTTCGGGCGATCGGACTTCGCCGGTGACGGCCGGGGCATAGCGCATCGGCAGCATGTCGTAGCTCGGCACCAGTTGCAGCGGCAGGGCGTGCAGCCGCGTCAGGCTGATGTTCCCGAAGTGCATGTCGCTGTTGCCGATGAGTCGGCCGAAGGCGTGCAGGGTGCGTAGTCGCTCGGCGTGCGCGGCGTCGAGCCAACCGCCGGCTTCGAGCCGCCGTGCCGCACCGGACCAGTGGTCGTTGCGGCCGAAGTAGGCGGCATCCAGCGCGCGCAGGCTCACCTGGCCGCGGCGGCCATGCGCCCCCACGCGGTCGTGGCGCGCGCTCTCAAGGCACAGGAATCCGCCTGCTTCGACGATGTGCGTCGGGCTTGCAGGAACGCCCGCCGCGTCGAGCACCTTCGCGGCATGCGCCTCACAGCGCAGCAGGTCGGCCCAGCGCCGTGCCGCAGGGCCGGCATCGGGCACCGCGAACTTGACGATGACGTGGCGCTGCACGCCGTCCGCGCCTTGGATGCGGGCGGTGAACTTCGGCTGCTCGCCTCCCGCGGACGATCCGGGCAGTTCCCCGGCCATCGCGTTCCGTGCGAGCTGTGCGTAGCGTTCGTGGCGTGCGGATTCCGGCACCGCTTCCTCCGGCGTGAGGGCCCGCGCCAAGGCGCGCTGCAACGCCAGATCCCCCACGACGAGATCGCCCGGCAGCTCATCGCCGTGGTGCAGCATCGACAGGAGCACGGCATCGGCGCTCCAGCGTTCCGGGTCGATGCCGACGCCCAGCAGGGCGGCATGGCGCCGCGCGAAAGCCCGGCCGAGAAAGCCCTGCGGACGCAGATCGAGCAGGAACCACGGCAGGTCGGGGTACAGACCGTCGCGGAACTCGCCCTGCGCGAAGCAGGGTTCGTGGCCGTCGAAGGCCAGGAACCACGCCCCACGGCGCAGTGCGTGCAGCACGCCGAGCCGGGTCGCCGCGCCCTCCGCATCGATGCGGTAGATCGGCCAGCGACTCTGCTCGCCCGAAACGGCCCGCGCCGCGGTATAGCGTCGGCGCCGTGTGCTGCCGATGGCGACGACGCGCTCGCCGAGTTCGGCGATCCGCCGCGCCAGCGTGGGTTGGCTCGCACCGAGCGCCCGCTGCAACTCGGCCGCGGAAACCGGCCCGCGGGCTTCGATCGCGTCAAGGACGGCGGCAGCGCTGTGTTGGCGGGGGCGGGGCACGGGCGGGTTTTGAATTGATTTCCAAATTTGAAAATAGCCGGAAAGGGATTTCCAGACAATCACTTGGCCGCTCTGTTCGAGCTGGTTTTGAATGGAAAACCGGAGATTCCGGCCGATGCGGCACGGGGCGGAAAAATTGCCCCGCCAAGGTGCGATACTCTCCGGGATGCCCGCCGACCGTGCCGCCTTCGACCGCCTTGCCACGCCGCTCGTCTGGCTGGACGCCGGGGGCCGCATCGCGGCGCTGAACCCGGCCTTCGCGAGCTGGCTGGGCGTGGGGGCGCGGCGGCTGCTCGGGCTGGCGGCGGACGCGCTCGATGGCGGCGAGCGGCTCGCCGCCGCCCTGCCGCGCGTGCCCGCCGACGGCCAGGCCCTGC
>JAGXSL010000178.1 GCA_018333835.1 Lysobacteraceae bacterium
CCGCGCGATCGCCCATCCATGGGCTCACGCGCGGCGCTCGGCTCCTGCCTCGCTGCCGCAGATCGGCCCTCCCGCCGCGGCTCGCCACGACCGTCGCGTGCGCGTTGCCGCTGCGGACTCGCGATCCCGACCCGCCGGGAACGATCCGCGCCGCGCCCGTGGGCCATGGCGGTCGCGTAGCCGTCGCCGGCCGCGACCCCGTGGCCCACGAAGGCAGGCGCGCTCGTGGAGGTGGCGAGCCTGTCGGCGGATCGGGCCACCTGCTTCCCGCGCGGCGCTCGGCTCCTGCCTCGCTGCCGCAGGACGGCGCTCACGCGCGGCGGACTTCCACGAGGTGGCGTTCGCCGTCGAGGCCGGGCACCACGAGGCGGTGCAGCGCCGCCACCGTCCAGCCGGGCGGCAGTTCGTCGATCTCCGCGGCCGGGTGCTGGCCCTTCATCGCCAGCAGGCGCCCGCCGGGGGCCAGCAGGTGCCCGCCGACCGCGAGGATGCCGGCGAGTCGGTCCAGCGCCCGGGCGGTGATCGTCTCGAAGGCCCCGGCCTCCGGCACCGCCTCGGCGCGGCTTTCCAGCACCCGCACCCGCGGCGCCAGGCCGAGCCGGCGCACGCATTCGCGCAGGAAGCGGGCCTTCTTGCCGTTGCTCTCGATGAGCGCCACCGCCAGCCCCGGCGTGGCCAGGGCCAGCGGGATGCCGGGCAGGCCGGGGCCGCTGCCGAGGTCGGCCAGGTTCGCCACGCCGCGGACGTGCGGCGCCATCGCCAGCGAGTCGAGCAGGTGCTTGGTGAGCATCCCGCGCGGTTCGCGGATCGCCGTGAGGTTGTAGGTGCCGTTCCAGCGCAGCAGCAGCCCGAGGTAGACCAGCAGGGCATCGGCCAGCGTCCGGGCGTCGCCGGGGGTCGCGGGTGCCGGCCCGGTCGCCGCGCCGGGGTCGAGGCCGAGTTCGGCGAGGCCCTGCAGCAGCAGCGGGCGCAGGTCGGCGGGGGCGGGGTGGGGGTCCATGCCCGGATTGTCGCCGATGCCGGCGGCGGGGCGGTCGGTGGATCGGGCGGCCGGACGGTCGGCCCGGCTCAAGCGTCGACGGCGAGGCCGTCCAGCGCCCGCCAGTGCGCCAGCGAGGCCGGCCGGCCGAAGTGGTAGCCCTGGCCGTGGCGCAGGCCGAGCGAGCGCAGAAGCCCGCACTGGGTGCCGGTCTCGATGCCCTCGCCGATCACTTCCAGCTCCAGCGATTCCGCCATCGCCAGGATGGCGCGCAGGATCGGTCGCGAACCGCCGCGACGTTCGCCGCCCTCCAGCGCGGCGGCGAAACTGCGGTCGATCTTCAGGCCGTGCAGGGGGAAAACCTGCAGGTAGGACAGGGCCGAGTAGCCGGTGCCGAAATCGTCGAGCAGGATGCGTACGCCGGCGCGGTGCAGGTGTTCGAGGGCGGCGCGGGCGAGGTCCTTGCGGTCGATCAGGGCGCCCTCGGTGACCTCGACGCAGACCCGCGAGGTGCAGGCCCCCTGGCCCTCGACCAGGGCGAGGAAGCGTTCGGCGAAATCCGCCACCAGCAGGTGGCGCGGCGAGAGGTTGAGCGAGACGTAGGCGCGGCCCGGCACGGCCGTGGCGAGGTCGCGCAGGACCATGGCGTACATCCGCCAGTCGATCGATTCGATCAGTCCGGTCTCCTCGGCAAGACCGAGGAACTGGCCCGGAAGACGCAGACCTCCCTCGCCGGTACGCCAGCGCAGCAGCGCCTCGTAGCCGAGGATGCCGCCGCCGTCGAGGTCGACGATCGGCTGGTAGTGCGGCTCGAACTCGTGCCGGGAAAGGCCCCGGCGCAGTTCGCCCTCCAGTTCCAGCCGCTGCTGGGCGAACTCGCGCAGGTGCTCGTCGAACAGCGCGTAACGCTTCCGACCCTCGGCCTTGGCCCGGTACATGGCGGCATCGGCGTCGCGCAGCACCTCCTCGGCCGAGACGTAGTGCGGTTGCGCCAAGGCGATGCCGACGCTGGCCGAACTGTGCAGTTCGCGGCCGTTGACCAGGAACGGCGACTCCAGCGCGCGCAGGATCCGCTCCGCGACCTGCACGGTGTCCTCGACGCCGCGGATGCGCTCCAGCAGCACGGCGAACTCGTCGCCGCCGAGCCGGGCCAGGGTGTCCGGCGAGCGCACGCAGTCGCCGATGCGGCGCGCGGCCTCGCGCAGCAGCTCGTCGCCGACCAGGTGGCCTTCGGAGTCGTTGATCACCTTGAAGCGATCGAGGTCGAGGAACAGCACGGCATAGCGGCGTTCGTCCTGCGGACCCTGGCGGGCCATCGCCGCCACCAGCCGGTCGAGCAGGAACTGCCGGTTCGGCAACCCGGTCAGGCCGTCGTGCAGGGTCTGGTGCTTGAGCTGCCGTTCCACCCCCTCGCGGGCGCGGATCTGCTGGCGCAGGGTCTCGTTGGCGAGGCCCAGTTCGCGGGTGCGCTCGGCGACCCGGCGCTCCAGCTCGAGGTAGGCCTCGCGCAGCGCCAGGCCGGTGCGGCGGCGGCCGATGGCGGTGCCGAGGTGGGTGGCGGCGAAGCTCAGCAGTTCGAGGTCGCGCGGACCGAGCTGCTGGTCGCGCTGGTAGCTCTGCACGCCGATCACCCCGACCGGCGTGTCGCCGACCCGCAGCGGCACGCCCAGCCAGGATTCCGCCGGGGCGCCGATCAGTTCGACCACGCCGGTGGCCTCCAGCCCGCGCATCAGCGGGCCGTCGGCCAGCAGCGGCTGGCCGCTGTGGATCACGTACTCGGAGAGGCCGCGGCCGCCGATGCGGGCCGGCATGGCGGCGTGCCGCTCGTCGGCGACGTAGGGGAAGCAGACCTCGTCGCGGTCCTCGTCGTAGCGGGCCACGAACAGGTTGCGGGCGGCGATGATCTCGGCCAGCACCGCGTGCACCTCGGCGTAGAAGCGGCCCTCGTCGTCCTCGGCCTCGTGGCGCGCGGCCAGCGCGGTGATCCGGTACAGCGCCGACTGCACGCGCTCGCCGCGTTCGCGCTCGCGCACCTCGGCCTGCAGCGCCTCGGTGCGCTGCGCCACCCGGCGCTCCAGTTCGCGCGTGCTTTCCCGCCGGTCCAGCGCCGACATCAGATGGGCGGCGACGTAGCCGAGCAGGTGCTCCTCGTCGGCACCGTAGCGATGCTCGGGACGGTAGCTCTGCACCACCACGGCGCCGACCGCCACGCCCTCGTGGACCATCGGCACGCCGAGCCAGTCGATGCACTCCGGTCCCTGCGGGAGCCCGGCCAGGCCGACCTGTCGCGCCAGTTCCGCGGAGGGCCCGCGCAGGGCGTGGCCGCGGCGGATCACCTCCAGGGTCAGGCTGCCGGCGAGTTCGTCCTCGGCCAGCTCGACCTCCGGCTCGATGCCGACCGGGTCGGCGCTGTCGGCGTAGTAGAGGAAGCGCAGGCTGCGCCGCTGCGGGTCGTGGCGGGCGATGAAGAAGTTCTCGGCGTACATCAGCCCGCCGACGATGCGGTGCATCTCGGCCAACACCTCGCGGGTGGGGCGGGTCGAGCTGGCCAGTTCCGAGATCGCGAACAGGGCGGCCTGCAGGCGATGGGCACGCTCGCTGCGGCGCGATTGCTCGCGCAGCCGTTCCAGTTCCAGCAGCAGGCTGCAGGTGGCCTCCAGGCTTGGCACCAGGCTGTCGGCGGCCTCCGCCGACCACGGCCGGCCGGCGCTCAGCCAGGCCTCGCCCGAGGTGCCGCGGTGCAGCACGAGGTCGCCGGGGGCCGGTCCCTCGCCGCTGGCCTCCGTCCCGGCATGGCGCCAGCACAGGCGGGCTCCGGGCATGGCCCAGGCGCCGTGCAGCTGCGGCTCCAGCCGGGCCGCCAGTTCCGCCATCGACGCCGGCGGCGGATCGGTCCGCAGGTCGAAATCCGGCGCGAGCCGGCGGGCGGCGGAGGGCGGGGTCATCCGCCGATC
>JAGXSL010000179.1 GCA_018333835.1 Lysobacteraceae bacterium
CCGGCAAGCCGAACCAGAACGCCTACATCGAGCGCTTCAACCGCACCTACCGCGAGGAGGTTCTCGACCTGCACCTGTTCGCACGACTGGAGGATGTCCGCGAGGCCACATGGCGCTTCCTGATTGACTACAACGAGCACCGCCCCCATGACGCACTCGGTGGCATGACGCCTGCCGAGTATCGAAATCACCACGACGCCAGAGGCTCTACTTTCGAAGTGTCCGCTTGACGGGGGAGGTTACGAGGGCACCGCTCCAGCCGACGTAGGTGTCGATCTCGATGTCGGTGCTGTCGCCGAAGTCGACGTTCGAGCCCCAGGCGCCGACGTAGAAGCCGTTGGCGAAGCCGTAGTCGAGGCCGAGCTGCAGGGCCGGCTGGTCGTCGTTCTGGTCGATGCCGCGGTAGATGTAGTCGGAGGCGAGGGTGGCGTTCCAGCTGAAACCCTCGGCGAGGGCGGCAGTCGGCAGGGCGGCGAGCAGGGCGCCGACGAGCAGGGTCTTGCGGTTCATGGACGACTCCTTGGGGACGGAAAACGGGGGCGGATTGTGAAGGATGGTTGACGCCGATCCACCCCGGAGGGTGCGCCCGTGCGGGGTTCCGTTCAGGATGGGCGCGGGGCCGACCGGCCGGGCGGGGTCCGGTCTTGGCTTCATCTTCACATGGCGCTCGGCAGGTTCAACCCCTTTGCTTGCCGTTGCCACCCCGTGACCACCCCCCAACCCGCCTCCCTCGTCGAACGCATCGCCCGCTCGATCCCCGACCCGGTGCTGCTGTTCATCGGCTTCTACCTGCTGGCGCTGGCGGCGACGGCCCTGCTCGGCGGCACCACCTTCGCCTCGCAGGGGCCGGCCGGCCCGGTCGAGCAGAGCGTGCGCTCCATGCTGTCGGGCGAGAACCTCCGCTGGATCTTCGACAATGCCCTGCTCGCCAACTGGCTCGGCTTCGGCAATGGCGTGCTGGGCGTCATCCTCGTCGTCACGTTGGCGATCGGTGTGGCCGAACACGCCGGCCTGCTCGGTGCCCTGATCAAGAAGGCCGGGCGCCGGGTGCCGATGCGCTGGATGCCGCTGCTGCTGGTGTTCCTCGGCATCATGAGCTCGCTCGCCACCGACGCCGGTTACCTCGTACTGATCCCGCTCGCCGGCCTGCTCTACGCGGCCCTCGGCCACAACCCGCTGATCGGCATGGCGGCGGCCTTCGCCGGGGTCTCGGCGGGGTTCAGCGCCAACCTCGTCCCGGCCACCCCGCCGGACGTGATCGTCGGCCTCAACGCCAAGATCTTCGCCGAGGCCCAGGGCGTGCCCTTCGCCACCGCCGAGGGCGTGCCGCTCAACGCGGCGACGATGAACTACTTCTTCATGGTCGCCTCGACCGTGCTGCTGACCGTGGTCGGTGCCTGGGTGACCACGCGCTTCGTCGCGCCGCGGCTCGCGGCCCAGCCCTGGACCCGGCCGGCCGACCTCGATTTCGGCGAGTTCGAACTCGGCGAAGCCGAGCGCCGCGGCCTGCGCGCCGCCGCCTGGACCACGCCGGTCGCCCTGCTCGTGATCTACGGCTTCGCCGTCGGGCCGCTCGCCTCCTTCACCGGCCCGGACGGCCGCGAGGTGCATCCCTTCCTCAACAACGTGATCCTGCTGATCTCGTTCTACTTCATCGCCGTCGGCATGGCCTTCGGCTTCGCCAGCGGCCGCTTCACCCGGCTCGCCGACGTGGTCGATGCGATGACCAGGCAGGCCAACACCACCGGCTACATCCTGGTGCTGACCTTCTTCTCGTACAACTTCCTCGGCCTGCTCAGCTACAGCGGCCTGGGCGCCTACATCACCCACCTCGGCGCCCAGGGCCTGCTCGGCCTCGGGCTTGCCGACAACCCCATGCTGCTGTTGATCGGGTTCGTCCTCACCACGGCCTTCATCAACCTGTTCGTCGGCGGGTTGACCTCGAAGTGGCTGCTGCTCGGGCCGATCTTCGTGCCGATGCTCTACCACGTGAACCCGCAGCTGACCCCGGACCTGGTCGCGGCGGCCTACCGCGTGGCCGATTCTTCGACCAATATCGTGACGCCGATGATGGCCTACGCCGGCATCGTGCTGGCCTTCATGCGGCGCTACCGGCCGGACCTGACGATCGGCGACCAGATCCTCATGATGGTGCCCTACTCGCTGTGCTTCCTCCTGACCTGGACCCTGCTGCTGCTCGCCTTCTTCCTGCTCGGCATCCCGCTCGGCTTCTGACCCCCGCCCCACCCACCCCGCCACCCCTGGAGTCCCCATGATCCGCTCCGCCCTCGCCCTCGCCCTGCTCGCGGCCAGTGCCCCGCTCGCCGCGCAATCCGCCGCGCCCACCGCGCCCGCCACCGGTGGCAAGCAGCCCTTCACCATCGAACGCAGCTGGCAGATCCAGCGCCTCGGTACGCCCACCATCTCGCCCGACGGCGCGCGCATCGTCGCCCCGGTGACCCGCTTCGACATGGAGCAGGACCGCGGCTTCACCGACTTGTTCCTCTGGAACGCCGACGGCAGCGGCCAGCGCGCCTTCACCACCCACGCCAGCAACGACGGCTCGCCGGTGTTCAGCCCGGACGGCCGCTTCCTCGCCTTCACGGCGCAGCGCGAGGACGACAAGGCCCCGCAGCTCTACGTGATCGCCGTCGACGGCGGCGAGGCGCGCCGGTTGACCTCGCTCGCCACTGGCGTGCAGAGCCCGAAGTGGTTCCCCGACGGCACCCGGCTCGCCTTCGTCTCGCGGGTCTTCGACGAGCTGCCGCTGGCCGAGCAGGGCAAGCGGCTGGAGGAGCGCGAAGAGAGCAAGATGACCGCCCGCGTCTGGGACCGCGCCCCGGTCACCGCCTGGGACCGGTACATGGACGAGCGCGAGTTCCACGTCTTCGCCGTGCCCTTCGCCGGTGGCGAGGTGCAGCCGCTGACCCAGCCGACCGGGCTCGAACTGCCGCGCAGCGCCGTGCAGGGCACCGACAGCCTGTTCGCGATCTCGCCGGACGGCCGTGAGCTCGCCTTCGTGGCCGATTCCAACCCGGCCGCCAACTTCACCAACCACGACGTCTTCACCGTGGCGATCGGCGCCCGCGAGGCCCGCAACCACACCGAGGCCAACACCGCCGGCGACGGCAACCCGCTCTACAGCCCGGATGGCCGCTTCCTCGCCTTCGTGCAGCAGCGCATCCGCGGTTTCTACGCCGACAAGGTGCGGGTGATGATCAAGGACCGCCGCAGCGGCACCATCACCGAGCAGTTCGTCGATTGGGACCGCAGCGCCGACGGCCTGGTCTGGGGCAGCGACAGCCGCCGCCTGTGGGGCGCCATCGACGACGCCGGCACGGTGCGCGTCTACGAGCTTCCGATCGGCGGCACGCCGCGCGCCGTCACGGATACCTCGGCCTCGGTCGCCAGCCTCGCCATCGCCCGTAACGGCACCCTGGTCGGCCTGCGCCAGACCTTCGTCGAGCCGCCCACCCTGGTGCGCATCAACCCCCGCAACGGCGCCACCACCAAGCTCTCGACGATCAATGACGAGCTGCTCGCCAACACCGACTTCGGCACCTTCGAGTCGGTGACCTACACCGGCGCCAACGGCCAGCCGATCCAGATGTGGGTGAACTACCCGCCGGGGTTCGACCGCTCCAAGCGCTACCCGCTGTTCATGCTGATCCACGGCGGCCCGCACAACGCCATCACCAACGGCATGGCCTTCCGCTGGAATGCCCAGGTGTTCGGTAGCTGGGGCTACGTCACCGCGTGGCCGAACTTCCACGGCAGCTCGGGCTTCGGCCAAGCCTTCACCGACTCGATCAACCCGAACTGGGCCGATAAGCCCTACGAGGACGTGATCAAGGCCGCCGAGTGGTTCGCCAACCAGCCCTGGATCGACCGCGACCGCATGGTCGCCGGCGGCGGCAGCTACGGCGGCTACCTCACGACGATCATCCTCGGCCGCGAGCACCCGTTCCGGGCCCTGGTCGCGCACGCCAAGGTCTACAACCTCTACACCCAGTACGCGGCCGACTTCGCCACCGAGATCCCGCGCTTCGGCGGCTTCTGGGAGCCGCAGAACCGCGAGATGCTGGAGCGCATCTCGCCGCACTACCACGCCGCCAACTTCGACACGCCGACCCTCGTCATCCACGGCCAGCTCGACTACCGCGTGCCGGTCAACCACGCCAAGGAGCTCTACCAGACCCTGCTGATGAAGGGCGTGCCGACCCGCTACGTCTACTTCCCGAACGAGAACCACTGGATCCTGCGCCCGCAGAACTCGGTGTTCTGGTACCAGCAGGTGTACCGCTGGTTCCAGGAGCACAACGCGCCGCGTACGGCCCAGTAAGCGGTTGGGCAGGCTGCCAGGGTGCATACCCCGGACGCCGCCCTGGAGGCCTTGGTCGAGCGCCGGCTGGCGGCGCTCGCCGAGGCCGTGCCGCTCGACGCCACCACCCGCGCCGCGCTCGTGCCGCTGGTGGTGGCGAGTGATTTCGCCCTCGACGTGCTGCGCCGCCAGCCGGCGCTGGTCGCGTCGCGCCATGCGGCGCCACCGGAGCCGCGACTCGACCCCGCCGACCCGGCCGCCGCCATGGCCGCGCTGCGGCGCTGGCGTGCCGCCGCCTCGGCCGTGCTCGTCGCCCGCGACGTCGACGGCCTCGACGGTGTCGAGGCCACGCTGGCCGGCAGTACGGCGATTGCCGAGGCCGCGCTGCGGCTGGCGCTGGCGCAGGCCGAAGCGGAATGGGCAGCGCGCTTCGGGACGGTCCGCGACGCTGAAGGCCGGCCGCAAGGCCTCGTGGTGTTCGCGCTCGGCAAGCTGGGCGGTGCCGAGCTCAACTTCAGTTCCGACATCGACCTCGTCTACGCCTACCCGGCCGGCGGCACCAGCGATGGCCCGCGACCGCTGGAGGCCGAGGCCTACTTCACCCGGCTCGGCCAGCGCCTCGCGCAACTGCTGAACGAGCCCACCGTCGACGGCTTCTGTCACCGCGTCGACCTGCGGCTACGACCCTTCGGCGACAGCGGCCGCCTCGCGCTCGGCTTCGACGCGATGGAGGCCTACTTCCAGCGCGAGGGCCGCGACTGGGAACGCTACGCCTGGATCAAGGCGCGGCCGGTGGCCGGCGACCGCGCCGCCGGTGCGGCCTTCCTCGATGGCCTGCGGCCCTTCGTGTACCGGCGCTACCTCGACTTCACCGCGCTCGACGCCCTGCGCGAGATGAAGGCGATGATCGAGGTCGAGGTGGCGCGCAAGGACCGCGCCGACGACCTCAAGCGCGGCCCGGGCGGCATCCGCGAGATCGAGTTCCTGGTGCAGGCCCTCCAGCTCATCCGCGGTGGCCGCGAGCCGGGCCTGCGCCAGTGTGGCCTGCTGCCGGCGCTTGCGGCGCTGGCCGCTGCGGGCCACCTGCCGGCGGCGACGGCAGCGCGCCTCGCCGGGGCCTACCGCTTCCTGCGCCGGGTCGAGAACCGGGTGCAGATGCTGCGCGACGCCCAGGAGCATGCCCTGCCGGCCGATCCGCTCGACCGCCTGCGCATCGCCCGCGGCCTCGGTTTCGAGGACGTGGCGGCCTTCGAAGTCGCGCTCGGTGCCGAGCGTGCGGTGGTGGCGGCCGAGTTCGCCGCCGTGCTCGGCGGCGGCCGGCGCGTCGGCTCGGCGGGGCCGGAACATGCCGCCGCCGAAACCGCCGCCGCCGACCATGCCGCGGCCGAGCGCGCCGCCGCGCTCGCCGGCTACTGGCGGG
>JAGXSL010000180.1 GCA_018333835.1 Lysobacteraceae bacterium
GCCTTGTGCGAAGAGGTGATGGACGAGAAGCGCCTCTTCGCCGTCAAGGAGGAAATGGAGAAGGCCGAGGCACGCAAGCTGCAGCCCTTCTTCATTCGCTCGTTCTTCACCCAGGCCTTCCAGCAGCTGGGGGGCGAGCTGCGCCCGCGTGAACCGGGCCGCTACGAGATCACCAACGTCCCGGCCATCATCCGCGAGCGCGACCGCCAGATCACCGGGCGCGACCGACGCAATGCTGACCCCGTGCTGCGCCGCTACGAGCGCGTCTGCTTCGAGAAGCATTACGTCCGCGTGCTTGACCGCGTGGGCGCGCCGATGGCCAGCCTGCTGCACCCCGCCCACCCGCTGATGCAGTCGGTGACCGACCTGGTGCTCGAAGCCCACCGCAACAAGCTCAAGCAAGGCGCCGTGCTGGTGGACCCGGCCGACATGGGCCTTACCCCGAAGGTGATGTTCATCATCGACCACTCGGTCAAGGAAGGTGCCGACCCGACCCACGTGGTGTCACGCCGCATGCAGTTCGTCGAGATCGACCCCAAGGGCAACGCGATCAACGCCGGCTGGGCCCCTCACCTGGACCTGGAATCACTGGCACCGGCCGACGTGGCGCTGATCGAGGATGTGCTGGCCGCCCCCTGGATCGCCAAGGACCTGGAGCAGGTCGCGCTGGCCCATGCCTCCACGCACCTCGTGCCCGAGCACTTCGACGAGGTCCGTGCCCGCCGCGAGAAGACCGTGGACAAGACGCTGGCCGCCGTGCACGAACGCCTGGTACGGGAGATCAGCTTCTGGTCGGACCGCTACATCAAGCTGCAGGACGACGTCGCCGCCGGCAAAGACGTACGCCTGACGCTGGAAAACGTTCGCCGCACCATCGATGACCTCACCGCCCGCCGCGAGTCGCGCGAGAAGGAGCTGCTGGCCATGCGCCACGTCATCTCCGCCACGCCGGTGATTCTGGGCGGCTCGCTGGTCATCCCCGCAGGCTTGCTGCTGCAGCGCAAGGGGCAGCCCGGATGGACGGCGGACGCCGCGGCGCGGGCCCGCGTCGAGCAGATCGCGATGCGCGCCGTGATGAACGCCGAGCGCGCGCTGGGCCACGACGTCATCGACGTGTCGGCCGAGAAGTGCGGGTGGGACGTCACCAGCCTGCCCAAAGCGCTGGACGGCAAGCTGCCGCCCTCGCGCCACATCGAGGTCAAGGGCCGCGCCAAGGGCCAGACCACGATCACGGTCACCCGCAACGAGATCCTCTACGGGCTCAACCAGACCGACAAGTTCATCCTGGCCGTCGTGATGGTGGACGGTGAACAGCATGAAGGGCCGTTCTATGTGCGGCAGCCCTTCACCCAAGAACCGGACTGGGCGGTGACCAGCATCAACCTCGATCTCGATCAGCTCTTGGCGCGGGCTGCGTCACCGAAGGATGCATCGTGAGCGACAAGACCGAGCAGCGGCAAATGCTTCCCAACGAAAATTTACTTCGCGCAGACACGTTGATTGTGGCCGCTCGAGTAGAGAGTTTTTTGAATGTCTTTGTTTCTGAGCGAGCGTGGTATCCAATTCGGATTGATGACCGGCGCAAAAGCGCCCTGAAATGGATTTGCGTTTATCAGAACAGTCCTGTTCGCGCGATAACTCATTACGCAAAAATCACCAGGATCGAAAATTACCAAGAAACCGGACGATACCGAGTTATTTTTGAAGATCCCATCGAGTTATTCGCTCCTATCGCATTGGGCCCAGAAGACGGCCTAACTATGCAGGGCCAGAAATACACAAGCCTAGAGCGACTATTACGAGCGCGATTGATTTCTGATCTTCGACCCTGGAATAAGTGATGTACCCAATTAAATCCCCCAAGAAGCTGATCGAAGTCGCCCTTCCGCTCGATGTCGTAAACGTCGCTGCTGCGCGCGAAAAGTCAATTCGCCACGGCCACCCGGCCACGCTGCACTTGTGGTGGGCGCGCCGGCCGCTGGCAGCCGCCCGCGCAGTGCTTTTTGCGCAGCTCGTCAACGACCCGGGCTATCAGCAGGGTGGCGGCTTCCGCTACGGTGTGAACAAAGAGAAGGCCTTGCTTGAGCGAGAGCGCCTGTTCAAGATCATCGAAGACTTGGTGCAGTGGGAAAACACCAGCAATGAAGAAGTGCTTGAGCGTGCCCGTGCTGAGATTCGGCGCTCGTGGCGGGAGACCTGCGAACTCA
The DNA here is from genome assembly GCA_018333835.1 of Lysobacteraceae bacterium. Taxonomy (GTDB): domain Bacteria; phylum Pseudomonadota; class Gammaproteobacteria; order Xanthomonadales; family Xanthomonadaceae; genus Silanimonas. The sequence continues at coordinate 2,208 of JAGXSL010000180.1, forward strand.
ACAAGAATCATCCGCAAGCGGCCGAGCTTTTCAACCCCGACAAGTTGCCTGGTTTCCACGATCCGTTCGCGGGCGGCGGCGCGATTCCACTGGAGGCACAACGTCTGGGGCTGGAGAGCTACGCATCGGACCTGAATCCAGTGGCGGTGACGATCAACAAGGCAATGATCGAGATCCCACCGAGGTTTTCTGGGTCTACGCCGGTCGGACCGCAGGTGGCAGACGACCGCCAGGAGGATCACGCCAAAGACTGGAGCGGCGCACGTGGCCTGGGCGAGGACGTCCGGCGCTATGGTGCGTGGATGCGCGCGCAGGCTGAACAGCGGATCGGTCAGCTGTATCCCAAGATTACCGTTACGCCAGAGATGGTCGTTGATCGACCGGATCTCAAGCCTTTGCAGGGGCAGGCGCTCACAATCATTGCGTGGCTATGGACACGCACGGTTAGGAGCCCAAACCCTGCCTTTAGCCACATTGACGTGCCGTTGGCTTCAACCTTCGTGCTCTCAAGCAAGGACGGCAAGCAGGTTTATGTTGAGCCGGTGATTGAAGGTCACAGCTATAGATTCATCGTCAGAACGGGAACTCCAACGACCGAAGCCGAACAAGGTACGGCGGCTGGAAAGCGCGGTGGTTTCTATTGCCTCCTGTCGGGCTCGCCCATTGATTACAAATACATCCGCAGCGAAGGTACTGCGGGGCGCATGGGAACCCGGTTGATGGCTATCGTTGCTGAGGGTTCGCGAGGCCGCATCTATTTAGCGCCCACTTCGGAGCAAGAGGCGATCGCTGCCAAGGCGTCTCCAGATTGGCGACCTGAAGTAAAGCTTCACGGTAAGTGCCGCGTCAATGTGAGCAACTATGGGCTGGATACCTTTGGCGACCTCTTCACTCCTCGCCAATTGGTGGCCCTCACCACCTTCTCCGATCTGGTCCAGGACGTCGTTACCCGCTGCCGACAGGACGCAGTGTCAGCAGGTATGGGCGACGATGGACTCGGACTGGACGACGGAGGCTGTGGCGCCACAGCCTACGCTCAAGCAATTGGGGTGTATCTGGCCTTTGCCATCAGCAAGGTTGCAAACATCGGCTCTTCTATCGCCTCCTGGATGAATGATCGTGGCGCGTTCCGTGAGACCTTCGCCCGTCAAGCTATCCCCATGGTTTGGGACTTCGCCGAATCCAATCCTTTCGCGGATGCTGGCGGGAGTCTGGATGCCGCCATTGACAAGGGAGCCATGTCGGTTCGCGACTTGCCTAAATCCGGTCGAGGTCGCGCTGAACAAGCTGACGCTCAGACTCAAGTGCTCAGTGCCAATAAGTTGGTTTCGACCGACCCGCCGTACTACGACAACATCGCGTACGCGGACCTTTCGGATTTCTTTTATGTCTGGCTGCGTAAGTGCCTGAAGCCGATCTATCCGAACTTGTACGCCACTCTGGCCGTCCCCAAGGCCGAGGAGTTGGTAGCCACAGCTTATCGCCACGGTAGCAAGGAGAAGGCTGAAGCCTTCTTCCTGGACGGAATGACGCGTGCCATGCACAACCTGGCCGAGCAGGCGCACCCGGCCTTCCCAGTCACCATCTATTACGCATTCAAGCAGAGCGAGACCAAGGGCGAGGCGGGGACATCCAGCACTGGTTGGGAAACATTCCTGGATGCGGTACTCGCGGCCGGCTTTTCGATCTCAGGTACCTGGCCGGTGCGCACCGAGGGCGCAGGGCGAATGATTGCCAGTGGAACCAACGCGCTCGCATCGAGCATTGTCCTGGTCTGCCGAAAGAGGCCGGCCGACGCTCCGACCGCCAGCCGGCGGGAGTTCATCCGAGAGCTCAACGCTGCATTGCCCATCGCGCTAGACGAGATGACCCGCGGCGGGGTGAATTCACCCGTAGCGCCGGTCGACCTCTCGCAGGCCATTATTGGACCCGGCATGGCGATCTTCAGCCAATTCGCCGCTGTGCTCGAGGCCGATGGCACGCCAATGCGAGTGAAAACAGCGCTCCAGTTGATCAACCGCTTCCTGGCCGAGGACGATTTCGACCACGACACGCAGTTCTGCCTGCATTGGTTCGAGCAACAGGGCTGGGCGACCGGCCGCTTCGGCGAGGCTGACGTGCTGGCCCGGGCCAAGGGCACCAGCGTCGCCGGCCTACAGGCAACGGGTGTAGTGGAGTCCGGCAAAGGTGAACTGCGCCTGCTTCGCTCAAGCGAGCTACCGCGCGACTGGTCGCCCGAAGCGGACACCCGGCTCCCGGTTTGGGAGGCTTTGCACCATTTGATCCGCGCGCTCAATCAGGACGGCGAATCGGCAGCCGGCGCCCTGCTGGCCCGCATGCCTGCCCGCGCGGAGCCTATCCGCGCCTTGGCTTACCGCCTCTACACGCTGTGCGAGCGCAAGGGTTGGACGGACGACGCCCGCGCCTACAACGAGCTGGTCACCGCCTGGAGTGGCATCGAACAAGCCGCTGGCGAAGCTGGCGTGATCGGCTCGCAGGCTCAACTGGACATCTGATCGGGGAACCACCATGGCTTTGAAACCTTGGCGCGAAGTCGCCGTACCCCACGAGGACGTGCTCAAGGGCACGTTCCAGCAGGCCGAGTTCGCGGCCGACCTGTCGCGTGTGCACGCGGGCACAGCAACGGGCGAGTACCAGAACCCGGCGTTGTTCTTCCAGCGCACCTTCATCACCGAGGGCATGCGCCTGCTGCTGGACTCGGTGGTAAGGCGCCTCTCGGGTAAGGGCGGCGACCCGGTCATCCAGCTACAGACGGCCTTCGGGGGCGGCAAGACGCACACGATGCTCGCGGTCTATCACCTGGCCAAAGGTGAGGTGCCGGCCAGCGACCTGCAAGGCGTGGCGGCCATCCTGGACTCGGCACAGATCACGGAACTGCCTCGCGCCCGCGTCGCAGTGCTCGACGGCATCAAGTCGTCGCCCAACCAACCTATCAAGCGCGATGGGCAGGTGGTGCGCACGCTGTGGGGCGACCTGGCATGGCAGCTGGGCGGTACAGAAGGCTATGCGCTCGTGGCCGATGCTGACACGTCGGGCACCTCGCCGGGCAAGGCGGTGCTGGAGACTCTGCTGGCGCGGTGTGCGCCATGCGTGATCCTCATCGACGAGCTGGTGGCCTATGTGCGCCAGTTCGAAGAAGGCAAGGCACTCACCGGCGGGACCTTCGATTCCAACCTGTCGTTCGTGCAAGCGCTGACCGAGGCGTTGAAGGCCGTGCCGACGGCAGTGCTGCTGGCGTCGCTACCGGAGTCGGACAAGGAAGCCGGCAGCCAGCGCGGCGTGAAGGCGCTGGAGGCGCTGGCGCACTACTTCGGCCGCGTGCAGGCACTGTGGAAGCCGGTGGCGACCGAAGAGGCCTTCGAGATCGTGCGGCGGCGCCTGTTCGCGTCGATCAACGACAAGCTGGCGATGGAGTCGGTGTGCCGCGCCTTCGCAGACTTCTACACCGCCAACCGTGACGACTTCCCGCAGGAGACGCAGGAAAGCCGCTACTTCGACCGCCTGGTCCACGCCTACCCGATTCACCCCGAGGTGTTCGACCGGCTCTACGAGGACTGGTCCACGCTCGACAACTTCCAGCGCACTCGGGGTGTGCTGAAGATGATGGCCAAGGTCATCCACCGCTTGTGGAAGGACGGCAACAACGACCCGCTGATCATGCCGGGCAGCCTGCCGCTTTACGACGCCGATGTTCGCAACGAGGTCATCTACTACCTGCCCCAAGGCTGGGACCCGGTGCTCGAACGCGATGTGGACGGTGAGCGCGCCGAGACCACCGAGATCGAGAACAAGGACACCCGCTTCGGCAGCGTGCAGGCCTGTCGCCGTGCGGCGCGTTCGGTGTTCCTGGGCAGCGCGCCCAGCACCACGAACCAGCTGGTGCGCGGTCTGGAGCTCGAGCGCGTGATGCTCGGCATCGTTCAGCCCGGGCAGCAGATCGGGCTGTTCAAGGATGCACTGCGCCGGCTCGGTGACCGGCTGCACTACCTCAACCACGCCAACAACCGCTTCTGGCTCGACACGCGGCCCAACCTGCGGCGCGAGATGGAAGAGCGCAAGCGTCGGTTCCAGGACAAGGAGGATGTGTTCCCGACCGTCCGCGAGCGCGTGCAGCGCGGCTTTGCCAGCGGCGTGTTCGGCGGTATCCACGTCTTCACCGACAGTGGCGACATTCCAGACGACTGGGCGCTGCGCCTGGTGGTACTTCCCCCCGATGCCGCATTCAGCAAGAGCGGCCAGAGCCTGGCTATTGACCGCGCGGGCGAGATCCTCAAGAAGCGCGGTGACCAGCCCCGCTTCAAGCAGAACCGCTTGATCTTCCTGGCGGCCGACTACGAAAGCGTCAGCCGCCTGAAGGACCACGTCCGCTCGTTCCTGGCCTGGCGCAGCATCGTTGCCGACTACAAGGACAACCGCATCGTTCTCGACAACCTGATGGCCAAGCAGGCAAACGCCAGCCTGGAGCAGGCCGAGGAGACCGTGCGCCGCATGATCCGCGAGACCTACAAATGGATCGTGGCGCCGATGCAGGAAGCCCGGCCTGGCAAGGGCTTGTCCGAGCTGCGCTGGGAGCACTTCCAGACCAACCCGAGCGCGCAGAACTGGGCGCAAGAGGTCGAGCGCGTGCTCAAGGAAAACGAGCTGCTCATCAACGAATGGGCGCCAATTCACCTGACCAAGGTGCTCAAGGACTGGTTCTGGAAGGACGACACCAAGGAGACCAGCGCCTTGAACGTCTGGCAGCAGAGCTGCCAGCAGCTTTACCTGCCCCGCCTGAAGGACGACACGGTCTTCCAACTGACGATGGCCACGGGCGCCGAAAGCCGCGACTTCTTCGGCTTCGCGCAGGGCAAGGAAGATGGTCGCTACGTCGGGTTCAGCTACGGCAAGCGCACGTCGTTGATCATGGACTCGTCGCTGCTGCTGGTCGAGCCGTTCGCCGCGGCGGCCTACATGGAGGCGCTGCGTGCGGCAGAGGAAGCCTCGCGCGCCAAAGCCGCCGACAGCGGCGGGGGCGCATCCATGACGACAGTGACCACTGGCGGCGGCGGCGCGCCCCGTGCCGATGACTCGGGCAAGGGCGGATACCCGTCAGGAACGGGCGCCGGCGGCCAAGCCTTGAAGAAGCAGTTCTACGGCAGCATCGAGCTCGACCCGATCCTAGCGAAGAAGCAGTTCGCCGACCTGGTCGACGAGGTTGTCCTGCAGTTCACCATGCGCACCGGCGTGAAGGTCAAGATCGCCATCGAGATTCAGGCCGAATCGGCCACCGGATTCGACGACGGGCTGCAGCGCGCGGTGAAAGAAAACTGCAAGGTGCTGAAGTTCAAAAACGCCGAATTTGAGGCATAAGCCCTATGGCGCGGCTGAGCCCGGCGCAACCCCTGCCAAATTGCGCCGCCCCACCCCCAGCGCAACCCCGATCGAGAGCAGCAGCACCAGAGCGGCCCCGGCCAGGGTGGCGGCGTACCAGCCGCGGTCCATGAAAACGCCAAAAATCAGCGGTGCAATGGCAAAACCCACGTCCAGGCCCGAATACACCGTGCCATAGACGCGCCCGGTGGCGCCCTTGGGCGTGGCCTGCTTGATCAGCAGGTCGCGGCTGGGCGCGGCTATGCCCACGGCAAAACCCGTGGCCGCCAGCAGCAGCATGGTGCCCGTGCCACCCAGCCAGCCGCTGGCGGCCAGCAGCAGCAGCAGCGCACCCGCGCCCATCGAGGCCCCCACCACCTGATCGGTGCGGCGCGCCTGCGTGGCCACGAAACCGCCCACCAGCATGCCCAGCGCCCCGCACACCATGTAAGCGCTCAGTGTGAGCGTGGCGGCCTCCAGGCTCACGCCGTGCAGCGCCTTCAGAATCGAGGCCGAGTAGTTTTGCACCACGCCCAGCGTGAGCGTGGTGAGCAAAAAGAAAGCAAAGCACCACCAGATCACCGAATGGCGCAAAAAAGCCAGGTCGTTGCCCGCTGGCGCACCCGCCGGGCGGCGCAGCACCTCCGACTTTAGGTGCTGGCGCTGCCACAGCAAAAGCAAAAACACCAGCAGGTACAGCCCGGCGGCTGCGAGGTAGGCGCTGCGCCAGTCCAGCAGCATCGACCAACCCACCAAAAACACCGGCGCCAGCGCCCACCCCAGGTTGCCGCTGATGCCGTGCACGCTGTAGGCATGGCCCAGCCTAGAGGCCGACACGCGCTGGTTGAGGATAGAAAAATCGACCGGATGAAAGGA
>JAGXSL010000181.1 GCA_018333835.1 Lysobacteraceae bacterium
GGGGTCGCGGCCGGCGACGGCTACGCGTCCCGCTCCGCAGTCGCCGGACGGCGCACATCCCTGTGCGCCTCCTTACGACCGCCATGGCCCACGGGCGCGGCGCGGGTCGCACGCGGCGGGCCCGGATCGCGAGTCCGCGGCGGCACGGGCTCGCCACGGCCGCGGGCGAGCCGCGGCGGTGAGGGCCGGCCTGCGGCAGCGAGGCAGGAGCCGAGCGCCGCGCGTGAGGGCAGGACGCCCGATCGCGCGGAAAGCAGGTGGCCCGATCCGCCGACAGGCTCGCCCTTGCGAGGGCCCGATCCACCGACAGGCTCGCCGGTCGCCTGCGGCAGCCCAAGGGCAGAAAGTGACGCACCACGACCGCGGCCCCGGGCCGGGCGCGGGCGGAGGAGCAAGGTTTGCACTGCGTCACAAACGGCGGCTTTCGCGGCCCGGCGGTTTCGGGCATGGTGCCCTCCGTGCCGGTCTCGGCACCCCCGGCGGGCCCAGGCTCCCGGCACCCTCCACACCACCCCAAGGGGCATTCCCATGAAGACGCAGAAAGGCTTCACCCTGATCGAACTGATGATCGTCGTCGCGATCATCGGCATCCTGGCCGCCATCGCGCTGCCGGCCTACCAGGACTACACCGTCCGCGCCCGCGTGTCGGAAGGTGCGGTGCTTGCCTCGGCCGCCAAGGCCACCATCGGCGAGAACATCGCGAACAACAACGCCATCAACGCCGACTCCTGCGATGGCGTGACCACCGGCACCACCGTCGCCACCGACAACGTGGCCAGCCTCGCCTGCGCCTCGGGTGTCATTACCGTGACGATGACTGCTCAGGCCGGCTCTGCTTCCCTCGTCTACACCCCGACCCAGAACGCTGCGGGTACCGTCGAGTGGGCCTGCGTCGGCACCCCCGCACGCTTTGTCCCCGCCGAGTGCCGTTAAGCCTCGATCCATCGTCAATGCTGCACCCCAAGGCCGCCTCCGGGCGGCCTTGGTTTTTTCCGGGGCCGTGACGCCGGCTGCGCCGCGGGGCTGCTCTGGCGGGCCGGCCCCGGCCCGTACCGGCGCCCGCCCGGGCAGCGGCCTGACGGGCCCGCCGTGGCCTTCCGTCCCGCCCATGCGTGGCCCGGCACCCCCGGCGATGGCGGGGGCGGCCACGATGGGTCAGGCTTTTGGCCGATGTGGACGGCCCAGCAACTTGCTCTTGCGGCCGCGAGCCGCTTTCCGGGTGGAGGGCAGGGTCCGACCCGACGATTCGAGCCATCGGGCGAGTCGTGCCTTCGCCTGGTCGCGGTCAAGGGCGCGGCCTTCCGCCACGGCAAGTTCGCCACGCGCGATGACCGAGAGGAGTTCGGTGGCCTGAGGCTTGAGCGTGGTGACGGGTTCGGTGCGCATCAGGCGGCGGACTCGGACGGCCAACCGGGGAAGACCAGCACGGCAGGGTGGCAGCGCAGGGCCGTTCGTCGAGTCGTTGCCGTGATTTGCTCGATCGATACGCGCATGGCGGGAGCCTACTCCCGGCCATCGCGCCGGACAACACGGCGCACCCGGCGCCCTTTGCGACTGGGCTAGAGTGCCAAGGGAGCACTGCCCGACCGGACATGAACGCCCAGCTCACCCGTGCCGCCGAAGCGGCTTGACGAAGGTAACGGAAAAGGTACTATCGTGGCGAGGATCAAGGTCGAGGAGTACATCGAGGGCTCCGGCTCCTGCCCTTACCGCCTCTGGTTCGACAGGCTGCCGCCCAGCCATGCAGCCAAGGTCGCGGTGGCGGTGCAGCGGCTCACGCTCGGCAACACTTCCGGCATCAAGTGGTTCGGCGGGCTGGGCGAATTGCGGATCGACTGGGGCCCCGGCATCCGGGTCTACCTCGCCATGGCGCTGCTCGACGACTACAAGTTGCGGAAGAAGCAAAAACCCCCGAGGTAAACCCATGGCACTCACGCGCGACTTCAGGCACACCGTCATGGCACGCGCCGAGCGCGATCCGGCCTTCGCCAAGGCGCTGCTCGACGAAGCGGCCACTCTTTTCCTGAACGGCGAACCCGAGCTCGCCCGGTCGGTCCTGCGCGACCTCGTCAACGCCACCATCGGCTTCGAGGGCCTTTCGCACCGGACCACGAAGAACAGCAAAAGCCTGCACCGGATGCTCGCAGCGGGAGGCAACCCGACCATGGACAACCTCGCCGCCATCTTCAGCACCCTCCGCGAGTCGCTGAAGGTGGAACTCAAGGTCGTTGCAAAGTCGGCTTGACACCCCCCGCCATCCAAACGCCGCGGGCTTGGGCTAGAGTGGTATGGGGAACCCTGCCCGACCGGACATGAACGCCCAGCCCACCCCCGCCCTCGCCGGCATCACCGGCATCGCCCGTCGCCTGGTGCAGGACGGCGCGCTTTCCGAGTCCGACGCCCGCCGCGCCCTCGACGAATCCGGCAAGGCGCGCCAGCCGGTGGTGCGTTGGCTGCTGGAGAAGCGCCTCGTCAACGGCGCCGCGGTGGCGGCGGCCAACAGCGTCGAGTTCGGCATCCCGCTGCTCGACATCAACGCCTACGACCTCGCCCGCGCCCCGGTCAAGCTGCTGGGCGACGAGCTGATCAACAAATACGGCGTGCTGCCGCTGTACAAGCGCGGCAACCGGCTGTTCCTCGCCATCTCCGACCCCACCAACACCCGCGCCATCGAGGAGGTGCAGTTCGCCGTCGGGGCCACGGTGGAGCCGGTGCTGGTGGACGAGGACGCGCTGCGCCGCGCCATCGACCGCGCCTTCACCACGGTCGACGCGCTCGACACCGGCGGCGACGACGATTCGCTGGCCGCGCTGGACAGCGAGGTCGGCGGCGACGAGGTCGCCGAGACCGGCGGCGAGACCAAGGGCGACGACACGCCGGTGGTCAAGTTCATCAACAAGATGCTGCTCGACGCCATCAAGCGCGGCGCCTCGGACCTGCACTTCGAGCCCTACGAGACCGACTACCGGGTGCGCTTCCGGCTCGACGGCGTGCTGAAGACGGTGTCGCGGGCGCCGGTGAAGCTGGGGCCGCGGCTCACCGCCCGCATCAAGGTGATGAGCGGGCTGGACATCGCCGAGAAGCGGCTTCCGCAGGACGGCCGGCTCAAGCTCAACCTGAGCAAGACCCGGCAAATGGACTTCCGCGTCTCCACCTGCCCCACCCTGTTCGGCGAGAAGGCGGTGCTGCGCATCCTCGACGGCAGCGCGGCGCGCATGGGCATCGACAAGCTGGGCTACGAGGACCACCAGAAGCAGCTCTACCTCGACGCCCTGGCCAAGCCCTACGGCATGATCCTGGTGACCGGCCCGACCGGCTCGGGCAAGACCGTCTCGCTCTACACCGGGCTCAACATCCTCAACACCGACGAACGCAACATCAGCACCGCCGAGGACCCGGTCGAGATCCGCGTGCCCGGCATCAACCAGGTGCAGATGAACGTCAAGAAGGGCATGACCTTCGCCGCCGCCCTGCGCAGCTTCCTGCGCCAGGACCCGGACGTGATCATGGTCGGCGAGATCCGCGACCTGGAAACCGCCGAGATCGCCATCAAGGCCGCCCAGACCGGCCACCTCGTGCTCTCCACCCTGCACACCAACGACGCGCCGCAGACCGTCTCGCGGCTGATGAACATGGGCATCGCGCCCTACAACATCACCAGCTCGGTCACCCTGATCATCGCCCAGCGCCTCGCCCGCCGGCTGCACGACTGCAAGAAGAAGGTGCATATTCCGCAGGCGGCGCTGGTGGCCGAGGGCCTGCGGCCGGAGGAATGCGAGGGCGGGCTGGAGCTGTTCGAGGCCGTCGGCTGCGAGGACTGCAACGGCGGCTACAAGGGCCGGGTCGGCATCTACCAGGTGATGCCGATGACGGAGGAGATCCAGAAGATCATCCTGGAGGGCGGCAACGCACTGGACATCGGCGCGGCCTGCGCCCGCGAGGGCATCGGCGACCTGCGCCGCTCCGCCATCAACAAGGTCAAGGCCGGCATGATCAGCCTGGCCGAAATGAACCGGGTCACCAAGGACTAAGCCATGTCTGCCACCGCACGCCTCGCCAAAGCCGCCGGCAAGCCGGCCCCGCGCGAAAGCCCGCTCTCGGAGTTCGTGTGGGTCGCCACCGACAAGCGCGGCAAGACCCTGAAGGGCGAGATGGCGGCCAAGTCGGCCAGCGCGGTCAAGGCCGAGTTGCGCAAGCAGGGCATGAACCCCGGCACGGTCAAGCCGAAGCCGAAGTCGCTGTTCGGCTCGGCCGGCAAGACCGTGGGGCCGGCCGACATCACCTTCTTCAGCCGGCAGATGGCCACCATGATGGCCTCGGGCGTGCCGATGGTGCAGAGCCTGGAGATCCTCTCGCAGGGCCAGAAGAACCCGAAGTTCGCGCAACTGCTGCGCCGCCTGCGCGACGACGTGGCCGGCGGCTCGGCCTTCAGCGAGGCGTTGAAGGCCCACCCGATGCAGTTCAACGAGCTCTACCGCAACCTGGTCAAGGCCGGCGAGGGTGCCGGCGTGCTCGACACCGTGCTCGACACGCTGGCGAGCTACCTGGAGCGCATCGAGGCGCTGAAGGGCAAGATCAAGAAGGCGCTGTTCTACCCGGCCGGCGTGCTGGCGGTGGGCCTGATCGTCAGCGTGATCCTGCTCATGTACGTCATCCCGCAGTTCAAGACCACCTTCGAGAGCTTCGGCGCCGACCTGCCGGCCTTCACCCAGCTCTATGTGAACCTCTCCGACTTCATGATCGGCAACTGGTGGTGGATGCTGATCGGCGCCGGCGGCGCCGGCTTCGCCTTCGTGCTCGCCTACCGGCGCTCGACCAACGTGCAGCGCACGGTGGACCGGCTGATGCTGAAGCTGCCGGTGATCGGGCAGATCCTGCACATGTCGGCGATCAGCCGCTTCGCCCGCACCCTGGCACTCACCTTCAAGGCCGGCGTGCCGCTGGTGGAGGCGCTCGACACCGTGGCCGGCGCCACCGGCAGCGTCATCTACGACGAGGCCACCGCCCGCGTCCGCGACGACGTGGCGGTGGGCTACGCGCTCAACCTCGCCATGAAGCAGGTCAACCTGTTCCCGCCGATGGTGGTGCAGATGGTGGGCATCGGCGAGGAGTCCGGCGCGCTCGACAGCATGCTGTTCAAGGTGGCCGAGTACCACGAGCAGGAGGTCAACAACGCGGTCGACTCGCTCACCAGCCTGATGGAGCCCTTCATCATCGTGGTGCTGGGCGTGCTGGTGGGCGGCATGGTGATCGCCATGTACCTGCCGATCTTCCGCCTCGGCGCGGCGATCTGAACCATGCCCGACGCGCTGCTGGCCGGGCCGGCGACCGCCATCGTCGCCGCCGCGCTGTTCGGCCTGCTGGTCGGCAGCTTCCTCAACGTGGTGATCCTGCGCCTGCCGCCGCGGCTGTTCTGGGCTTGGCGGCGCGACGCCCGCGAGCTGCTGGAACTGCCGGCCGACCCGGCGCCGGCCCCGCCGGGCCTGGTGCTGGCGCGCTCGGCCTGCCCGCACTGCGGCCACCGGCTGGCCTGGTTCGAGAACGTGCCGCTGGTGTCCTGGCTCGCCCTGCGCGGCCGCTGCTCGGCCTGCAAGGGGCCGATCTCGCGCCAGTACCCGCTTGTCGAGGCGCTCACCGCACTGGCGTTCGCGCTCGTGGTCTGGCGCTTCGGCACCGGGCTGGAGGCGGCGGCGGGGCTGGTCTTCGTCGCCCTGCTGATCGCCCTCTCCGGCATCGACTGGCGCACCCGCTACCTGCCCGACGACCTCACCTACCCGCTGCTCTGGCTCGGCCTGCTGGCCAGCCTCGGCACGCTGTTCGTGACGCCGCAGCAGGCCATCCTCGGCGCGCTCGCCGGCTACCTCAGCCTGTGGAGCGTGTACTGGGCCTTCAAGCTCGCCACCGGCAAGGAGGGCATGGGCCACGGCGACTTCAAGCTGCTGGCGGCGCTCGGGGCCTGGTGCGGGGCCACCGCCATCCTGCCGATCGTGCTGCTGTCCTCGCTGGTGGGCGCACTGATCGGCGGCATCGGCCTCGCCGTGCAGGGCCGCGACCGTGCCACCCCGATCCCGTTCGGGCCGTTCCTCGCCATCGCCGGGGCGATCTGGTTCCTGTTCGGGTCGGACCTGATGGCCCTCTACTGGGGCCTGATGCTGCCCGCCGGGGCGGCCGCCGCGCCTTGAGCCGCGGCCGCCCGTGCCGCGCAACGCCTGGGACCGCCCGTGGCGACCGCCCGTAACCGGCCCTTGATCGCCCTGACCGGCGGCGTGGCCGCCGGAAAGTCCACCGCGGCGCGCGCCTTCGAGGCACTGCGGCCGGGCTGCCTGGTCGATGCCGACGCCGCCGCCCGCGCGGTGGTGGCCCCCGGCAGCGAGGGACTCGCCGCCGTGGTGGCGGCCTTCGGCCCCGGCGTACTGGCCGCCGACGGCACGCTCGACCGCGCCGCGCTGCGCCAGCGCGTGTTCGCCGAACCCGAGGCCCGGCGCCGGCTGGAGGCCCTGCTGCACCCGCGCATCCGCGCCTGGATGCTGGCGGCGGCGGCGCAGGCGACGACCCCCTACGTGCTGCTCGACATCCCGCTGCTGGCCGAGGGCGGCGGTCGCGCCACCTGGCCGATGCTGGCGCGGGTGGTGGTGGTGGACGTGCCGGTGGCGGTGCAACGGGCGCGCCTCTTGGCCCGCGACGGCATCGACGCCGCCCTCGCCGAGGCGATGATCGCGGCGCAGGCGAGCCGGGCCGAGCGGCTGGCGCTGGCCGACGACGTGCTGGTCAACCTCGGCACGCCCGCCGACCTCGCGGCGGCGGTGGCGCGGCTGGACGCGGGCTGGGCCTCCTCGCTTCCGCATCGCGCCCACGGGCCGTGAGCCTGTGGGCCACACTACCGAGCGAGCCTGTCGGCGGATCGGGCCACCTGCTTTCCGCGCGATCGCCCATCCATGGGCTCACGCGCGGCGCTCGGCTCCTGCCTCGCTGCCGCAGGATAGCCCTCACCGCCGCGGCTCGCCCACCAGACACCGCGCTTGCGATTGCGGCTCGCCACGACCGTCGCGTGCGCCTTGCCGCGGCGTGCTCACGAGACCAACACGCCGGCCGTGACCCCGTGGCCCACGAAGGCAGGCGCGCCCGACAAGGCGGTGCTCGCCAAAGCGAGCAAGACCGTTACTCGCCCGGGGGCTTGCGCAGTAGCGCCGCCATCCGCGTCTGCCAGCCCGGGCCGGTGGCCCGCCACGCGACTAGCGTGGACTCAGGCAGGCGGATCGTGACCTGCCGGCGCGGATCCTTGGCCAAGGGTCGGCCGGCACGCCGCAGGACACCTCGCGCCAACATGGCGTCGGTGAGCTCCGGCAGTTCCGCGTCCGGGCGTTCGGCCGCAGGGTCGGTATCGACGCGGGTGAGCTCACTCCGGATCGGCGGCCGCCTCGAAGAAGGGGCGGAGCTTGGCCTGTTCGCGGTCATTGGCTTTCCTCATGCTGAAAACGTGCCGGGCGTTGCCGCGCGGCGTGTAACCGACCACCACGAGACGGCCGGCGAGATGACCGAAACAGAGGATCCGGACTTCGCCGTAATCGCGCCGCCCGTCCTCGATCTCGAAGGTGGTGCCGGAGAACACCAAGGCCGCATCCTCGAAGTCGAGGCCGCGCTCTTCGAAGGTGTGGCGTCGCTTCGCCGGGTCGTAGGTGATCCGCACGGTTTAATGTAACGACATCAAACCGCCTTGGCAAGCCCGAACCCCCGGATGCCGGCCACGCCTTGGGCGCCGTGCCGGCGGGCCTCGGCGAGGTCGGCGGGGCCCAAACCCCCCAGCGCGTAGACCGGCAGCTCCGGCACCAGCGCCCGCAGGGCCTCGAACCCGGCCCAGCCGAGGCCGGGCTGGCCGGGATGGGTCGGGGTGGCCCGCACCGGGCCGAGCAGGGCACTGCCGAGGCCGAGTGCGGCGGCTCGGCGCAGTTCGCCGGCGTCGTGGGCGGCGGCACTGCATGGTCGGCCGGCGGCCTGCAGGCGCGCGAGCGCGGGCGGCGGCTCGGCCAGCTGGGCGGCGCGCAGGTGCAGGCCGAGGCCCAGGGCTTCGGCCAGTGCGGCATCGCCGTGCACCAGCAGTTCCGCCCCGGCGGCGGCGCAGGCCGGGGCGAGGGCGCGGGCGAGGCGCTGGCGCTGTCCGGGGGCCTCCGGGCCGACGCGCAGGTGCAGGCGGCGCAGGCCGCCCGCCAGCAGGGCTTGGGCGCGGGCCAGCAGGGCGGCCTCGGCGGCGGCTTCGGCGGCCACGGCCGGGGTGATCCAGAGCGCAGGCGGATCGCGCAGGGCGGGCAGCACCGGGCGGTCGGCCGGCGGCATCGGCCAGCGGGTGGCATCGGCCAATTCGGCCGGATCGACCCAGGCCAGCGCGCTGTGCTCGCGCGCCTGCGGCCGGCCGTGCCAGGCGCTGGCGCGCCAGACCTCCAGCCGCAGGGCGATACGCGGCGATACCGAGGCCGACCCTTGCTGCGGTTCGGGTTCGGCCGCGGCCACCGGCACCCGGATCAGCGGTTCGGCGGCCTCGAGGACGATGGCCAGTTCCTCGTGCAACTCACGGCGCAGGGCGGTGAGCGCGGCTTCCCCCGGCTCGCGCTTGCCGCCGGGGAACTCCCAGAGGCCGGCATGAGCCTTGCCCTCCGGCCGGCGCGCCAGCAGCAGCCGGCCGGCTTCGTCGGCCAGCACGGCGGCCACCACCGCCAGTGCGGCATCGGCCATGCCGGTGCCGGGCGTCAGCGGGCGCGGCCGTGGCAGTGCTTGAACTTCTTGCCCGAGCCGCAGGGGCAGGGCTCGTTGCGGCCGACCTTGGCGTAGGGCGAGGCGGCGGCCGGCGCGGCGGCCTCGGCGGCGGCGATGCGGGCCAGCCGCTGCTGCTCCTCGCGCACGTCGGCGGCCTCCTCGTCGGCACCGTAGCTGCCGGTCTCGGGGTGGCGGAACTGCATGGCGCGGGCGGCGGCCTCGGCGCGACGGCGCTCCTCGGCCTCCATCGCCTGCACTTCCTCCTCGGTGCGCACGCGCACGCGGGCGAGCAGGGTGACGATGTCGCGCTTGGCCTTGTCCAGCATCTGCTCGAACAGCTCGAAGGCCTCGCGCTTGTACTCCTGCTTGGGCTGCTTCTGCGCGTAGCTGCGCAGGTGGATGCCCTGGCGCAGGTAGTCCATGCGGGCGAGGTGCTCCTTCCAGTTCTGGTCGAGCATGGAGAGCATCACCTGCTTCTCCAGCTGGCGCATCAACTCGGCGCCGACCTGCGCCTCCTTGGCGGCGAAGTGCTCGTGGCCGGCCTTCTGCACCAGCGCGACCACGCCCTCGTCGTCGATCTCGACGCCACTGGCCACCACGCCGCGCACGTCGACCTCGATGGTGAACTCGTCGCGCAGGCTGGCTTCCAGCCCCGGCAGGTCCCAGAGGTCGTCGACCGACTGCGCCGGCACGTACTTGCGCACATGGGCGGCCAGCACGTCGTCGCGGATGGCGACGATACCGGCGTCGACATCGCCATGGTCGAGCAGCTCGTTGCGCTGCTCGTAGACCACCTTGCGCTGGTCGTTGGCGACGTCGTCGTAGTCGAGCAGGTTCTTGCGGATGTCGAAGTTGTGCGCCTCGACCTTGCGCTGGGCGTTCTCGATCTGGCGGGTGACCAGGCCGGACTCGATGGCCTCGTCCTCCTTCATGCCCATCCGCGCCATCGCCTTCTGCACCCAGTCGCTGGCGAAGATGCGCATCAGGTTGTCTTCGAGCGAGAGGTAGAAGCGCGAGGAACCGGGGTCGCCCTGGCGGCCGGAGCGGCCACGCAGCTGGTTGTCGATGCGGCGGCTCTCGTGGCGCTCGGTGCCGATGATGTGCAGGCCGCCCGCGGCCTTGACCGCCTCGTGGCGCTGCTGCCAGTCGGCCTTGATGCGCGCCCTGGTCAGTTCGTCGATCTCGCCGGCCGCTTGCAGCTCGGCCTCCAGCGAGCCGCCGAGCACGATGTCGGTGCCGCGGCCGGCCATGTTGGTGGCGATGGTGACCGCGCCGGGGCGGCCGGCCTGGGCGACGATCTGCGCCTCGCGCTCGTGCTGCTTGGCGTTCAGCACCTCGTGGGCGATGCCGGCGGCCTTCAGCTGTTCGCTGATGAGCTCGGAGGTCTCGATCGAGGTGGTGCCGACCAGCACCGGCTGGCCGCGGCGGTGGCAGTCCTTGATGTCCTCGATCACCGCGGCGTACTTGCCCTTGCGGTTGAAGAACACGAGGTCGGGATGGTCCTTGCGGATCATCGGCCGGTGGGTCGGGATCACCGCCACCTCGAGGCCGTAGATCGAGTTGAACTCGAAGGCCTCGGTGTCGGCGGTGCCGGTCATGCCGGCCAGCTTGCCGTACATGCGGAAGAAGTTCTGGAAGGTGATCGAAGCCAGGGTCTGGTTCTCGCGCTGGACGGTGACGCCCTCCTTGGCCTCGACCGCCTGGTGCAGGCCGTCCGACCAGCGCCGGCCCACCAGGGTGCGGCCGGTGAACTCGTCGACGATGACGACCTCGCCGTTGCGGACGATGTAGTCGACGTCGCGCTGGTAGAGCGCGTGGGCGCGCAGGGCCTGGTTCAAGTGGTGGACGACGGCGATGTTGTGGCCGGCGTACAGGCTGTCGTCGCCCTGCAGGATGCCGGCCGAGCGCAGCAGCGCCTCGGCGTGCTCCATGCCGTCCTCCGACAGGTGCACCTGCTTGCCCTTCTCGTCGACCCAGTAGTCGCCCTCGGCGTTCTCGTCGGCCTGGCGCGCCAGGTGGGGGACGATCTTGTTGACCTTGGTGTACAGCTCCGGCGACTCGTCGCCGGGACCGGAGATGATCAGCGGGGTACGCGCCTCGTCGATCAGGATCGAGTCGACCTCGTCGACGATGGCGTAGTGCAGGCCGCGCTGGTAGCGGTCCTCCTTGCGCAGCGCCATGTTGTCGCGCAGGTAGTCGAAGCCGAACTCGTTGTTGGTGCCGTAGGTGATGTCGGCGGCGTAGGCGGCGTGCTTGTCGCCCATCGGCATGCCCGGCCAGACCACGCCCACCGAGAGGCCGAGGAACTCGTAGACCTTGCCCATCCAGGCGGCGTCGCGGCGGGCGAGGTAGTCGTTCACCGTCACCACGTGCACGCCCTTGCCGGCCAGCGCGTTGAGGTACACCGGCAGGGTGGCCACCAGGGTCTTGCCCTCGCCGGTGCGCATCTCGGCGATCTTGCCCTGGTGCAGCACCATGCCGCCGATCAGCTGCACGTCGTAGTGGCGCATGCCGAGTACGCGGCGGGCGGCCTCGCGGCAGACCGCGAAGGCCTCCGGCAGCAGTGCTTCGAGCGTCTCGCCCTTCTCGACCCGGGCCTTGAACTCGGCGGTCTTGGCCTGCAACGCGGCGTCGTCGAGGGCCTTCAGGCCGTCCTCCAGCGCATTGATCTTGGCGACGGACTTGCCGAGCTGGCGCACCAGGCGCTCGTTGCGGCTGCCGAACAGGGCGGTGAGGAGGCGATTGAGCATGGAGGGGCGTCGGAAGGGGATTCGGGGAGGGCGGGCGCCACAAGGCGGCGGCTGCCCCGGAGGCAGCCGCGCATTCTAGCTGGAGGCGGCGGACGGGGTTATCAAGGCGGCCCGCCGGGGCCGGCGGCCCGTCGATCGCCGCGCCGGGGGCTCAGCGCCGCAGGCGCTCGAGGTAGGCCATCGGGTTGACCGGGCGGCCGTTGACGTGCACCTCGAAGTGCAGGTGCGAGCCGGTCGAGCGGCCGCTCGAACCGACCTTGGCGATCTGCTGGCCGGCGCGCACCAGCTCGCCCTCGGCGACGAGGTTCTTCTGGTTGTGGGCGTAGAGCGTCTGGTAACCGTCGCCATGGTCGACCACCACGGTGTGGCCGTAGCCCGGCTTCCAGCCGGAGAAGCTGACGATGCCGGCAGCGGCGGCGCGCACCGGGTCGCCGATGTTGGCGTCGAAGTCGACGCCGAAGTGGTGGCTGCGCGCGCCGGTGAAGGGGTCGGCGCGGAAGCCGAAGCCGGAGGAGATGTAGCCCGGCGCCGGGGCGTGGCTGGGGCGTGCGGCGGCGGCGAGCTGCTCGCCTTCGAGCAGGGCACCCAGCACGTCGAGCTGGCGTTCGGCACGGGCGAAGGCGGACTCGACCTCGCCGAGGCTGGCGCCGAGGTCGGGCGCGGCGGCGCTGGCGGGCTGCTCGGGGCCGCCGACGCCGGGGCGCTCGCTGAAGTCGAACTCGCCGGCGGCGACCCCGCCCAGTTCGGTGAGGCGCTGGCCGAGCGCGTTCAGGCGGTTGGCCTGGGCCTGCAGTTCACCGACGCGGGCGGCGAGTGCGTTGACCTCGCGCCGGGCCTCGGCGCGGGCCGCCTCGACCGCCGCCGCGCCGGCCTGCACTTCGGCGCGCAACGGGGCGAGGCCGTCGCCGGCAACCCAGCGGCCGAAGGCCCAGCCGGCGGTGGCGATGAGCAGCACCGCCGCGGCGAGCGCGGCCACGGCGAACGCGCGGTTACGCGGCTCCTCCAGGCGGAGCGTCCAGGGCGAGCGCAGATGGCGGGAAACGACGATGATGTTGGGCATGGTCCGATCCAGAACGACTGCGACGACGTCCGCGCCCGCCGGCGCCCCGAACCCGCCCCGCCCGGCCGCGAAGGCCGCCGAGGGGGCGCTCGGGGCGATGATCGACCGCGCCCGTTGGCTGGACGCCGCCGACCAGCGCTTCCGCCGCCATCTCCCGCCGGCCCTGGCCGCGCCGCTGCGGCTGGCCAATGTCGACGGCGACACGGTGGTGGTGCTGGTCCCGACACCGGCCTGGAAAGCCCGGCTGCGCATGGACGCCGCCCTGCTGCTGGCGGCGGCCCACGCGGCCGGCCTCTCGGAGGCCCGCACGGTGACCCTGAAGGTGGCTCCCCCGGCCGCACCGTCGCCGGCACGCCCCGGGGCGCCGCTGTCGGCGGTGGCCCGAGCCACGCTCGAAGCCGCCGCCCAATCCGTTGCGGACCCGGAACTGCGGGCCCAGCTCCTGTTGCTGGCCGCGAGCGGCCGGCACCCGCCGACGGGAACCGACGGGAACGCCGAGTCTACGGACCCCCTGTTAGGAAAACGCTAAGCGGAACGCCGCGCCGGGGCCGTCGGCCGTCGGCATCGCCCGGCTGCGGAAACGCGAAGCCCGCCGGCGGGCGGGCTTCGTTGCGGGCGCTGGCGGCCGGTTCAGAACGCGGCGGCCGGGCTGGCGTAGGAGATCGGCGCCGCCACCGGGTCGACGAAGGTGACCTCCTCCCAGGCCGTGCGGTCGGCGAGCAGGGCGCGCAGCAGGCGGTTGTTGAGGGCGTGGCCGGACTTGTGGCCGTAGAAGGCGCCGACCAGGCTGTGGCCGAGCAGGTAGAGGTCGCCGATGGCGTCGAGGATCTTGTGCTTGACGAACTCGTCCTCGTAGCGCAAGCCGTCTTCGTTCAGCACGCGGTAGTCGTCGAGCACGATGGCGTTGTCCATCGAGCCGCCCAGCGCCAGGTTGCGCTCGCGCAGGTACTCGATGTCGCGCATGAAGCCGAAGGTACGGGCGCGGCTGACTTCCTTGACGAACGAGGTGGTCGAGAAGTCGATCTCGGCGCTCGAGGTCGAGCGGCGGAAGGCCGGGTGCTGGAAGTCGATGGTGAAGCCGACCTTGAAGCCCTCGAAGGGCTCGAAACGGGCCCATTTATCGCCGTCCTCGACGAGGATCGTCTTCTTGATGCGGATGAAGCGCTTCGGCGCGTTCTGCTCCTCGATGCCCGCCGACTGCAGCAGGAACACGAAGGGGCCGGCCGAGCCGTCCATGATCGGCACCTCGGCCGTGGACAGGTCGACGTAGGCGTTGTCGATGCCGAGCCCGGCCATGGCCGAGAGCAGGTGCTCGATCGTCATGACCCGGACCTGGTCCTTGACCAGCGCGGTGCAGAGCGAGGTGTCGCCGACCGCCAGGGCGCTCGCCTTGATCTCGACCGGCGGGTCGAGGTCGACGCGGCGGAACACGATGCCGGTGTCCACGGCCGCCGGGCGCAGGGTCATGTAGACTTTCTCGCCGCTGTGCAGGCCGACGCCGGTGGCGCGGATGACGTTCTTCAGGGTGCGCTGCTTGAGCATGGTCCGGGCCCCTCTCGGGGGATTGGCACAGTAGCCCGGAACCTTACCACAACGAAGCTTTAACGAAACCTTAAAATAGGAATGCGGCGTCCCGGAACGGGAACGCTGCGGGCAGCCCCCTGCCCGCAGCCCCTCCCCCCCCTCCCGGCGGCGGGACGGACCCCCGCCACGCCGGTGGCGGCCCCTTCAGTCGGCCTGGCGGCGCAGGAAGGCCGGGATGTCCAGGTAGTCCTGCCCCTGCGGCAGTTCCGAGAGCGCGGTGGCCGGGGCGACGTCGGCGGAACGGCTGCGCAGGCCGAGGAAGCCGCCCTCGCGGCCGGCCGGGGTGGCGGCGGCCGGTTCGGCGAACTCGGCGAGGCCGGTCGAGCCGTTGCGGATCAGCTGCACCTTGGGCCGGGCCACCTCGCGCTCGCTTCCGCGCGCCGCCTCGCGGCCGTGGTCGCGGCTCGGCAGGCGCTGGGCCTGCACGCCGCGGTTGAGGCCGGTGGCGACCACGGTGACGCGGACCTCGTCCTGCATCTCGGTGTCGAGCACGGTGCCGATCACCACGGTGGCGTCCTCGGAGGCGAACTCCTCGACGATGCGGCCGACCTCGTCGAACTCGCGCATGGTGAAGTCCGGGCCGGCGGTGATGTTGACCAGCACTCCGCAGGCGCCGGCGAGGTTGACCTCGTCCAGCAGCGGGTTGCTGATGGCGGCCTCGGCGGCGGCCTGGGCGCGGTCGTCGCCGCGGGCGGTGCCGCTGCCCATCATGGCGAGGCCCATCTCGCTCATCACGGTGCGGACGTCGGCGAAGTCGACGTTGATCAGGCCGGGGCGGACGATCAGGTCGGCGATGCCCTGCACCGCGCCCAGCAGCACGTCGTTGGCGGCACGGAAGGCCTGCACCATGGTGGCGTCGCGGCCGAGCACGGTGATGAGCTTCTCGTTCGGGATGGTGATCAGCGAGTCGCAGTGGCTGGCCAGCTCCTCGATGCCCTTGAGCGCGACCTGGCTGCGGCGGCGGCCCTCGAAGGGGAAGGGCTTGGTGACCACGGCGACGGTCAGGATGCCCATCTCCTTGGCGAGCTGGGCCACCACCGGTGCCGCGCCGGTGCCGGTGCCACCGCCCATGCCGGCGGTGATGAACACCATGTCGGCGCCGGCCAGGGCGTTGGTGATGCGCTCGCGGTCCTCGAGCGCGGCCTGGCGGCCGACCTCGGGGTTGGCGCCGGCGCCGAGACCCTTGGTGACGTTGGCGCCGAGCTGCAGGTGCAGCTTGGCGCCGGCGTTCTTGATCGCCTGGGCGTCGGTGTTGGCGACGATGAATTCGACGCCGTCGACGTGGGCGTTGACCATGTGGGCGACGGCGTTGCCGCCGCCGCCGCCGACGCCGATGACCTTGATCACCGCGTTGGGGGCCAATTTCTCGATGAGTTCAAACTGCGCCATGTCCGTGTCCTCTGGGTGGTTCGGGGGTCGTGGGGGCTTGCGGTGGGTGGGCGTCGGGGGGCCGACGGTCAGAACGCGCCGCGGAACCAGGTCCGCAGGCGGTCGAGGGCGGCGCCGGCCTTGCCGGCGTGCAGGTTGGTGCGGGGGCCGGCCTCCATCTGCCGGCCCCAGAGCAGCAGGCCGACGCCGGTGGCGTGGACCGGGTTGCCGATGACGTCGCCGAGGCCGCCGACGCCCTGCGGGACGCCGACCCGCACCGGCATGTGCAGCATCTCCTCGGCCAGTTCGACCACGCCCTCCATGCGGGCGCTGCCGCCGGTGAGCACCATGCCGGCGCGCACCAGCTCCTCGTAGCCGGCGCGGCGCAGCTCGGCCTGCACCATCTCGAAGATCTCCTCGTAGCGGTTCTGCACCGCCTCGGCCAGCGCCTGCCGAGCCAGCCGGCGCGGCGGGCGGTCGCCGACGCTCGGGACCTGGATGGTCTCCTCGCGGCCGGCGAGCTGGGCCAGCGCGCAGGCGTAGCGGACCTTGATCTGCTCGGCCTCGGGCGTGGGCGTGCGCAGCAGGTGGGCGATGTCGTTGGTGATCTGGTCGCCGGCGATCGGCAGGCAGGCCGAGTGGCGGATCGCGCCCTGCACGAACACCGCGATGTCGGTGGTGCCGGCGCCGATGTCGACCAGCACCACGCCGAGCTCCTTCTCGTCGGCGGTGAGCACCGCGGTGCTGGAGGCCAGCGAGGACAGGATCAGGTCGTCGACCGTGAGCCCGCAGCGCTGGATGCACTTGCCGATGTTGGCCGCGGCGGCGGTGGCGCAGGTGATCAGGTGGGCGCGCACCTCCAGGCGCACGCCGGACATGCCGACCGGGTTGCGGATGCCCTCCTGCGAGCCATCGACGATGTACTCCTGCGGGATGGCGTGCAGGGTGCGCTGGTCGGCCGGCACCGCCACCGCGCGGGCGGCTTCGAGCACGCGGTCGAGGTCGGCGTAGCTGACCTCGCCGGAGGCCACCGGCACCACGCCGTTGGAGTTGCGGCACTGCACGTGGCTGCCGGCGATCGAGGCGTAGACCGAGCGGATCTCGCAACCGGCCATCACGTCGGCCTCCTCGATGGCGCGCTGGATCGACTGCACCGTGGATTCGATGTCGACCACGACGCCGCGGCGCATGCCGCGCGACTCATGGGTGCCGATGCCGATGATCTCGATCGGCTGCCCGGGGGCGTACTCGCCGACCAGCGCGGTCACCTTGGAGGTGCCGATGTCGAGGCCGACGATCAGGGACTTGTCGCTCTTGCGGTTCATGCGGGGCTCGATGCGGGGCGCGCGGCGGGAAGGCCGGCCTCGCCCCAGGCGAGGGCGAAGCCGTTGGTGTAGCGCAGGTCGGCGCTGCGCAGGACCCGCCCTTGCGGGTCGCGGCGCAGGGTCGGCAGCAGGCGGGTGAAGCGCGCCAGCCGCGGCAGTGCGTCCTGGCGGCCGAGTTCGATGGCGAGGCCCTCGCGGGTGAGGATGCGCCAGCCACCGCGGGCGGAAAGATGCAGTTCGGCGAGGTCGTCGCCGGCGAGCACCAGCAGCGGCCGCGCCTCGCGGTGGAAGGCGAGCATCTCGGCGCTGCGGTCGTCGCTGCCGTGGAAGCGCGGCAGGGCCGGGTCGGCACCCTCGGGGGCGGGGAACAGGCGGCCGTCCTCGGCCACCAGCCGGCCTTGCGTCCACCAGCCGTAGGGCCGGTGCTCGTCGAGGCGCACCAGCACGCGGTCCGGCCACTGCTTGCGGACCTCGACCTCGGCGACCCAGGGCAGCGCCTCCAGCGCCGTCCGGATCGCGGCGGGATCGGTGGCGAAGAAGCCGGCGGCGGTGCGCGGGGCCACCACTTCGCGGATGCTGGCCTCGTCGACCAGATCGAGCGGCGCCTGCAGCGCCAGCACCCGGATCGGCCAGCGTTCGCCGCCGATCCAGCCCTGCACGACCGCGACCACCGGCATCGCCAGCAGCAGCAGCGCGAAGCTCCAACCCAGCAGTCGCCACAAGGGGTTCATGCGCGGTCGGCCTCCAGGGTCTGGGCGAGGATGGCGAGGCAGAGTTCCTCGAAGCCGAGGCCGAGCGCCGCCGCCGCCTTGGGCACCAGCGAATGGCTGGTCATGCCCGGCGCGGTGTTGATCTCGATCAGCTGGAAGGCGCCGCTGGCGCGATCGCGCATGAAATCGACGCGGCCCCAACCGGAGCAGCCGGCGGCGCGGAAGGCCGCCAGCGCCAACGCGCCGAGTGCCGCCTCGCCGGCGTCGTCGAGGCCGGGGCAGAAGTAGCGGGTGTCGTCGCTGACGTACTTGGCGTGGTAGTCGTACCAGTCGCCGGGCGGGACGATGCGCACCGACGGAAGGGCGAGCTCGCCGAGGATGCCGACGGTGTATTCCTCGCCGGCGACCATGCGTTCGGCCAGCAGCTCGCCGGGGTAGCCGCGGGCGAAGGCGGCGGCCGGCGCGAGGCCGGCTTCATCGACGATGCGGAACACGCCGACGCTGGAGCCTTCCGTCGAGGGCTTCACGAACACCGGCAGGCCGAGCGGACGCAGCGCGGTGGCGAGGTCGGCGCCGGGCGCGATGCGGACGAAGGCCGGGGTCGGCAGGCCCTCGGCGATCCACACCTGCTTGCTGCGGATCTTGTCCATGGTGAGCGCGCTGCCGAGCACGCCGGCCCCGGTGCCGGGAATGCCGAGCGCCGCCAGCGCGCCCTGCAGCACGCCGTTCTCGCCGACGCCGCCGTGCAGGATGTTGAACACGCGGTCGAAAGGTGGCCGGGCGGAGCCGTCGCGACCGGCATCGCCACCGCCTTGCCGCAGCGCGCCGAGCAGCGTCGGCAGGCCATCGACGGCGTGCGCGTCGACGCCGCGGGCGCGCAGCGCGGCGAGCACGTTGGCACCGGAATCCAGCGAGACCGCGCGCTCGGCGGATTCCCCGCCCATCAGCACGGCGACCCGGCCGAAGGCGGCCGGATCGAGGGCCGCGAGGCGGTCCTTCAACGCGGCGATGGTGGCGCGGCCGGCTTCGAGGCTCATGGCCCTCCTCCATGGCCGGCGACGGTGCCGTCACGCGGAGGCAGGCCGCGCTCGGCGAGCTGCTGCGCCACCGCGCCGATGTCGCCAGCACCGAGCAGGATCACCAGGTCGTCGGCCTGCAGCACGTCGGCGAGTACGTCCGGAAGCTCCTTCGCCGTACCGGCCAGCACCGGGTCGACGCGGCCGCGGGTGCGGACGGCACGCGCCAGCGCCCTGGCGTCGGCGTTGGCGATCGGTGCCTCGCCGGCCGGGTAGACATCGCAGAGCACCAGCGCATCGACCTCGCTCAGCACCTTGGCGAAATCGTCGAACAGATCGCGGGTGCGGCTGTAGCGATGCGGCTGGAAGCAGGCGACGAGGCGGCGCTCGGGCCAGCCGCCGCGGGCGGCGGCGAACACCGCCGCGAGTTCGACCGGATGGTGGCCGTAGTCGTCGACCAGCAGGGCCTCGCCGCCCCCGGGCAGCGCGATCCCGCCCTTGAGGTTGAAGCGCCGGCCGACCCCTTCGAAGGCGGCGAAGGCGCGGGCGATGGCCTCGGCACCGACACCGAGCTGCCAGCCGATGGCGGCGGCGGCGAGCGCGTTCTGCACGTTGTGGCGGCCCGGCAGGTTGAGCCGTATCGGCGCCGGCGCCTCGCCCGGCAGGTGCAGGGTGAAGTGCATGGTGGCGCCATCCTGGCGGACCGCGCTGGCGCGCACGTCGGCGCTCTGCGCGAAGCCGTAGCGCAGCACGTGGCGTGGCGTCTGCGCGGCGAGCATCGCGACCTCCGGATCGTCGATGCAGAGCACGGCAAGGCCGTAGAACGGCAGCCGGTGCAGGAACTCGTCGAAGGCGCGCTTGACCCGCTCGAAATCGCCGCCGTAGTTCTCCAGATGGTCGGCGTCGATGTTGGTGACCACGGCGACGAGCGGGTTGAGGCGCAGGAAGCTGCCGTCGCTCTCGTCGGCCTCGGCCACCAGCCACTCGCTGCCGCCCAGCCGCGCGTTGGCACCGGCCGAGAGCAGCTTGCCGCCGATCACGAAGGTCGGGTCGAGCCCGCCCTCGCTGAGCACGCTCGCCACCAGCGAGGTGGTGGTGGTCTTGCCATGGGTGCCGGCGATGGCGATGCCGCGCTTGAGGCGCATCAGCTCGGCCAGCATCTCGGCCCTCGGCACCACCGGGATGCGGCGGGCGCGGGCCTCGGTCAGCTCGGGGTTGTCGGGCCGGATCGCGCTCGACACCACCAGCGCATCGACCTCGCCGACGTGTTCGGCGCGGTGGCCGCGGTGGATCGTGGCACCCAGCGCGGCGAGCCGGCGGGTGGCGGCGCCATCGGCCTGGTCGGAGCCGGAGACGCGGTAGCCGAGCGTCAGCATGACCTCGGCGATGCCGCTCATGCCGACGCCGCCGATGCCGACGAAGTGGACGCGGTCGAACACGCGGGCCAGGTCGCCGGGGTGCTTGAGCCGTCCGGGGATCATGCGCGGGCCTCCTCGAAGGCGATGTCGGCGACGCGCCCGGCGGGATCCGGCAGGGCCAGGGCACGGGCGGCGCGGGCCATGGCGAGCAGGCGGGCGCGATCGGCGAGCAGGGGCGGCAGCAGCCCGGCGAGGTCCGCCGCGAGCGTGGCGGTCTGGCGCAGCCACAGCGCGGCCTGCCCCTCGGCGAGGTATTCGGCGTTGCGGGCCTGGTGGTCGTCCACCGCGCCGGGGAAGGGCACCAGCACGCTGGCCACGCCGGCGGCGCAGAGTTCGGCCAGCGTCGACGCACCGGCGCGGCTGATGACGAGGTCGGCCCAGCCGTAGGCCCCGGCCATGTCGGCGATGAAGGGCTCGACCCGCGCCGTGACGCCGGCGGCGGCGTAGGCCGCACGGGTCTCGTCGAGCAGTTTCGCGCCGCACTGGTGGCGGATCTCGAGGCCGGGATGGCCGGCCAACGCCTCCGGCAGCGCCAGGTTCAGCCCGCGCGCGCCCTGGCTGCCGCCGAGCACGAGCAGGCGCGGCGGGCCGTCGCGGCCGGCCAGCCGCCGGGCCGGGTCGGGCAGCGCGGCGATGGCCTCGCGCACCGGGTTGCCGACCACTTCGGCCGGGGGCGGGAAGGCGCCGGGGAAGCCGGTGAGCACGCGGCGGGCGATCCGCGCCAGCACGCGGTTGGTGAGGCCGGGCGCGCGGTTCTGCTCATGGACGATGAGCGGCAGGCCGAGGCTGCGCGCCGCCAGCCCGCCCGGCCCGCTGGCGTAGCCGCCGAAGGCCAGCACCGCCTGCGGCCGCTGCTCCTTCAGCAGGGCGCGGGCCTGGCGCACGGCGCGGGCGAGCCGCAGCGGCGCGGCAAGCAGGGTGGTGATCCCCTTGCCGCGCAGGCCACCGACGGCCAGCGTGTCGATGGCGAAGCCGTCCTCGGGCACGAGGCGCTCCTCCATGCCGCCGGCCGAACCGATCCAGCGCACCTCGGCACCGCGGCCACGCAGCACGCGGGCCACCGCCAGCGCCGGGAAGATGTGCCCGCCGGTGCCACCGGCCAGCACGCTGAAACGGGGCGTGCTCATCGCATCCCCCCGATGACCGGCTCGATCCGCGCCGCCGGCTTCGTGCGGACGGCGGCGGCCTGCGCCGCGACCAGGGCCGCCGGCAGCACCGTCTCGCCCGGGCCGTCGAACTGCCGCAGGTCGTTGCGGGCGCGTTGCACCTGGCGCTCGGCGCGGTCCAGCTCGTAGCTGACCCGCAGCAGCAGGCCGATGGCGGCGCAGGTCATCATCAGGCTGGAGCCGCCGTAGCTGATCAGCGGCAGGGTCAGGCCCTTGGTCGGCAGCAGGCCGAGGTTGACCCCGATCGACACCGTGGCCTGCACGCCGATCCACAGGCCGATGCCGTAGGCCACCAGCCCGGCGAACTGCCGGCGCAGCAGCATGCAGCGCAGGCCGATGGCGAAGGCGCGCCAGAGCAGCACGCCGAACAGCAGCAGGGTGGCCAGCACGCCGGCGAAGCCCAGCTCCTCGGCCAGCACCGAGAAGATGAAGTCGGTGTGGACCTCGGGGAAGGCCTGCAACTTCTGCACCGAGGCGCCGAGGCCGACCCCGAACCACTCGCCGCGGCCGATCGCAATCAGCGCCTGCACCAGCTGGTAGCCGCTGCCGAAGGGGTCCTCGAAGGGCTCGCGGAAGCTGGTGATGCGGGCCAGCCGGTAGGGCTCGAACACCGCCAGCGCCACCATGCCGAGGATGCCCGGCAGCGCCAGCAGGGCCAGCCGCGGCCAGGAGGCACCGGCGAGGAAGCTCATGCACAGCACGATGGCGACCAGCAAGGCCGAGGAGCCGAAGTCCGGCTGGGCGATCAGCAGCAGCACCATGGCACCGACCACCGCCAGCGGCACCAGCAGATTGCGCCAGCGGCTGCCGATCTCGTCCTTGTGGCGGGCGAGGTAGCTGGCGGCCCAGACCACCAGCAGCAGCTTGACCGCCTCCACCACCTGGAAGCTCAGCACGCCGAGGTCGATCCAGCGCTGGGCACCGTTGACCCGCTCGCCGAGGCCGGGCAGGAACACCATCAGCAGCAACACGAAGCTGGCGAGCAGGGCGAGGCGCTGCTGGCGTTCGACGAAGCGCAGTTCGACCCGCATGGCGATCGCGGCGAGGACGCCACCCAGCAGCAGCGCGACCATCTGGCGCTGCACGAAGTGGAATTCGTGCACCCCCAGCGCCTGGGCCACGCCCATCGAGGCCGAGGTGACCATCACCAGCCCGAGCGCCGCCAGCAGCAAGGCCGAACGCAGCACCCAGCGGTCGTAGTGGCCGCCGATGGCCTCCAATCGGGTCGCTTGGGCATGCAGCTCGTGCGGCTTGGCGAGCGTCATCAGCGCACCTTCAGGGTCGCCAGCGCGACCAGGGCGAGCATCACCGAGATGATCCAGAAGCGCACGATCACGCGCGGCTCCGGCCAGCCCTTGAGCTCGAAGTGGTGGTGGATCGGCGCCATCCGGAAGATGCGCCGGCCGGTGAGCTTGTAGGAGGCGACCTGGGCCATCACCGAGAGCGTCTCGATGACGAAGATGCCGCCGACGATGACCAGCACGATCTCCTGCCGGACGATGATGGCGATGCAGCCGAGCGCAGCACCCAGCGCCAGCGCGCCGACGTCGCCCATGAACACCATCGCCGGGTAGGTGTTGAACCAGAGGAAGCCGAGACCGGCGCCGGCGATGGCGGCGCAGACGATGACCAGCTCGCCCGCCCCCGGCACCCGCGGGATGCCGAGGTACTCGGCGAACACCGCGTTGCCCGAGGCGTAGGCGAACACCGCGAGCACGCCGGCGGTCAGCACCACCGGCATGATGGCGAGCCCGTCGAGGCCGTCGGTCAGGTTCACCGCGTTGGAGAAGCCGACGATCCAGAAGTACGCCACCACGATGAAGAACAGCCCGAGCGGCAGCATGAAGTCCTTGAGCAGGGGCAGGAACAGCGCGGTGTTCGAAGGGTGGTCGGCGGTGGTGTACAGCACCACCGCGGCGGCGAGGCCGAACACCGACTGCAGGGCGTACTTGTGGCGCGAGCGCAGGCCCTTGGGATCGCGGCGGACGATCTTGATCCAGTCGTCGATCCAGCCGATGAGGGCGAAGGCGACCAGCACGCCGAGCACGATCCAGACGTAGCGGTTCGAGAGCTCGGCCCAGAGCAGGGTCGAGAGCGCGACCGAGAGCAGGATCAGCGCGCCGCCCATGGTCGGCGTGCCGGCCTTGCTGAAATGGCTCTGCGGGCCGTCGTTGCGGATCGGCTGGCCGCCGGCCTTGATGGTGCGCAGGCGGTGGATGATGGCCGGGCCGAACAGCAGGGCGGCGCCGAGCGCGGTCAGCGCGCCGAGGATGGCGCGCATGGTGATGAACTCGAACAGCATGAAGCCCGGAAGCAGCCAGCGGAACAACTCAAGCAGCATGCGTGCCCTCCCCGGCCAGCACCCCGGCCACGACCTTGTCCATCGCGCTGCCGCGCGAACCCTTGACCAGGCAGCGCAGGTCACCGTCCGTGCGCAGGGCCTCGCGCAGGGCCGCCACCAGGGCCGCCTGGTCCTCGAAATGGCGGCCGCCCGCCCCGAAGGCGCGACTGGCCTCGGCGGCCAGTTCGCCGACCGTCCACAGCGCGGCCAGCCCGGCCTGCTTCGCCATGGCGCCGGCGGCGGCGTGCAGGGCCGGGCCATCCGGGCCGAGCTCGCGCATGTCGCCGAGGACCAGCCAGGCCGGCCCCGGATCGGCGGCGAGGGTGGCGATGGCGGCGGCCAGCGAGCCGGGGTTGGCGTTGTAGCTGTCGTCGATCAGCAGTGCGCCACTGGCGAGGCGGTGCGCGACCTGCCGGCCCTTGACCGGCCGCGCCGCCTCCAGGCCGGCGACGATGTCGCCGAAGCCGGCGCCGGCGGCCAGCGCCAGGGTGGCGGCGGCGAGCGCGTTCATCACGTTGTGGCGGCCCGGCAGCGGCAGGTGCAGCGGGGCGCGCCCGGCCGGGGTGAGCAGCTCGAAGCGGCTGCCCCCGGCCTCGGCGACGATGCCGCGGGCGCGCACGTCGGCGTCCTGCTTGATGCCGTAGCGCAGCACCCGGCGGCCGCCGATGCGCTGCAGGAAGAAGGGCGCGAAGGCATCGTCGGCGTTGACCACGGCGATGCCGTCGTCGGGCAGCGCCTCGTAGATCGCCGCCTTGGTGCCGGCGATGCCGGTGAGGCTGCCCAGCCGTTCGATGTGGGCCGGCGCGACGTTGTTCACCAGTGCCACCTGGGGCGTGACGATGCTGCACAGGTAGGCGATGTCGCCGGGGCCGCCGGCGCCCATCTCGTAGATGGCGAAGCGGGCGTCCTCGGGGGCGGCGATCACCGCGAGCGGCAGGCCGACCTCGTTGTTGAGGTTGCCGGGGCTGGCGTGGGTCGGCCCGGCGCGCTCCAGGATGCCCTGCAGCAGGGCCTTGACCGAGGTCTTGCCGTTGCTGCCGGTGAGCGCCACCACCACCGCCGGACGGCCGCGCTGCAGGCCGGCGGCCAGTTCGCCGAGCGCCTCCAGGGTGTCGGCGACATGGACCTGCGGCAGGCCGGTGGCGACCGGCCGATCGACCAGCACCGCCACCGCCCCGGCGGCCTCGGCAGCGGCGAGGAAGGCGTGGGCGTCGAAGCGTTCGCCGCGCAGGGCGACGAACAGCGCTCCCGGCGCGAGGGTGCGGGTGTCGGTGGCGATCGAATCGACCTGCACATCGGCACCGATCCGGCGGCCGCCGGTCCAGCGGGCGATGGCATCGAGCGGGACCGGCCTCATGCGCGGGCCTCCAGCGCAGCGCGGGCTTCGGCGAGGTCGTCGAAGGGGTGGCGGGTCCCGGCGATCTCCTGGTAGGGCTCGTGGCCCTTGCCGGCGAGCAGCACCACGTCCCCGGGGCCGGCCTCGGCCAGCACGGCGCGGATGGCGGCGCGGCGGTCGCGCAGCACGGCGTGCCGGGTCGGCTCGCGGAAGCCGCCGAGGATGTCGGCGACGATGGCGTCGCCGTCCTCGCCACGCGGGTTGTCGTCGGTGACCAGCACCCGGTCGGCGAGACGCTCGGCCACCGCCGCCATCTCGGCGCGCTTGCCGCGGTCGCGCTCGCCGCCACAGCCGAACAGGCAGAACAGGCGGCCGCGGACGTGGCCGCGCAGGCTGCCGAGCGCCAGCGCCAGCGCGTCCGGGGTGTGGGCGTAGTCGACCAGTACCAGCGGCGCGGCGCCGCCGCCGAGCCGGGTCATGCGGCCCGGCACCGGCCCGAGCCGCGGCAGCACCGCCGCCACCGCCGCGAAGTCGAAGCCCAGCGCACGCAGGGCGCCGGCCACCGCCAGCAGGTTGTCGGCGTTGAAGCGGCCGAGCAGCGGGGAGGCGATGGCGGCTCGGCAACCACCCTCGACCAGGTCGAAACGCAGGCCGTCGGGCGCCAGCACCAGGCCCTCGGCACGCAGCCGTGCCGCCGGATCGCCGGCGGCGGAGACCGTCCAGCACGCGATGGATACATGGCCGTCGTGGGACAGCCGGGCCGGCAGCGTCGACGCCAGCCCGCGGCCGAAGGCATCGTCGAGATTGAGCACCATGGCCGGCAGCCCCGGCCAGGCGAACAGCCGGGCCTTGGCGGCGCCGTAGGCGGCCATGTCGCCGTGGTAGTCGAGATGATCGCGGCTCAGGTTGGTGAACACCGCCAGCGCGAAGCGCACGCCATCGACCCGGCCCTGGTCCAGCGCGTGCGAGCTGACCTCCATCGCCACCGCCTTCGCGCCCGCGTCGCGCAGGCCCGCCAGCAGGGCGTGCACGCTCAGCACGTCGGGGGTGGTGCGTTCGCCGGCAACGAGGCGGCCGACCCGGCCCGCCCCGAGCGTGCCGATGCTGCCGGCCGGGGTGCCGAGCCGCTCCAGCGCCTCGGCCAGCAGGTGCACGGTGGAGGTCTTGCCGTTGGTGCCGGTCACGCCGACCACCCGCAGCGCCGCCGAGGGCGCGTCGTGGAAACGGTCGGCGAGCGCGCCGAGGCGGGCGCGCAGGCCCGGCACGGCGATCGCCCCGGCCGGGGCGGCGAGGCCGGCCGATGCGGCCTCGGCGGGGTCGTGGAGCAGGGCAACGGCACCGCGGGCGCGCACCGCCTCGGCGTGCTGCAGGCCGTGGCTGCTGGCCCCGGCCAGCGCCACGAAGGCCTCGCCCGGCCGCAACCGGCGGCTGTCGGCACAGAGGCCGGACGGCACCAAGCCACCAAGGCCGGGCGGCAGCTGCAGGTCGGGCAACAGTTCGGCCAGCCGCAGGCTCATGGCAAGGCCTCCGCGCCCGGCCCCAGCACGACGCCGACCGGCACCAGCCCGTCGCTGCCGATCTCGCCCGCGGTCGGCGGCGCCGCGGACGGCGCGCCAGCGAACCACTGGCGGACATTGTCGGGCGGCACGTCCATCAGGCGCAGCGCGCCATCCATCACGTTCTGGAACACCGGCGCGGCGACGATGCCGGCGAAGACCTGTCCGGCGCTCGGCTCGTGGATGGCGACCACCATGGCGAAGCGCGGCTGCTGCACCGGCACGATGCCGGCGAACACCGAGATGTGGCGCTGCTGGTAGCCGCCGGGCATGGCGATGCGGGTGGTGCCGGTCTTGCCGGCCACCCGGTAGCCGGCGACGGCGGCCGTGGTGGCGGTGCCACCCGGGGCGACCACGCTCTCCAGCATGCCGACCACGCTGCGGGCGATCTGCGGGTCGATCACCTGGCGGCCGGCGCCGGCGGCGGCGTTGCCGCCGCGGACGAAGGTGGGCGGCAGCATCCGGCCGCCATTGGCCAACACCGCGTAAGCCTGGGCGATCTGCAACGGCGTGGCCGAGAGGCCGTAGCCGAAACTGATCGTGGCCTTCTCGACATCGCCCCATCCACGTGGATCGGACAGCACGCCGACCGCTTCGCCGGGGAAGCCGCTGCCGGTCGATTGACCGAAGCCGAAGCGCCGCAGCACGTCGTGGAAGTGCTCGTCCGGCATCTCCAGCGCCAGCCGGGTCGAGGCGATGTTCGAGCTCTTCTTGAGCAGCGTGGTCATGTCGACCAGGCCGAAGTCGCGGACGTCGCGGATGGTGTGGCGGTGCAGCGGGAACAGCCCGGGGCTGGTGTCGAAGGCGCGGGTCGGGTCGGCGCCGTTCTCCATCGCCGCCGCCACGGTGAAGCTCTTGATCACCGAGCCGGGCTCGAGGAGGTCGGTGACGGCGCGGTTGCGGCGCGCGGCACTCGGGCCGATGGCGCGGGCATTGGGGTTGAAGCTCGGCTGGTTGACCATGGCGATGACCTCGCCGGTCGGGATGTCCAGCACCACCACCGAGCCGCTGGTGGCGCGGTGCAGGCGCAGCGCCGCCTTCAGCTCGCGGTAGGCGAGGTACTGCACGCGACGGTCGATCGACAGCACCAGGTCGCGGCCCGGTTCGGCGGGGCGAAGCAGGTCGGCGCTGGCGATGATGCGGCCCTCGCGGTCGCGGATCACCCGCTTGGCCCCGGGCGTGCCGGTGAGCCAGTGGTTGAAGGCCAGTTCGAGCCCCTCCTGGCCGCGGTCGTCGATGTTGGTGAAGCCGAGCACGTGGGCCATCACCTCGCCGTGCGGGTAGAAGCGGCGGAACTCGCGCTGCGCGTGGATGCCGGGGATGCCGAGTGCCAGCGCGGCACCGGCCTGGTCGGGATTGAGGTGGCGGCGCAGGTAGACGAACTCGCGGTCGGCGCGTTCGGCGATGCGGCGCTCCAGGTCCTCGGCCGCGACCCCGAGCGCCGTGGCCAGCTCGGGGAAGCGCCCGGCGTGCTGCAGGGCCACGCGCGGGTTGGCCCAGACCGAGGCCACCGGCGAGGACGCCGCCAGCGTCTCGCCGTTGCGGTCGAGGATGGCCCCGCGCGAAGCGACGATCGGCAGCTCGCGGACGAAGCGGGCATCACCCTGCTGCTGGTAGAACTGCGGGCTGACCAGCTGCATCCAGGCGGCGCGGGCGGCGATGGCGAAGCCGCAGGCGCCGAGGATGGCGGCGATGACCAGCAGCCGGCGGCCGGGATCGAAAGCGTTGTGCGGGGCCTTGGCGGTCATGGCTGCACCACCACCACTTCGTCGCCCTCGGGGAACTTCATCCCGAGCTTCTCGATGGCGATCCGCTCGATGCGGTGGGTCTCCGACCAGGTGGCCTGCTCGATCTGCAGGCGGCCGAACTCGACGTTGAGCGCATCGCGCTCGCGCTCGGCGGCGGTCAGGGCGATGAAAGCCTGGCGGTGCTGGTGGTGGGTCAGCACCACCGCCATCGCCGCGCTGGCGAGAAGCCCGAGCAGCAGCAGCAGGACGAAGCCGCGCAGGCTCATGCGGAGCCCTCCGCGACGGCGAGCTTCTCGGCCACGCGCAGCACCGCGCTGCGGGCGCGCGGGTTGGCGGCCAGTTCGGCCTCGTCGGCCTTGACCGCGCCGGAGATATCGCGCAACCGCGGCGTGAACCGCGCTTCGATCATGGCGCGGCGGTTCGAGGGCGGCGCCTTCGCACGCGAGTGGATGAACTGCTTGGTGATGCGATCCTCCAGCGAGTGGAAGCTGATCACCGCCAGCCGGCCGCCGACCTTCAGCGCCCGCTCCGCCGCCTCGAGGCCGGCGACGAGGTCCTCGAGTTCGGCATTCACGTGGATGCGGAGGGCCTGGAAACTGCGCGTGGCCGGGTGCGTCCTGCCGTCGCCGCGACCGAGCAGCTTGGCGATCACGTCGGCGAGGTCGCCGGTGCGCTCGAACGGGCGTTCCGCGCGGCGCGCGACGATGCCCCGGGCGATGCGCCGGGCCTGCCGCTCCTCGCCGTGCGTCCACAGCACGCGGGCGATCTCAGCCTCGTCGGCGGTGTTGACGAAATCCGCCGCGCTCATGCCCTGCGTCGGATCCATGCGCATGTCGAGCGGGCCGTCGTGGCGGAAGCTGAAGCCGCGCGCGGCATCGTCGAGTTGCGGCGAGGACACGCCGAGGTCGAACAGCACGCCGTCGAGCCCGTCCGCAGTCTCGTCCCACTCGCCCAAGGTGGCGAAACTGGCGTGCCGCACGCGCACGCGCGCATCGCCGGCGGCCAGCGCGTGGGCGACGCGGATCGCTTCCGGGTCCTTGTCCATCACCAGCAGCCGGCCCTCGGGCCCAAGCCGGTCGAGGATGCCGCGGGCATGACCGCCGCGACCGAAGGTGCCGTCGAGATAGCGGCCGTCGAGCCGGATCGCGAGCGCCGCCAGCACCGGCGCCCAGAGCACCGGCATGTGTTGCGTCTGCGGTGCGCCGGCCACGGTGAGCACCGGCCTAGAGCCGCAAGTCCTGCATCGCCGCGCTGACGCCGGCCGACCCGATGGTCTGCCGCATCTGCGCCAGATGCGCCTGCTCGCTCCAGAGCTCCAGCCGCCCGCCCATGCCCATCAGCACGGCGCGCTTCTCAAGGCCGGCGGTGGCCCGCATCGAGGCCGGCAGCAGCACGCGACCGGCCGAATCCGGCTCCAGCGGTGTGGCCGCACCGACCAGCATGCGTTGCAGCACGCGGTGCTCGGGCACGAAGGCCGAGAGCGCCACGACCTGATCGCGCACGGCCTGCCAGGCGGCCTCGGGGTAGAGGTAGAGCGAACCCTGGTCGAAGGGGTTGTAGGTGAGCACCAGGCGGTTGCCGCAATCGCGCACAACGGCGTCGCGGAAGGCCACGGGAATGGCCAGCCGTCCCTTGTCGTCGATCGTGACCGCGGTTTCGCCCTGGAACATCCCGGCGGCTCTCCTTCCACCAAATCCCACGAAAAACCAGAAATTCCCTCAGGCGCCCACGGTAGGCGTGGGCGAAGACGCTGTCAACGCTTTTCGGAGAGGCAATTCACCAAGCGCATCAAGGCCTTAGCGAAGGCTTTGATGCCAACCTCAAGTGTTACCTGAGGTGTGGCTTCATGCGCTTTGTTTTGCTTGGGATCGAGCCGTGCAGACCGGGATCGCGAGCGCGGTGCCTGGTGGGCGAGCCGCGGCGGTGAGGGCAGGACGCCCGATCCGCCGACAGGCTCGCCGCCGGGCACACCGGGATCGGGGAGGTGACGGAGGTGGCCGATAAGCCGGGTTCTGTGGGCGGTCTTGCGACCGCTGGCAGCCATTCCTCTCGGCCCCACCTCGCGATGGGGCTCCAGCAACCTACCCGGGGACGGGCCGGGCCAGCCCAATGTCCCCCTATTTGGCCTTGCTCCGGGTGGGGTTTGCCGTGCCCTGCGGCGTTGGCCCCGCAGGCGGTGGGCTCTTACCCCACCGTTTCACCCTTGCCACGCGCCCTCGCGGGCCGTTCGGCGGTCTGTTCTCTGTTGCACTTTCCGTCGGCTCGCGCCGCCCAGGCGTTACCTGGCACCCTGCCCTGTGGAGCCCGG
>JAGXSL010000182.1 GCA_018333835.1 Lysobacteraceae bacterium
GATCAGCGCGTCAGTTGGTAGGGTGGCAACAGCGGTTAACAGTGGTTTTGCCAACGTTGCGAGGCAGCGCTGCGCCTGTCACCGCCAAAAACGGGTCATACCGAAAAATCTCGGGCAACTGGCTTTGAGAAATCAACCCAGCAGTCCCCTGTGTGCATGCCTGAGACGCCCCAAACGTGTGCCATACTTGTGCTCATGCGGTTGGATTTCCTATCCCCTCCCAGTGGTCGCTCTTGACCAGGCGGTTGGTGTTGTTGAACTGCAGGGTGCGGTTGCCCACGGCCACTTCGTAGCTGGGCGAGGTCGAGAATTCGCGCACCAGCGCGTTGGAATGCGCCACGTTCACCAGGGTCGCCAGATCGTGGGCGCTGGACTGGTTGCGGCTGGACAGGCCGGTGGGCTCGACAAACTGGGTTTCCGACATGCCCAGCAGCTTGGCCTTCATGTTCATCAGCTGCACAAAGTGCTGCAGGCCACCGGGGTAGGTACGGCCCAGCGCATGCGCAGCGCGGTTTTCGCTGGACATCAGCGCCAGGTGCAGCATCTCGCCACGGGTCAGCGTGGTGCCCACGCGCAGGCGCGAGCTGCTGTTCTTTTCCGTGTCCACGTCTTCCTGCGTGATGGTGATCATTTCATCCATCGGCAGTTTGGCCTCGGCCACCAGCAGGCCGGTCATCAGCTTGGTGATCGACGCGATCGGCAGCACGGCGTGGTCGTTCTTGCGCAGCAGCACCTCGCTGGTTTCCTGGTCCATGACCAAGGCCACGCTGGACTTCAGGTCCAGCGGATCGGACACCTGGTGCAAGCCGGCCAACTGGCCAAACGAAGGACGCGCCACCACGGCGGCGGCGGCCGCCGCACCGGCCGCTGCCGCGGCGACCGTACGACGTGCAGCCGGCTTGGCCGCGACCTTGGTCTGCTGGGCCTTGGCCGGACGCGCCACCGCCACCTTGCGGCTGGAGCTGGTGGGAGACTTCTGGGCCACGGCCTTGCGCACCACGGGCGCTTTTTGCTGCTTGGACGCAGTGGCCGTCTTTTTGGCAGGTGCCGTCTTGGATGCGTAGGCGGCCGGGGTGGCCAATGCGCAACTGAGTGTCAGGAATGCCAGGGCTTTGGCGATGCGCGCATACGCAACAGAGGATCGGTGGTGCATGCAAGTGCTCCAAACAACAGACGACGGTAGAAGTGCCGGTAACCACCAAAAAAGTCGTGCACTCACGCGAATTGCACGACTTTTTGGACAGAAATTAGGGAAATTATAGGACGGCAGCTACCGTTTGTAGCAAGGAGTTAGCACTCAATCGCATTTATTTGAGAGCAAACAATACAGACGGCATCGCAGCTGACACCCGCGATACCGCCTGTCACTCGACAGATTTCACCATCCGGAAAGTCAGCAGCCCGGCGGCACTTGCGCGCACAGCGCAAGCCCACCAGAGCGCTTCATCAGGCTGCCGCCGTCTGCACGGCCGGGGCGCGTCGCACACCGGACAAAATCGCACGGATCGACGCCGAGACGATGTTTGCATCCATGCCCACACCGAACACCGTGTGGCTGTCGTCCACACGCACTTCCACATAGGCCACGGCCTGGGCGTTGGCGCCCTCGCCCACGGCATGCTCGCTGTAGTTCATC
Source organism: Lysobacteraceae bacterium (assembly GCA_018333835.1). GTDB lineage: Bacteria > Pseudomonadota > Gammaproteobacteria > Xanthomonadales > Xanthomonadaceae > Silanimonas. Next base: position 1,637 of record JAGXSL010000182.1, read on the forward strand.
ACGCGCACGCTGCGGTCCAGGGATTGCGACAGGGCCTGCACGAAGGCATCGATAGGGCCGGTGCCTTTGCCTTCGAGCACGCGCTCCTGGCCGTCCCAATGCAGCTTGGCATTCAGCGTGACCTCGCCGTTTTCTTCTGCCAGACGGTATTGCGGGGCCTGTGCCACATCCATGCCGAATTCCTTGCGGAAGATCTGCCACAGGTGGTTGGCGGTGAACTCGGTGCCCAAGGCATCCATTTCACGCTGTACCACCTGGCTGAATTCGATCTGCAGGCGGCGGGGCAACTGCAAACCGTATTCGGCTTCGAGCAGGTAGGAAATGCCGCCCTTGCCGGACTGGCTGTTGACGCGGATCACGGCTTCGTAGCTGCGGCCCAAGTCCTTGGGGTCGATCGGCAAATAAGGCATGTCCCAGATGTCGCCTTCCTGGCGCGCACTGAAGGCCTTCTTGATCGCGTCCTGGTGCGAACCCGAGAACGAGGTGTAGACCAGCTCGCCCACATAGGGATGGCGGGGGTGAACAGGCAACTGGTTGCAGTACTCCACCGTGGCACGGATGCCGTCGATGTCCGAGAAATCCAGGCCGGGGTTGATGCCCTGGATGTACATGTTCAAGGCCACGTTCACCACGTCCAGGTTGCCAGTGCGCTCCCCATTGCCAAACAGGCAGCCTTCCAGGCGGTCGGCGCCGGCCAGCAAGGCCATTTCCGCCGTGGCCGTGCCCGTGCCACGGTCGTTGTGCGGGTGCACCGACAGCACGATGGAGTCTCGGCGGTTCAGATGGCGGTGGGTCCACTCCACCATGTCGGCAAAGATGTTGGGGCTGGAGTGCTCGACCGTGGTGGGCAGGTTGATGATGCACTTCTTCTGGGGCGTGGGCTGCCAGACATCGGTCACGGCATCGATCACGCGCTTGGAGAACTCCACCTCGGTGTCCGAGTACATCTCGGGCGAGTATTCAAAGGTCCAGTCTGTGTGGGGGTGGTCGGCCGCAATGTCCTTGAACAGTTGGGCATTGCTGCGGGCCAGTTCGACGATCTCGTCCTCGCTCATGCCCAGCACCACGCGGCGCATCACGGGGGCCGTGGCGTTGTAGAGGTGAACAATGGCGCGGGGCACGCCTTCCAAGGCTTCAAAAGTGCGACGGATCAGGTGTTCGCGCGCCTGGGTCAGCACCTGCACGGTCACGTCATCGGGAATGCGCTTTTCCTCGATCAGCTTGCGCATGAAGTCGAATTCGATCTGCGACGCCGAGGGGAAACCGACTTCGATCTCCTTGAAACCGATCTTCACCAGCTGTTCGAACATGCGAATCTTGCGCTCGATATCCATGGGCTCGATCAAGGCTTGGTTGCCATCGCGCAGGTCCACGCTGCACCAGACCGGTGGCTTGGTGATGGTGGCATCGGGCCAGGTGCGATCGGTCAGGCGCACTGGCACAAAAGGACGGTATTTGCTGGCGGGGTTCTGCAACATCGACATGGGGCGCTCTCTTTCGTGGATCAAGAAAATGTGGCCTGGATTCCAGCAACCCCAAACAAAAAAGGCCCGTCGCTGGAAGCTACGGGCCTGGGAAGTAGGGTGTGTGTACGCGCGCGCTACTAGATCTGCCCGTTGGACATGGTTGGTAGTAGAGCTAGCGACAGGTTTTGCATGCGGGCAACTCTAGCACAGTTTCTGGAAAAGTGTTGCCCGCATTTGTGCTCAATCGTGCAAACCGCGTTCTTCCGGCTCTTCCTTGGAAGTGCTGATCACGCTGGTGCGCTGGCCCTTGGACTTGCGCCAGGCATAGACGGCATAGCCGCTGAAGCCATAGATGGCGAACACGGCGAACAGCACGGTGGGCGTGTGGGCCTGCTGGAGAGTTTCGAGGCCCAAGAGATGCTGGGCTACAAGCACAGCGGGTTTTCGGCGGACACCAGCGTGTGCATAGCGGCGCACGACCGCGCCGGGCTGGAGCGGCTGCTGCGCTACTGCGCCCGCCCGCCGTTTGCCATGGAGCGGCTGCGCAAAGCGGGCAGCGAGCTGGTCTACCGCTGCGCCAAGCAGCACAGCGA
>JAGXSL010000183.1 GCA_018333835.1 Lysobacteraceae bacterium
TCGTGGCCCTGCGCGGCGATGCGGGCGGCGATCCAGCGGCCGCCATCGCCGGCCAGCAGCACCTCGCCGAAGGCACCGTGCAGGCGCAGCACGGCGGTGGCCTCGGCGTCGCCGGTCGGGAAATCGGCATGCGGATGCAGCACCTCGACGCCGAGGTCGAGCCCGGCCCAATGCGTCCCGGCTTCGGCCGGCGTGCCGTCCACGGCCCCCGGCGGCAACCACGGCAGCGCCTGCGGCCAGGCCGCCTGCACGGCGGCGAGCCCGCCGCGGCGACCGGGCTGGTCGCGGGTCAGCACGATGCGGTCGAGCCGGCGCAGGCCGCTGGCGTGCAGGGCCTCGACCAGTGCATCGCCGGGCGGACCGGCATCGACCAGCAGCGCGTGGTGGGCGCTGCGCACCAGCACGGCCTGCCCACGCGGCAGGTCGAAGACGTGCAGTTCGAGGCTGCCGGGCACCGGCTGCGGCGGCGTCGGCCAGAGCAGCGGCAGGAGCAGCAACAGGCCGGCAGGACGGGCCGGCACCCCGCGGGGCAGCAGCATCCAGCCGATCCCGAGCACGGCCAGTGCCAGGGCCGGCAGGCTGGGCGGCCCGGTCCACCACAGCGGTGCCAGCGAATCGGGCAAGGCCCAAAGGCCGCGTTCGAGCAGGCCCATGGCGGCCGCCGCCGTGCCCCAGGCGAGGCCGGCGAGGGCCGGGGCGAGGGCTTCGAACAGCAGACCGAGCACGGCGAGCGGCACCACCACCAGGCTGATCCACGGGATGGCGACGAGGTTGGCGAGCGGCCCCAGCACCGGCACCGCGAGGAAGGCCGCCGCCAGCACCGGCAGCAGGCCGAAGCTGGCCACCCATTGCGCGCGCAGGAAACCGCGGACGAGCGGCAACCTTGCCTCGCCGCAACCCCAGACCAGGAGCAGCACGCCGCCGCAGGACAGCCAGAAACCCGGCGTCAGCACCGCCAGCGGATCGAACAGCAGCACCGCCGCCACCGCCAGCGCCAGCGGTTGCAGGGGCGGCCAATGGCGCAGGGTGCTGCGGGCAAGGGCGACCACGGCGATCATCAGCACCGTGCGCACGGTGGGCAGGCTGAAGCCGGCCATGCCGGCGTAGGCCAGCGCCACCAGCAGCCCGCCCCAGGCCGCCGCCAGCGGGCGCGGCCAGCGCCGCGCCAGCGCCGGCCAGCACCACCAGCTCAAGTGCACCGCGGCCACCCCGAGCAGGGCGACCAGGGCGACGTGGAAGCCGCTGATGGCGATCAGGTGGGTGAGGCCGAAACGCCGCAGCAGCGACCAGTCGGCGCTGTCGAGGCCGCGGGTGTCGCCGATCGCCAGGGCCCGGACGTAGCGGGCGTCGGCGGCCCCGAGTGCGGCCTCGATCGCCGCCGCCCGCGCCGCGCGCCAGCGGTCGAGCGCGGCCCGCGGCCCAGCGGCCGGGCCGAGCGCCAACACCGGAGCACTGCCGCGCACCTGGGCCACGGCGACCCAGCCCTCGACGGCGGAACGGCGGGCGGCATCGGCCTGCCCCGGCCCCGGCGAAGGCGGTGGCGGACGCAGGCCCACGCCGAGCTGCCAGCGGCTGCCGGCCGCCAGCGCCGCGCCATCACGGAACCAGCGCAGTTCGACCCGCCGCCCCTCGAGCTGGTCGGCCAAGCCCGCCGGCCCGGACCGCAGCTGCTCGACCGCGAACAGCGCCACCAGCCCTTCCGCGTCGTAGCGGGGCAACCCCACCAGGCGGCCCTCGATCCGCGCCTCGGCACCGTCGAAGGCGACGGGCAGGCGGGATTCCAGCACCGTGCCGGCGGCGAGCCGCACCAGCAGGGCCCCGACCAGCAGGGCCAGCGTGAGGGTCGCAAGGCCGCGGGCAGCGGACGGACGGGCGAGAAAACACCCCAGGGCCGCCGCGCCAAGGGTGCCCAGCAGCAGCGGCCAGGGCACCAGCCACGGGGCGAGGGCGCTGCCGCTGGCACCGGCCAGGGCCGCGCCGACCAGGGCGACGAGCGGTGGTGACGGGCGTCCCTGCCCAGTGTCCATGCCGGCTAGTCCGGCACCCAGCGGTGCAGGTGGCCACCGCGCAGTTCCAGCACGCGGTCGAGGCGGCGGGCGAGGCGGCGGTCGTGGGTCACCATCACCAGCGCCGTGCCCTGCGCCCGGTTCAGTTCCAGCATCAGTTCGAAGACCCGCGCCGCCGAGGTCTCGTCGAGGTTGCCGGTGGGTTCATCGCCGAGCACGCAGGCCGGCCGCGTCACCAGGGCGCGGGCCACCGCGCAGCGCTGGCGCTCGCCGCCGGAGAGCTCGCCCGGTTTGTGGCCGAGCCGGTGCCCCAGGCCGACCCGTTCGAGCAGTCCGCGCGCCGGCGCTTCCGCCGCCGCCGCGGCATCGCCGCGCACCAGCAGCGGCAGCATCACGTTCTCCAGCGCGGTGAACTCGGGCAGCAGGTGGTGGAACTGGTAGACGAAGCCCAGGGCGCGGTTGCGCAGGCGGCCGCGCTCGGCGTCCGGCAGCGCCGCCATCGCCTGCCCGGCGACGAACACCTCGCCGCCGCTCGGCGTGTCGAGGCCGCCCAGCAGGTGCAGCAGGGTGCTCTTGCCGACGCCGGAGGCACCGATCACGGCCACCGCCTCGCCCGGCGCGATGGCGAGGTCGAGGTCGGCGAAGACCGGGGTCTCCAGCCCGCCTTCGCGGTAGGTCTTGGCGAGCCGGCGGGCTTCGAGGACGGGTTCCATGGGCTCACTCATAGCGCAGCGCGCTGGCCGGGTCAGTGCGCGAGGCGCGCCAGGCCGGGTAGAGGGTGGCGAGGAAGCACAGCGAGAGCGCCACCACCGCCACGCTGGCGACGTCGGCGGGGTAGACCGCGGTCGGCACGCCGGTGATGAAGTAGACCTCGGCCGGCATCAGCTCGCGGCCGGTCCAGCCCTCGATGGTGCCCACGATGGTGCCGAGGTTGAGGCTGAGCAGCACGCCCAGGACCACGCCGACCAGGGTGCCGACCACGCCGATCACGCTGCCCTGCACGATGAACACCCCCATCACCTGCCGCGGTGTCAGCCCGAGGGTGCGCAGGATGGCGATGTCGGCCTGCTTGTCCTGCACCAGCATCACCAGCGAGGAGACGAGGTTGAAGGCGGCGATGGCGATCACCAGCGAGAGCAGCACGAACATCACCGTGCGCTCCATCCGCAGGGCGCTGAAGAAGTTGCGGTTGTCGCGCATCCAGTCGCTGATGCGCGCCTCCACCGGCAGCTCGCGCAGCAGCTCGGTGGAGACCGCGCCCGCCTGCCAGAGGTCGTGCAGGCGGATGCGCACGCCGCTGACCGCGTCGCCGAGCCGCAGCAGGCGCTGGGCGTCGCCGAGGGCGATGAAGGCGAAGCTGCTGTCGGCGGTGAACTCGCCCATGGCGAAGATGCCGGCGACGGTGAAGCGGCGCGAGCGCGGCAGCGCGCCGAGCGGGGTCGAGCTGAACTCGTTGAGGGTGGCCTGCACGCGGTCGCCGACCTGCACGCCGAGCATCATGGCGAGCTGGTCGCCGAGCAGGATGTTGAATTCGCCGTCGCGGAGATCGTCGATCGAACCGACGATCATCCGGTCGGCCAGCTCGGAGACCGCGCGCTCGGCGGCCGGGTCGATGCCCATGACCAGCGCCGCGCTGGTGCGGCCGCCGCTCAGCAGCCCCTCGCGGCGGACGTAGGGGGCGGCACCGGCGACGCGCGGGTCCTGTTCGACCGCGACGACGACCCCGCGCCAGTCCGCGAGCCCGCCCTGCATGCCCTCGACCGTGACGTGGGCGACCGAGCCGAGCAGGCGGTCGCGGATCTCGCGCTGGAAGCCGCTCATGACCGCGATGGTGGTGATGAGCGCGATCACCCCGATGATGATGCCGAGGATGGAGGCGGCGCTGATGAAGCTGATGAAGCGGTTGCGGCGCTTGGCACGCAGGTAGCGCAGGCCGATCGCCAGGGGCAGTGGTTGGAACATGCGCTAAAGCATCCAGTGGTGCGGGGCGATGGGGACGGGTGCGCTGCCGGCCCAGAGCCGGCAGTGGCGGCGGGCCGCGGGCGACAGGGTATCCGGCCAGAACCGCCATGCGGGGCCGGCGGGCTCGATCCGCAGCACGGCGAGCGGCCAGCGTTCAGTGAAACCGGCCGGACGGGACGGGCCGTCGGCCGCGAGGGCGAGGCCGCCGCCTTCGCGGAGCCACAGTACGAGCGCGGGGCGGCGGGCGGCGCGGCGGGCACGCCATGCGCCAGACAGACCACCGGCCAGCAGCGCCGCCAGGGCCAGCGGCCCGGCTTCGAGGCCGGTCACGCTGGCCAGCAGGGCCGGCAGGCCGGAGAGGGCCAGGCCGGCGCCCGCCGCGGACGGCAGCAGCAGGGCCGCCGCGATGCCCAGCCGCGAGGGCCGCCATTCAAGGCGGCAGGGAAAGGAGTCGTTCGACGAAGCCGGCAAGGGCGGGATCCTCCGGGCGCTCGCGGCCCATGCACCATCGCCACAGGATGTCGTCTTCGGTGTCGAGAAGCCTGAGGAAAAGCCCGCGATCGGTTTCGGAAGACGTCGGCCAGGCGCGGTCGAGGAAACGCTCCATCAGCTGGTCGAGCTCGCGCATGCCGCGGCGGCAGCGCCATCGCAGGCGCTTCAGCTCGACCGGATCGACCCCGCTCACGGCCTCATGCCCCGCACCGGCCGGGTGCGCTCAGAGCACGCCGGCCCAGTGCAGGGCCAGTTGCAGCCAGAACGCCAGCAGTGCTGCGCAGGCGGCGAGGAAGCACTGGAACCGGCGCATCACCTTGTTGCGCCCGCAGGCTTCGATGGCCATCAGCACGCGCGCACCGACGAAGGCCCAGGCCGCGAGCAGCAGGCCCACGCCCTCGATGCCGGCCTGCATCACCGCGAGAACGCCGACGAAGAACAGCACCGGCGTCTCGAACAGGTTGCGGAAGTGGTCGGCCGCCCGGGTGTCCTCCAGCGTCTCGGCCATCTGCTTCGCCGAGGCCACGGCCTGCGGGTGGATCCGGCGGCGCGTCATCTCGCCGACACGGGTCGCGAACATGCGGCCAGCCACGGCGAACACCAGTGCCACCATCGCGAGCATCGGCCACACCAGCGGCGAGATCGTCATCAGGCACCCCGGCGAGCGAGCATGAGCTTCTTGATCTCGGCGATCGCCTTGGCCGGGTTCAGGCCCTTCGGGCAGGTGCGGGCGCAGTTCATGATGGTATGGCAGCGGTAGAGCTTGAAGGGGTCCTCGAGGTCGTCGAGGCGCGCGCCGGTGTCCTCGTCGCGGGAATCGATGATCCAGCGGTAGGCCTGCAGCAGGATGGCGGGGCCGAGGTAGCGGTCGCCGTTCCACCAGTAGCTGGGGCAGCTGGTGCTGCAGCAGGCGCAGAGGATGCACTCGTAGAGGCCGTCGAGCTTCTTGCGGTCCTCCGGCGACTGCAAGCGCTCGCCGCTTGCCGGGGCGGCGCTCTGCGTGCGCATCCACGGCCGGATCGAAGCGTACTGCGCGTAGAAGTGCGTCAGGTCGGGCACCAGGTCCTTGATCACCGGCAGGTGCGGCAGCGGGTAGATCGGCACCTCCTTCCTGCCGCATTCGTCGATGGCCTTGGTGCAGGCCAGCGTGTTGGTGCCGTCGATGTTCATCGCGCAGGAGCCGCAGATGCCCTCGCGGCAGGAGCGGCGGAAGGTCAGCGTCGGGTCGATCTCGTTCTTGATCTTGATCAGCGCGTCGAGGACCATCGGGCCGCACTGGTCGAGGTCGACGTCGTAGGTGTCGACGCTGGGGTTGTTCCCGTCGTCCGGGTTCCAGCGGTACACCTTGAAGCTGCGGACGTTCTTCGCCCCGGCCGGCGCGGGGAAGTGCCTGCCCTTGCCGATCCTGGAATTCCGCGGGAGGGTGAACTCAGCCATCGTGTGACCTCGGGTCAGTGGTGCCTGGCGCGGCGCGTGACGTTGCGCATCCAGCCGCCGGAAAGGACGAAACGGGGGAAGGTGACGAACTGCTCGGCGACGATCTGGCGCAGCCCGTCGAGCGGGCCCTCGATCGGCGGTGCCGGCCGGGTCTCGCGGCGGTGGCCCAAAGCCTGCATGGCGACCGCGACCAGGACGAAGCCCAGCGACACGGCGACCCCGAACCAGCGCAGTTCCAGCAGGTTGGCGAAGGCCGCCGCCAGGCCGGCGATGAAGACCGGCACGCTGTAGAGGTGCAGCCAGAGGTTCAGCTTGTCCTGGTGGCGCTCCGCGTAATCGCGGAACTGCCAGGCCAGCAAGCCGCCTTCGCGCGGAATGGTCATGTCAGTACTTGCGCGTCTTCGCGCGGAATGGTCATGTCAGTACTTGCGCGCCTTGGGCGGAATGGGCTGCACGGCGTCGGTCTGGGTGTTGAGGTGCACCGGACGGTAGTCGATGCGCGTCTTGCCCTGGTCGTCGATCCAGCACAGGGTGTGCTTCATCCACTCGGCGTCGTCGCGCTCCGGGAAGTCCTCGCGGGCGTGGGCGCCACGCGACTCCTTGCGGTTCTCCGCCGACACCATCGTCACCACCGCCTGCGCCAGCAGGTTCTGCAGCTCCAGGGTCTCGATGAGGTCGGAGTTCCAGACCAGGGAGCGATCCGAGACCTTCACGTCCGCGAAGGAGTCGTGGGCCGCGCGGATTTTCTCGACGCCCTGCCGCAGGGTCTCGCCGGTGCGGAACACCGCGGCGTCGTTCTGCATGATGCGCTGCATGTTGAGGCGGATGTCCGCCGTCGGCGTGCCGCCCTTGGCGTGGCGCAGCTTGTCGAGGTTGGCCAGCGACCGATCGAGCGCATCGGAGGCGAGGCGCTTGTGCGGCTGGCCGGGCTTGATGGTCTCGGCACAGCGGTTGGCCACGGCGCGGCCGAACACCACGAGGTCGAGCAGCGAGTTCGAGCCGAGGCGGTTGGCGCCGTGCACCGACACGCAGGCGGCCTCGCCGATCGAATACAGGCCCGGCACCACGGCGTCCGGGTTGCCGTCCTTCAGGGTGACGACCTCGCCGTGGTAGTTGGTCTGCAGGCCGCCCATGTTGTAGTGCACGGTCGGCAGCACCGGGATCGGCTGCTTCTCGACGTCGACGCCGGCGAAGATCTTGGCGGTCTCGGCGATGCCCGGCAGGCGCTCGTGGATGACCTTCGGGTCGAGGTGGGTGAGGTCGAGGTGGATGTGGTCCTTGTTCGGGCCGACGCCGCGGCCCTCGCGGATCTCGATGGTCATCGAGCGGCTGACCATGTCGCGCGGGGCGAGGTCCTTGACGCTCGGCGCGTAGCGCTCCATGAAGCGCTCGCCCTGCGCGTTGCGCAGGATGCCGCCTTCGCCGCGCACGCCTTCGGTGATCAGGCAGCCGGCGCCGTAGATGCCGGTCGGGTGGAACTGCACGAACTCCATGTCCTGCAGCGGCAGGCCGGCGCGCAGCGCCATGCCGCCGCCGTCGCCGGTGCAGGTGTGCGCCGAGGTCGCCGAGAAGTAGGCGCGGCCGTAGCCGCCGGTGGCGAGCACCACGCCGTGGGCGCGGAACACGTGGATCGTGCCTTCGGCCATGTCCAGCGCGATCACGCCGCGGCACACGCCCTCCTCGTCCATGATGAGATCAAGGGCGAAGTACTCGATGAAGAAGCGCGCGTCGTGCGCCAGCGACTGCTGGTAGAGCGTGTGCAGGATGGCGTGGCCGGTGCGGTCGGCGGCGGCGCAGGTGCGCTGCGCCGGCGGGCCCTCGCCGTAGCGGGTGGTCATGCCGCCGAACGGGCGCTGGTAGATCTTGCCCTCCTCGGTGCGCGAGAACGGCACGCCGTAGTGCTCGAGCTCGATGATGGCCGGGATGGCCTCGCGGCACATGTACTCGATGGCGTCCTGGTCGCCCAGCCAGTCCGAGCCCTTGACGGTGTCGAAGAAGTGGTAGCGCCAGTCGTCCTCGCCCATGTTGGCGAGTGCGGCGGAGATGCCGCCCTGCGCCGCGACGGTGTGCGAGCGGGTCGGGAAGACCTTGCTGATGCAGGCCGTCTGCAGGCCCTTGGCGGCGAGGCCGAAGGTGGCGCGGAGGCCGGCGCCGCCGGCACCGACCACGACCATGTCGTACTGGTGCTCGGTGATCTTGTAGGCGCTGTTCGTGTGCGGAGTCGTCATGGTGGGCTTCAGGCGGTGAAGGCGATGCGGCCGATGGCCACGACGGAGGCGAGGGCGGCGAGCGCGTAGGCGGCCTTGACCAGCAGCTGCAGCGCGATCTCGAGCCAGGGCGCGTGGATGTAGTCCTCGATGACGACCTGGAGGCCGAGCCGCGCGTGCCAGGCCACGGCGAGCACGAAGGCCAGCATCAGGATGGCGTTGAGCGGCTGGGCGAGGAAGGCGCGGGCGTTGGCGTGGTCCATGCCGATCATCGAGACCACGGTGAGCACGAACCATGGCACGAGGAACAGCAGGGCGCCGGCGGAGAGACGCTGCGCCCACCAGTGGGCAACACCCTCCTTCGCGCTGCCGAGGCCACGCGCCACGGCCCAGGGGTGGCGCAGGCGGCTCATGCCGCACCCCCGACCGAGAGGCCGAGGTACCAGAGCAGGCCGGTCAGCAGCAGCGCCAGCACGATCACCGTGTAACCGGAGCGGTACACCTGCGGGATCGCGAAGCCGCAACCGGCATCCCAGAACAGGTGGCGGACACCGTTCAGCAGGTGGTAGACCAGGCTCGCCGAGAACGCGAAGAGCAGCAGCTGCCCGGGCAGCGAGGCCGCGCAGGCGAGGAAGGCGGCATAGGCCGGTTCCCCCGCGGCCAGCGCCAGCAGCCAGACGGCGACCAGCAGGAAGCCGAACGCGTTCACCACGCCGGTGATGCGGTGGAGGATCGACATCACCGACGTGAGCTGCGGCTTGTAGACCTGCAGGTGCGGGGACAGGGGTCGGGATTGCGTGGCCATGGGCTGCGCTCGGGTCTCGGTGGGATGGCCGCGTCCTGCGGTCAGAAGTCGATGCAACGGCCGTTCTTTTCCCAGTCGCCGAACCGGGTCGGATCGGGACCTTCGCGCCCACCCCATTCGAGCGGCGGAGACGACGGCGGCAAGGGAGCCGGCGCAGGTTCCGGGACTGCCGTGGGCAGGGGAACCTCGCCTAGACTGGGAGGCTGCGGAAGCATGGTTGGATGTTAAGCACCCGTTGCAGGCTGTTCAAGCGAGATCATGTGAATCCGAACCCGGCATCCCTCCTCGGCGACATCGCCGTCATCGACCTCGAAGGCCCCGACGCCGAGTCCTTCGCCCAGTCCCAGACCATGAACGACGTGTTCGCGCTGGACGCCGGGCAGTGGCACTGGAACGGCTGGCTCTGCCCCAAGGGTCGCGTGCAGGCGCTGTTCGCCCTGCTCCGGCTGGCCCCCGGCCAGCTGCGGCTGCTGCTGTTCGACACCGAGCCCGCCGCCTTCGTCACCGGACTCTCGCGCTACCTGCTGCGCAGCAAGGCACGGCTGCACCACCGCAGCGAGCTGCGGGCCTTCGGTGAATTCGGCGGGACCGGCGAAGGCACGGAGCGCAACGGTGGCCGTGACCACCTGCTGGCCGACCCGGCGGGCCACGGCGTGCTCGACCTCACGGCCGAGGGCGGTGCGCGCCGGCTGCGGATCCTGCCGGGGGACGGGCCGCCCGATCCGGTCGCCACCGCGCGCTGGCGCGAGGCCGACCTGCGCCACGGCCTGCCGCGCTGGTCGCCCGGCCGCGAGCACGCCTGGACCCCGCACATGCTTTCGCTGCAGCGGCTCAAGGCCTTCAGCGTGAAGAAGGGCTGCTACCCCGGCCAGGAGATCGTGGCCCGCACGCATTTCCTGGGCCAGGCCAAGCGCCAGGCCTGGTGGGTCGATGGCCAGGGCCTGGCCGAGGGCGGCCGGCTCAGCGACGGCGACGGCCGCGACCTGGCCGAGGTGGTGGGCGCCACCGCCGACGGCCGCGGCGCGCTGGTGGTCGGCCTGCTCGACGAGGCCCTGCAGGCCTTCGCGGACGGCCACCCGCTGCGCGTGCGCCGCCCCTTGGCCGGACTGGCGCGACCGGTTTGAGGCGACGTCGGAAACGGTGACGTCATGTTGGCCGGACATCGTAGGAGCGCCGGTTCTGGAAAAGCCGGAGAACCCGCCACCCCCGAACCTTTGAGGAAGGCAACGCCATGATGCTCCGCACGACGATCCTCGCAAACGCCTTCGCCGCCGTCGTACTCGGCGTATCCGCCAGCGCATGGTCCGGCTCCGCCAAGGCCGAAACCCTGGCCGGGGAAACCGAGGCCCAGGCCGGCAACAAGCGCGGCGCGGAGTTCCTTCGTGATCCAGGCCGCGAAGATGTCGCACGGCGCATGCCCACCGGCAACGTCATCTTCTTCCACCCGGATGGAGCCGGCTTGAACCACTGGTCCCTGGCACGCCTGTTCTACCGGGGTGCCGATGGCGTCCAGCACTGGGACCGTCTTCCGTTCATGGGGCTCTATCGCGGCCATCTCGAGAATGCCATCTCCGGCACGTCCCACGGCAGCGCCACGACCCATGCCTTCGGCTACAAGGTCGATGCCGTGGGCTCGTTCGGCCGTGATGGCGACGGCAACCGTGGCCTCGACCGTCCGATCCTTTCGCTCTCGGGCTTTCCCGGCTCGATCATGCGCGAAGCGGCCAATTCCGGCATCCCGGTGGGCATCGTCAACGACGGCCACATCGGCGAACCGGGCACGGGGGCGTTCCTCGCCGAGGCCGGCAATCGCAACAACTGGCAGGAGATCACCCGCCAGATCATCCTCGGTCGCACCGGCATGAACGATGTGGCGCCCTGGGTGATCCTCGGCGGCGGCGAAGCCGACACCCTGCCGGCCGGCCGCAACACCCTGCACCGCAACGTCAACCAGGAACGCGGCGCACCGCTCAACAGCCGACTCAGCCTGCGCACCGACGCGCTGGACCTGCAATCGGCGTGGAATGCCATGGGCAGCGGCGACATGAGCAACGACCCGGCCCGGCTCGATGACCACATCGTCATCCGCACCCGTGCCGAGTTCGAGGCCCTGCGCCGGGCGCTGGCTGCCCATCCCGGTTACGCGCCGCGCGTGCTCGGGCTGTTCGCCTTCCAGGACACCATGAACGATCGTCCCGAAGCCGATCTGATCGCGCGCGGCTTCGTGCGAAGCGACATGCAGGCGGGCGAGGTCGGCCCGGCCCCGGCGAAACAGAGCCGGATCGTGCTGTTCGGCGATCCGGTGGCGACCGAGGCAGGCTTCAACCCGCCCAGCTTCGCCGAAATGACCGAACTCGCGCTCACCATCCTGCAGCGGGCCGCCAGCCGCGCGCCCAGCGCCAGCCAGCGGCGCTTCTTCCTGATCGCCGAGCCGGAGAGCGTGGACAACTTCGGCAACGGTGGCAATGCCATCGGCATGCTCGAATCCCTGCGCCGCGCCGATGAGGCCATCGGCGTCTCGCTCGACTTCCTCCGCCGCAACCCGCGCACCCTGATCCTGACCGCGGCCGACAGCGATGCCGGCGGCATGCAGGCGATCACCGCGCCGGTACTCGACGTCGACCCGCCCACCAACAACCTGCCGACCGGCCGTGCACCCGATGTGTTGACCCTCGCCAACCTCGCCCGGACCGGCTTTGCTCCCGGTTCCGCACGAATCCCGACCGGCACGCCGCTGGAGGTGCTGCTCGACGGCGTCGAGGGGTTTTCCTCGCCGCTGTTCGTGACCGAGCCCGACCAGTTCGGAAATCGCCAGCAGTTCGCCGTGGCCTGGACCCTGGGCTTTGGCGACATGCACGGCGCCATCGTGTCGCGCGCCGCCGGCCTGAATGCGCCCTTGCTGGCCAGCACGTTCAGCCAGCGCTTCGACAACATCGATGTCTACCGGATGATGCACGGCACCCTGTTCGGCCGCCTGCTGCCCTACCCGAGCGGCCGCTTGGCGCCCAACCGCTGAGAAGCGGGGTCTCCCCCCGTTTTGGTGCGAATGCTCTAGACTCCGGGGTGGTCCCGTCGTGGCCGCCCCGGAGCCTGCTATGCGTTCGATGTTTTCAAAACTCGGCCTGCCGCTCGCCGCCTGCATCGCCGCGGCCGCCCTGCTCGCCCTGCCCGCCGCCAAGGCCGCCGACTACACCCTCGCCGTGGAGCCGACCTTCCCGGCGGACCAGCTCCGCGAGGTCTACGGTCCGCTGCTGACCTACCTGAACCGCAGCACCGGCTTCCGCTTCAGCCTGCGCAGCGCTCCCAACTTCAACCAGCACTGGCGGGACCTGCGTGCGGGCAACGGGGCGGACGTGGTGTTCGAGGAAGGCCACTTCTTCGACTACCGGCACAAGCGCAGCGGCTACCTGCCGCTCGCCCGCACCGTCGAGGATTCGGCCTTCGTCATCGCCGCCGCCGACCCGGAAATCGTCGACGAGGGCCGCAACGGCATCGTCGGCCGCACCGTGGCGTCGCTCGGCGCACCGAACCTCGGCCACGTGCTGGTGTTCGACAGCTTCCGCAACCCGCTGGCCCAGCCCGAGATCCGCGCCATCAGCAGCAAGTGGTCGGACGGCCCCGACCTGATCTTCGCCGGCGACGTGGAAGGCACCCTGCTGCCGGCCTACATGGCCGGCGAGAACCCGGCCCTGACCGAGATCTGGCGCAGCCGCAGCGTGCCGGGCCGGGTGTTCAGCGCCTCGCCGCGCATGCCGGAAGCCGATCGCGCGCGGATCGCCGAGGCGCTGACGCGCCTGCACGAGGATCCGGAAGCCTTCATCATCCTCAACGAACTGCGCACCGAGCGTTTCGTCGCCACCGATCCCTCGGCCTACGACGGCCTCGAGCGCCTGCTCTCGACCACCTTCGGCTACGTGCCGCCGCGCCAGGTCGCCGCGGCGGCCCCGGCCGCGCCGCCCGCCGGCACGCCCTGAGGCGGGGCGGCCCGGCGCTCAGGCGAGCGCGACGGCGGCGCGCACGATGTCGGCTTCGGACGGCAGCACGAGGAAGGCCGCGCCGGCGAGCGGGGTGTAGGTGTCGGCCCCGCAGACGCGGGCCAGCGGGGTCGCGCCGAAGCCGCCCTCGACCAACGCAGTGAGGATGCCCTCGCCCACCCCGGCGCTGCGGCGGCCCTCGTCGACGACCAGGATGCGCTTCGCGGTTTTCGCCTGGTCAAGGATGAACGCCTCGTTGAGCGGCAGCAGCCAGCGCAGGTCGACCACCCGGACCCTCCAGCCCCGCAGCTGTTCGATCTGCCGCGCCGCCTTCAGGCTCATCGGTACGCCGTTGCCGAAGCTGAAGATCACCAGATCATCGCCCTCGCCGTAGACCCTGCCCTCGCCCAGCGGGATGGCGCGGTCCGGCGCTGGATACTCGGTGAGCCAGAGGCCGTCGCCGGCCTCGTGCAGGTCCTTGGTCATGTAGGTGGCGATCGGTTCGAGGAAGGCGCAGACGCGGCCGTCCACGCGGGCCAGCGCCATCATCGTGCGCAGCATCATCGCTGCGTCGTCGCCGCGGCTGGGGCAGCCGATGACGAGGCCGGGGATGTCGCGCAACGCGGTGATCGAATTGTCGTTGTGGAAGTGCCCGCCGAAGCCGCGCTGGTAGCCCAAGCCGGCGATGCGGACGACCATGGGGTTGCGGTACTGGCCGTTGGAGAAGAACTGCAGCGAGCAGGCCTCGCCGCGGATCTGGTCGCAGGCGTTGTGGAAGTAGGCGAGGTACTGGATCTCCGGCACCGGGAGCATGCCGAGGTTGGCGTAGCCCTGCGCGAGGCCGAGGATCAGGGTCTCGTCGAGCAGGGTGTTGAACACCCGCGCCGGGCCGAAGGCCTTGTGCAGGCCCTTGGTCACCGTGTAGACGCCGCCCTTCTGGGCCACGTCCTCGCCGAACAGCAGGGCCTCGGGGTACTTCGCGAACAGATCATGCAGCGCTTGGTTGATCTGGATGGCGAGGTGCCGGGCCGGCTGGCGCTCGGGCAGCCTCGCCTCGCCGCCGAAGGCCTTGATGCGGGCTTCGGCGTAGTCGTTGCGGGTCGCCTCGCGCTGCACGATGTCGGCGTGGTAGGGCGCGAGCGGCGCCATCACCTCCTCCAGCGTCTCGATCTTCGGCCGGCGGTCGGCCTCCTCGGCGGCGGCGAAGCAGCGGCCGCGGATCGATTCGTACAGTTCCAACACCTGCGCCTTCGACATCAGGCCGGACATCAGCGCGATCTCGGCCGAGCGCAGCAGCGGGTCGCTGGCCTCCACCTGCACCAGTTCCTCGATCGAGCGCCACTCGATCTCGAAGTCGGTGCCGGCGTGGCCCATGATCCGCGTGGTCTTGAGGTGCAGGAAGGTCGGGCGGCGCGTGCGCCGGCAGTGCTCGACGGCGTTACGCACCTGCCCGTAGCCGGCGGCGAGGTCGAGGCCGTCGGCGAAGAAGTAGTCGAGGCCGTGCATGGCCCGGAAGCGCTCGGCGATCCAGCCCGCGGGCGTCTTCACCGAGATGCCGATGCCGTTGTCCTCGCAGACGAACAGTACCGGCGCCGGGAGTTTCTGGTGCGCCGTCCATGCCGCGGCGTTGAAGGCGGTCTGCGCGGTGGCGTGGTTGCTGCTGGCATCGCCGAAGGAACAGATCGCGATCGAATCCCCGGGGATCGGCAGCGCGTGGCCGATGCGCCGCGCCTGCTCGATGGCGATGGCGGTACCGAGCGCCTTCGGCAGGTGCGAGGCGATGGTCGAGGTCTGCGGCAGCACCCACAAGGGCTTGCTGCCCCAGACCTTGTGCC
The DNA here is from genome assembly GCA_018333835.1 of Lysobacteraceae bacterium. Lineage (GTDB taxonomy): Bacteria > Pseudomonadota > Gammaproteobacteria > Xanthomonadales > Xanthomonadaceae > Silanimonas. The sequence continues at coordinate 14,719 of JAGXSL010000183.1, forward strand.
GCCCGCCCGAGGCTGGGTCATCCTTGCTGGCGGCGAAGCTGAGCGCCGAGTCCATCACCGGGTCCATGCCCGGCAGCTTGCGGAAGCGCTCGGCCATGAAGCCGCCGCTGCGGTAGTGCAGGAAAGCCGGATCGGTGTGGCGGCTGAGCCGCGCCACCATCGCGTTGCCCTCGTGGCCGGAGGAACCGATGGTGTAGAAGACCTTGTTCTGCACGCGCAGCACGCGGGCCATCAAATCCAGATGCCGGCTGATCAGCTGCGACTCGAACAGGTGCAGGAAGTCGGTGGCCGTGAGCGCGGCACCGGGCAGCACCGGAGCCTCCGCGGCCGGGGCCGCGTGCACCGGCCCGTCCCAGGCCTCGACGAACTCGACGAAGTTGCGGTCGCAGATCTCGGCGCGGTTGAGGCCGCGCATGCGGGCGGGGACGGGGCGGGGGATCGCGGGGGCGTAGAGGGCGGACATGCGGGGGCGTGGTTGCCGGCGGTGCGCCGGCGCAGCAGTCGGGGAAGCCGCGGATTGTAGTCCCTGCCCGCCGGCCGGTGCTGGCATGGGGCGTTCCGGTCGCCACCGCGATCGGCTAGGGTGCGGTCTGCCCAACCGAAACCCCGGCATGACGCCCACCTCCCTGCCCCGCCCCACGCCCCTGCAACGCTGGACCGCGCTGGTTTTCGTCAGCCTCGCGATGTTCGGCAACTACTACGTGTTCGACTCGCTGGGCCCGGTGGTCGACCTGATGCGCTCGCAGCTCGGCTTCTCGTTCGCGCAGATCGGCCTGTTCTCGACCGCCTACAGCGTCGCCGCCCTGCTGGTGCTGCTGGCCGGCGGCCTGATCATCGACCGCTTCGGCACCCGCACCGCCCTGCTGGTGTTCGCCGTCGTCTGCGTGGTGGCCGCCGCACTGACGGCACTCGGCCCGGATTTCGAGACCATCCTCGCCGGCCGCTTCCTGCTCGGGCTCGGGGCCGAGCCGATGATCGTCGCCGCCACCACGGTGCTGGCACGCTGGTTCAAGGGCAGCGAGCTGAGCCTCGCCTTCGGGCTGAACCTCTCGATCTCGCGGCTCGGCTCGGCCTCGGCCGACTGGTCGACCGGCTTCGCCGCCCCGCTCTACGCCAACTGGCAGGACCCGCTGTGGCTGGCCACCGGCATCGCCGGCGTGTCGGTGGCGGCGGCGATGCTCTACTGGCTGCACGAGCGTCGCACCGAAGGCCGCATCGACCTCGGCGAGCGCGCCGCGCCCGAGCAACTCCGGCTCGGCCAGGTGTTCCGCTTCCCGCGCACCTACTGGTACATCGTGGCGCTGTGCGTGGTGTTCTACGCCACCGTGTTCCCGTTCCGCGGCTTCGCGATCAACTACTTCCAGCAGGCCCACGGCATGGACCGGGCCAGCGCCGGCATGCTGAGCAGCATCCTGCCGCTGGCCGCCATCATCGCGACACCGCTGTTCGGCCTGTGGGTGGACCGGGTCGGCAAGCGCTCGCTGTTCATGGCGGCCGGCTCGCTCGCCATGCTGCCGCTGTTCCTCGCCATCACCTACCTGCCACCCGGCCCCGGCGTGCCGCTGCCCGGCGGCAACGAGGTGCCGCTCACCCTGCTGGCCTGCATCACGCTGTTCGGGCTGGTGTTCTCGCTGATCCCGGCCGTGCTGTGGCCCTCGGTGGCCTACCTGGTCGGGGAGCAACGGCTGGGCTCGGCCTACGCGCTGATGACCTTCTGCCAGCAGCTCGGCATGGCCTCGGTGCCGGTGGTGATCGGCGCGCTCAACGACTGGGCCCGCGCCTCGCCCGAGAACCCGGCCGGCTACGCGCCGGGCATGTGGTTCTACACCGCGATGGGGGCCTTCGGCCTGTGGTTCTCGTGGCGGCTGTGGCGGGCCGGGCGCGGCCCGGGGGCCGTGCACGCGCTCGATCGGCCACCGATCAGAACGCGTTGATGCCGGTCAGCTCGCGGCCGACCACCAGCTGGTGCACCGTCTCGGTGCCCTCGTAGGTGATGACCGACTCGAGGTTCAGCGCGTGGCGGATCGGCGCGTACTCGGTGGTGATGCCGGAACCGCCGAGCAGGTCGCGGGCCTCGCGGGCGATGTCGATCGCCATGCGGCAGTTGTTCCACTTGGCGAGGCTCACCTGCGTCGGCTGCATGGCGCCGGCGTCCTTCAAGCGGCCGAGCTGCAGCGAGAGCAGCTGGGCCAGCGTGATGCGCCGGGCCATGTCGGCCATCCTGATCTGCGCGCTCTGGGTGGCGGCCACCGGCCGGCCGAACAGGATGCGCTCCTTGGTGTAGTTCACCACCTCGGTCAGGCAGGCCTGGGCGGCACCGATCGGGCCCCAGGTGATGCCGTAGCGGGCCTGCGTGAGGCAGCCGAGCGGGCCCTTGAGGCCCTTCACGTTCGGCAGGCGCTGGCGGTCCGGGATGCGGACGTTGTCGAGGAACAGCGCGCTGGTGACCGACGCCCGCAGGCTCATCTTGCGGTGGATCTCCTGCGCGGTGAAGCCCTTGGTGTCCGTCGGCACGATGAAGCCCTGGATGCCGTCCTCGGTCTGCGCCCAGACGATGGCGATGTGCGCCAGGTTGCCGTTGGTGATCCACATCTTGGCGCCGTTGAGGACCCAGTCGCCGCCGTCCTTGCGCGCCGTGGTCTTCATGTTGGCCGGGTCGGAGCCGCCGTGCGGCTCGGTGAGACCAAAGCAGCCGATGATCTCGGCCCGGGCCATGCCCGGCAGGTAGCGCTGGCGCTGTTCCTCGTCGCCATACGCGAAGATCGGGTACATGCACAGCGAGCTCTGCACCGAGACGAAGCTGCGGATGCCGGAGTCGCCGCGCTCCAGCTCCTGGCAGATCAGGCCGTAGCTGACCGCGTTGAGGCCAGCGCAACCGTAGGCTTCCGGCAGCGAGGAGCCGAGCAGGCCCATCGCGGCGATCTCGGGCACCAGTTCCTTCGGGAAGCGGCCCTGGTCGAAGCAGTCGCCGATGATCGGCAGGACCTTCTCGTCGGTGAAGCGGGCCACCGTGTCCTGCACGGCGCGCTCCTCCTCGGAGAGCAGCGAACGGAGGTCGAACAGATCGGTCGGGTTCAGGGGCATGGCGGGGCTCGCTGGGAAAGGGAAGAGGCCGGGGGAACCGGCCTCTTCGGATCGCCTGCGATTGTACCAGCCCGGCCCCGCCAGACCGCCAGCGGCGGGCGATGCCGAGGGCAGCGCCGGGCTGGCCTTCAGCCTGCCGTCACGCGCCGCCGCCGGCCGCGGCAGCCGGGTTCGCCACCACGATCACGCCGTCGCGGATCGGCAGCCGCTCGCCCGGCTTCTCGACGGTGCGCACCGTGCCGCTCTGGCCCTCGTGGGTCCAGCGCACGTCGTAGCCGATGACGCGGTCGCGCTCGCCGAGCGGGATCGTCGCACCCGGCGCCTCCGGCAGGCGGATGGTCCTGACCTCGCCCTCCAGCGCGTATTGCACGTCGTAGCCGACCACCTCCTCGCGCGGGGTGTCGACGATGCGGCAGTCGCGCACGGTCTCGGTGTAGCGCTTGCCACTGTCGTGGTTGCGGTCGATCTCGCGGCCGGCGTAGCCGCCGCCGACCACTCCGGCCACGGTGGCGAGGTCGCGGCCGCGGCCACCGCCGATCTGGTTGCCCACGAGGCCGCCGACCAGGGCACCGACCACCATGCCGTCCTTGTCGCCGAAGCGCTCCTCGGCGCGCCGCTCGACCACCCGGTCCTCGCAGACCTCGCGGCGTCCGGTCACGGTCTGCTTGACCGGCGTGGCTGCCAGCACCTGGCCGAGGATCGGCTCCTTGACCGTGACCGGCTCCACCGCCACCACCTCGGCGTACTGCGGGCCGAAGACGTTGTAGGCCCCCACCGCCGCACCGGCGGCCAGCACCACACCCACCGCAATCAGGATCTTGTTCTGCATGGCTGTCTCCCCGTACCGCGCCGCCACCGGCGCCTTGCGGAAACACTGCGCCGGGCAATCTGAACAGCGACCGAAAACGTCAACAACGGTCAATCGCCAGCCGTGTATCGTTCAGCCCATACCCTGCCGGAGCCCTCGCATGCGCGCCCTGATCCTGCCCGCCCTCACCCGCTTCCTCGGTGGCCTGCGTTTCCGCCAGCTGTTCCTCGTCAGCGCCGGCCTGTTCGTGCTCACCCTGCTGGTGCCGGATCTCGTCCCGTTCGCCGATGAACTGCTGCTCGGCCTCGCCACCCTGCTGCTGGCGCGCTGGAAGACGGACACCGCGCCGGACTCGGCCACGCCGGGAACCGATGGGCAGCGTCCGCCGATCGACCTGCCGCCCGATTCGATCCGCCGCGGCTGAAACCGTCGATGCGGCTGTACGACAGCCACAGCCATCTCGACGCCCCGGAGTTCGACGCCGACCGCGCCGCCGTGCTGGCGCGCGCCGAGACCGCGGGGGTGGACCGGCAACTGCTGCCGGCGGTGACCTTCGCGGCCTGGCCGGGGCTGAAGGCCGCCTGCGCGCTGCGCCCCGGCCTCAAGGCCGCCTACGGCCTGCACCCCCTGTTTCTCGCCGAACACCGCCCCGGGCACCTCGAAGCCCTTCCCGACTGGATCGAGCGCGAGAAACCCGCGGCCGTGGGCGAATGCGGGCTCGACTTCTTCGTCGAAGGCCTCGATGCCGAGGCACAGCGTTTCTACTTCGTCCGGCAACTGGAGATCGCGCGCGACTTCGGCCTGCCGGTGGTGCTGCACGCACGCCGCGCCGTCGACACGGTGATCGCCGCGATCCAGCGCGTTGGCGGCCTGCGCGGCGTGGTGCACAGCTGGTCGGGCAGCGCCGAGCAAGCGGCAAGGCTCTGGCGGCTCGGGTTCTCGCTCGGTGTCGGCGGCCCGGTCACCTTCGAGCGCGCCGCGCGGCTGCGGCGCACCGTGGCCACCATGCCGATCGAGCACCTGCTGCTCGAGACCGACAGCCCCGACCAGCCAGACGCCCTCCGCCGTGGCCAGCGCAACGAGCCGGCCTTCCTGGTCGAGGTGGTGCGCGAAGTGGCAAGGCTGCGCGGGGTCGATGAGGCGACGGTCGCCGAGGCGACGACGCGCAACGCCGAGGCGCTGTTCGGGGCCTGAGGCGGACGTACCCTTCAGTTCGGTTTCTTCAGCAGCATCGCGAGCGCCTTGCCGACGGCGGCGAAGGCGAAGGTGCCGGTCACGTGGGTGGCCGCCCCGAGGCCCAGGCCGCAGTCCAAGCGCAGCGCGGCATCGGCATCGAGCGCCGGGCGCAGGCCGCAGACCGTGCCGTCGGGCTGCGGGTAGCGCACGTTCTCCAGCGAATAGACCGCCGGCACGCCGAAGTAGCGGTCCTTGTTCTTCGGGAAATGGAATTCGCCGCGCAGCTTCTTGCGCACCAGCGCCAGTAGCGCGTCGTGCTCGGTGCGCGAGAGGTCGCGCACGCGCACGAGGGTCGGATCGACCCGGCCACCGGCCGAGCCGACCACCACGATCGGCTGCTTGCGGCGGCGGCAGAAGGCGATGGTCTCGACCTTGGCGCGGAAACTGTCGAAGGCGTCGAGCACCAGATCGAAGCCGGGGTCGAGGTGCAGGGCGAGGTTGGCCGGCGTCACGAACTCGGCCACCGCCCGCACCGCGAGGCCGGTGTTGATGCGCAGCAGCCGCTCGGCCAGAACCTCGGCCTTGTTGCGGCCGTAGTCGCCCGCCAGCGCATGCAGCTGGCGGTTGGTGTTCGAGATGCAGAGGTCGTCGGCATCGACCAGCGTGAGCCGCCCGACCCCACTGCGCGCCAGTGCCTCGGCGGCCCACGAGCCGACCCCGCCCAGGCCGATGACGGCGACGTGGCAGCCGGCGAGCCTTGCGGCCGCACCCGTGCCGTAGAGCCGGTCGATGCCGGCGAAACGCGGGTCGGTGGCGGGAAGCGGGGTCGTCATGGGGCGCGCAGTGTAGCCGGCGTGCGATTTCCACGCGGGCGCGCTACCGTCTGCCGGTCACCCCCACGGAGCGCCGCCATGCCGACCCGCCTCTCCCCCCTCCCCCCGCTCGTCGCGCTGCTGGGCCTCGCCCTGCTCGGCGGCTGCGCCACCGCCCCCACCACGCGCAGCGTCGTCGCCCACGAGGCCCGCCCGGCCGCGCCGACCCTCGCCTGCCGCGACTGCGGCCGGGTCGAGTCGATCACCCGGGTGCAGGATGCCCGCCCGACCACCGGCAGCGGCGCGGTGCTGGGCGGCGTGGTCGGCGCCATCGCCGGGCGCGCGCTCGCCGACGACCGCAGCGAAGGGCGGCAGAACACCGCGACCGTGGTCGGCGCGGTCGCCGGTGCCGCGGCCGGGCATGCCATCGAGCAGCGCGCCAACGCCGGCAGCTTCGACGTGGTGGTGCGGATGGACGACGGTCGCCGGCTCACCCTCAACCTCGGCCGCCTTCCGGCTGGCCTGGCCCCCGGCAGCAGCGTGCGCTGGGACGGCCGCGACCTGATCCCGCTGCAGTGACGCGGGAGGCCCTCCGATGCAAACCCTCATCGCCCTGCTGATCGGCCTCGCGGCCGGCGTGCTGCTGACCGTCATCGCCATGAACACCCTGCGCAAGGCCAACGCCTACCCGTTCGGGGTGATGGCGGTGCTGGCGGCGCAGATGGGCCACATCGACCGCCAGATCGAGGCCCGCGCCTGCACGGCCGCGGACTTCGAGGCACCGCTCGCCACCCTGGTGGCGCTCGGCAACGACCTCGAACCGGCCTTCCTGCCGACCGCCGATGATGCCGCCTTCAGCCGCTACGCCGCCGACTACCGGCTGGCGGTGGAGAGCATGTTGGCGGCGGAACCGGCCGACTGCGCCGCCGCCGAGCGGGCGCTGGACGCGGTCAGCGCCAGCTGCCAGGCCTGCCACGCGCAGTTCAAGGGCTGAGGGCGCAGGGCGCGGCCCACCACCGCGCCAGGGTGTCGGCCACCGCCTGCGGCGCACGCATCCAGGTGAAGTGGTCGGCCGGCACGCCGAGCTGCCCGGCGTCGAGCCGCTCGCGCCGAAGCGCGCGGGTGGCGGTGACCGCCGCCAGGGCATCGAACGCGGCGGCCGGCACCAGCCGGTCGCCGGCGAAGTGGATGCCGAGCATCGGTGCCTCCACCCGGCGCAGGCGGGCCCCGAGGTCGTCGGGCAGGCCGCGCAGGCGGTCGTAGTGGCCATGCCGCACGGTCGAGGCCCAGTCGCGCATCAGCTGCCCGGCCTCGCGGCCGGCGAAGCGCAGGCGCTCGCCCGGGTAGTGCCCGACCAGCCGCGTCAGCGGCGGCAGCAGGTGGCCGAAGCCGCCGACCAGCCAGCGCAAGGGCGGCGGGAACAGCCGCCAGTCCGGCACGCCACTGCCGACGGCGACGAGGCCGTCGATGCCGCCGTGCAGGGCCGCGGCCAGCACCGCGAACTGGCCGCCGATGCTGTGGCCGCCGACCAGCACGGCGCGGCCGGGGTGGGCGGCGCGCAGGGTGGCGAGCGCCGCGGCGATGTCCTCCTCCAGCAGTTCGCGATAGCCCCAGTCGACACCGCGGCCAGCGCGCAGCGGGTGGCTGCCGGTGCCGCGCCATTCGTGCAAGTGGCAGGCGATACCGCGAGTCTCGAGGGCGGCGGCCAGGCGTTCGTACTTGCGGGCCGGCACGCCGAGCGCCGGCAGCCAGAGCAGCGCGGCGGGCGGGGCGGTTGGGGAAAAATGCGGATCGGACATGGGCCAAGCATGGCGGACGGCACATGCCAGCGTCACCGCCACTCGTCATGCTCGGCCGCCGTCTTCCTCCGCCAACCGCCCCGATGACCCCACGCCGCCTGCCCCTCGCCCTTGCCCTCGCCGCCGCCTGTGCCAGCCCCGGGCATGCCGAAGAAGGCCCGGTGCTCGCCATCGACGGCCGCCTCGACGAGGCCGCCTGGGCCGGGGCGCAGGTGTTCGACGATTTCGTGGTGGTCGAACCCTGGACCCTCGCCCGCCCCGATCCCGCCCTGCGCACCGTCGCCCGCCTGCTGACCACGCCGCAAGGCATCGCCATCGGCTTCGAGCTGGCGCAGCCGCCGCAGGTGCCGTTGCTGGCCCCGCAGGTGCGGCGCGACGAAGATGTCAATGCCGACCGCGTCAACGTCTTCATCGACTTCGACGCCGACGGCCGGGTGGCCTACAACTTCGCCCTGCTGGCCTCGGGTTCGATCCAGGACTTCGTGGTCACCAACGAGGTGCAGTTCAACCCCGATTTCGACCCCGACTGGCGGCATGCCGTGGCCACCACGCCGGAGGGCTGGAGCGCGGAGATCCTGATCCCCTGGACCACCGCGGCGATGCGCGACGCCAACGCCGCGGAACGCCGCATCGCCCTGCACTTCGACCGCGTGGTCGCCTCCCGCAACGAACGCCAGGGCTGGCCGGCGGCCTCGTTCCGGCGCGGCAGCTTCGTTTCCGACTTCGCGACGGTGCAGGTCCGCCAGTATCCGGCCTCGTTGCTGCACCTCTGGCCCTACGCCACCGTCGCCCACGACCGCATCGACGGCGGCAACCGTTGGAAGATGGGCGCCGACCTGTTCTGGAAGCCCTCGGCCAGCCTGCAGCTCTCGGCCGCGCTCAACCCGGACTTCGGCCAGGTCGAGGCCGACGACCTGGTGGTGAACTTCGAGGCGATCGAGGTCTTCTTCAGCGACCGGCGGCCGTTCTTCACCGAGAACCAGGCCTTCTTCGACCTGCGCACGCCGGACAACGGCCTGCTCGTCTACACCCGCCGCATCGGCGGGCCACGCGACGGCGGCGAGGGCATCGCC
>JAGXSL010000184.1 GCA_018333835.1 Lysobacteraceae bacterium
CTTCGGCCCGCCGCGGCGATGGGGGAAGGAGGACGCGGCCTGGATTGCGCGGGAGGGAGTCGGTCCGCACGCCCTGGGGGTGAGCCGTGTGGGCGGGAGCGAGGTCGGCGCAATGCAATGGCAGGCTCGTTGGGATCACTCGTGGTGAGTTGACATGCGTTGCGGCGGAAACTAGCCACGCATTTTTTTTGTGTCAACCATTTTGCGCGGTTTTTTTTCGCGGGCGGATGCGGCGATGCCGCGACGCACCAGTGGATCCGCCGCGGATGCACGCGTCGATCCACCTCGATGCCCTGCGAAGCGATCCAAGCGATGCGCTGGAATCCAGCAACGGCGCGGCTTCCAGGCTTGCGGCGTGGAACGGCAGGAGGATGCGCGGCGATGCCGCTCGATCGCGCGAGCGCACCGATGGCCGGCGAAGGAATCCGCGGAAACTTGCCGGGCCGCGGCCGGCAGGATGCGATTGCTGCAATGCAGCACAGGAATTGCGCAAGCGCGGGCGGGGCTCTCAGCCGGCGATGCTGGCGGCGTAGGCCTCGGCCGTGAGCAGCGTGTCGAGTTGCGCCGGGTCGCTGGCCTCGACGGTGAACATCCAGCCCTGGCCGTAGGGATCGGCATTGATCGTCTCCGGCGAATCGGCGAGCGCGGCATTGACGGCGACGACCTTGCCCGACAACGGCGCGTAGACATCGGAGGCGGCCTTGACCGACTCGACCACGGCGCAGCCGGCGCCCTGCGCGAGCTCGTCGCCCTCCGCCGGCAGCTCGACATAGACCAGGTCGCCGAGCGCGGCCTGGGCGTGGTCGCTGATGCCGACCGTGTAGCGGCCGTCGCCGTCGGCGCGGACCCACTCGTGGGACTTCAGGTACTTCAGGTCGGCAGGGACGTGGCTCATCGGGGACTCCGGGCGATGGGGAATGGAGGGATCAGGCGAGCACGCCGGGCTGCGGCTGGCCGTCGCGGACGAAAGGATAGTCCACGACGCGCACCGGGACGCGACGGCCGCGGAGGTCGACCTCGACGGCGCCGGGCTCGCCGGCGGGCACGCGGGCCAGGGCGATCGAACGGCCGAGCGTCGGCGAGAAGGTGCCGGAGAGGACCTCGCCGACGCCGCCGGCGGTGTGCACCGGCTGGCCGTGGCGCAGCACGCCCTTGTCGTCGAGCACGAGGCCGATCATCCGGCGCGGCACGCCGGCGGCCTTCTGCGCTTCCAGCGCGGCGCGGCCGATGAAGTCGCGGCCGGCGTCGAAGGCCACCGTCCAGGCGAGGCCGGCCTCGAGCGGACTCACCGTCTCGTCCATGTCCTGGCCGTAGAGCGCCATGCCGGCCTCGAGGCGCAGGGTGTCGCGGGCACCGAGGCCGGCCGGGCCGACGCCGGCGCGTTCGAGGGCCTCCCACAGCGCCACCGCGTCGGCTTCGGGGACGATCACCTCGAAGCCGTCCTCGCCGGTGTAGCCGGTGCGGGCGACGAAGAGCCCTTCCGCCGGGCCTTCCCCCGAGGGCGAAGCGGCCGGGGCGAACGCAGCGACGGCGGAACGCGGAACCTCGGCCGCGGCGAAGCGGCCCAGTCCCAGCACGCCGGCCGCGGCTTCGGCCGACAGCAGCGAGGCGAAGCGGGTGCGGGCATTCGGCCCCTGCACGGCGATCATCGCCAGGTCCGGCCGCTCCCGCACCTCCACGTCGAAGGGCTTCGCCTGCGCCTCGATCCACGGCAGGTCCTTGTCGCGGGTGGCGGCGTTGACCACGACGCGGAAGAAGCCCTCGGCCATGAAGTAGACGATCAGGTCGTCGATGACGCCGCCCACCTCGTTGAGCATGCAGGCGTAGAGGGCCTTGCCCGGGATCTTCAGCTTGTCCACCGAGTTGGCGAGCAGCTTGCGCAGGAAGGGGTGGGCCTGCGCGCCGCGCAGGTCGACCACGGTCATGTGCGAGACGTCGAACATGCCGGCATCGCGGCGGACGAGGTGGTGCTCCTCGATCTGCGAGCCGTAGTGGAGCGGCATGTCCCAACCGCCGAAGTCGACCATCCGGGCGCCACGGGCGCGGTGGGTGGCGTGGAGGACCGTGGATTTCGTCATCGCGGCAGGCCTTCGGAGGGGAGCGCGATTATCGCCGAAGCCCGGGATGCGCGAAGCGGCTCAGGGACCGGATCGTCGCGGCCCCGGGGCCGCACCGTCGCGCAACAGCAGCAGCACCGGCAGCAGGCCGACCAGGGCCAGCATCAGGGCCGGCACCGAGGCCTCCTGCCACAGACCCTCGTTGGTGCGGGTGTAGACCTCGATGGCGAGCGTGTCCCAGCCGAAGGGACGCAGCATCAGGGTGGCCGGCAGTTCCTTCATCGCCTCGACGAACACCAGCAGCAGGGCGGCGACCAGGCCGGGACGCAACACCGGCAGGCCCACCCGCCACCAGCGCCGCGACGCCGGCAGGCCAAGCACCGCAGCCGAGTGCATGAGCGAAGGTCGCAGCGCCGCCAGGGCCGCGGCCGCGCCGGTGAGGCCGACGCGCTGGAAGCGCATCAGCAGGGCCAGCACCAGCGCGAACAGGCCGGTCGAGAGGCCGTTGGCGAGGGGCCCGAGCGCCTGTTCGGCGCTGGAAAGCGTCCAGAACACCGCCACCGCCATCACCGCGCCCGGCACCGCGTAGCCAAGGCCGGCGGCGGCCTCCGCGGCGGCCAGCAGACGGTCGCCGGGATGGCGGCGGCGCGCCGCCGCGAAGCCGATCCCGACCAGCACCGCCACCACGGCGGTGAGGCCGGCGACGACCAGGGTGCCGCGCATCGCCGCCCACGGCATGGCGTCGCCGAGGTCTTGCCACGGCAACCAGGACAGCAGTTGCAGCAGCGGCCAGGCGACCCCGAGCACGACGATGGCAGCAGCGCAGGCGGTCGCCAGCAGGGCGCGCCCACCGCCGAGCCGGCGCCGCTCCGGGGGACGCAGGGCAGCACCGGCGGGCGAAGCCCGGTGGCCGATCGCCAGCAGCACGGCGAGCACCAGCACCACCGCGGCCAGCATGGCGAGCGCCAGTTGCGCCGCCAGCGCCAGCGAGCCCAAGCCGATCCAGCTCTGCAGCACGAGGGTGGTGAGGGTGTCGCGGCCGAGCATGCGCATGGCGCCGAAATCGGCCAGGGTCTCCAGCAGCACCAGGCCGAGGCCACCGAGCCAGGCGGCCCGGGTCGCCGGTAGGACCACGCGCACGAAGGCGGCGACCGGCCCGGCGCCGAGGGTTCGCGCGGCCTCGTAGGCGGCGCTGCCCTGGCGCAGCAAGCTGGCGCGCATCAGCAGGTAGACGTAGGGGTAGAGCGTCAGGGTCAGCACCAGCACCGCACCCGACAGGCTGCGGACCTCGGGGAAGGCCACCGCCGGCAGGCCGAGCTCGCGCCAGAAGGTCGCGAGCGGCGCATCGAAGGAGAGCCCGGCGACGTAGACGTAGGCCAGCACGTAGGCCGGGAAGGCCAGCGGCAGGGCCAGTGCCGGCTCCAGCAGGCGCCGGCCCGGGAACTCGTGGCGCACCACCAGCCAGGCGGCGGCGATGCCGACCAGCAGCGATGCCGCACCGACCCCGGCGAGCAGCACGCCGGTCTGTGCCAGTACCTCCGGCAGCATCACCTCGCGCAGGTGCGCCCACAGCCCCGGCGGCACCTCGCCGGGGCGCAGGGCGAGGAACAGCAGCGGCGCGCACAGCAGCAGTGCGACGCCCCAGAGGACGCCGCGCAGGGCCGGGGATGCCGGCAGGGCGGGATTCAGCGCCAACCCGCCTCGTTCATCAGCATCACCGCCTCGGCCTGGCGGCGGCCGGCCACGGCGATGTCCACCGGGTCGGCCCTGAACTCGCCCCAGGCGGCGACGATCGGATCGAGCGCGACGCCGGGCTTGACCGGGTATTCGAAGTTGAGTGCCGCGAACTGCTGCTGCACCGCCTCGCCGGACAGCCATTCGAGCAATGCCTGCGCCTCGGCCGGACGGTCGCTGTGGGCGATCACGCCGGCACCGGAGATGTTGACGTGCACGCCGGCGCCGCCCTGGTCGACCCAGAACGGCCGCACCGGGAAGGCCGGGTCCTCCTGCAGCAGGCGGCCGAGGTAGTAGGTGTTGGTGATGCCGACCTCGCACTGGCCGGCGGCGATGGCGCGAAGCAGCAGGGTGTCGTCGGCGAAGGGCGGCGCGGCGAGGTTGGCCACCCAGCCCTTCAGCACCTCGCGGGTGGCCTCGGCGCCGAGGCGCTCGATCATGGTCGCGACCAGCGACTGGTTGTAGACCTTGGCCGAGGAGCGCAGGCAGAGCCGGCCCTTCCATTCCGGCGCGGCCAGCGCCTCGTAGGTCGAGAGGGTGGCGGCGTCGACCCGCTCCGGCACGTGCATGAGGGTGCGGGCGCGCTCGGAAAGCCCGAACCAGCGGCCCTCGGCATCGCGCAGGTTGGCCGGCACGTTGGCCTCCAGCACCGGCGAGGCGATGTTGCGCAGGATGCCGCGCTCGGCGGCCTGCCAGAGGTTGCCGGCATCGACGGTGATCAGCAGGTCGGCCGGGGTGGTGGCGCCCTCGGCGGCGATCCGCTCGATCAGCGCGTCGGCGCCGTCGACGCGGGTCTCGATCCGGATGCCGGTCTGCGCGGTGTAGGCCTTGAACACCGGCTCCAGGAAGGGGTAGCGGCGCTCGGAGTAGATCACCAGGGTGCCGCCGATCGGTGGCGCGGCGGCGGGCGCTGCATCGGGCGCGGCGGCGTCCTCGGCGGGGCGCGCGCAGGCGGCGAGGAACAGGGCCGCCAGCGCGGCGGCCAGGGGCAGGAGGCGGTTCGGGGTCATGGGCGTGGCGGGTGGTGGATTCGAATCAATGATAACCGTTCTCATCTCATCCGGGGCAAGCCCTGCGCCGGATCGCGACCGCTCCTGCCCGGGCTGCCTCGACTCCCGTTCAGGCCGCCTCGACCTGCAGGCGCATCGCCACGAAGCCGGTGATCCGCACCCGCGCCCCGGCCGGCAGGTCGGGGCCATCGACCTGCCAGAAGGTGTCGCCGATGCGGATGCGGCCGCGACCGTTCTCGATGGCCGTCTCCAGCACGTGCACCTGGCCCACCAGCTGCTCGCCGCGGCGGTTGAGCAGCGGCTGGGTGGTGGCGATGCCGGTCTTGCGGATGCGCGTCCAGTAGACGCCGACGATGGCGAAGGACGAGCCGATGAACAGCACGGCCTGCCAGAACATCGGCAGTTCGGGGAAGAACACCACCAGCACCAGCATCAGCCCGGCGGCGAGGCCAAGCCAGATCAGCGCGGCGCCGGGGACCAGGGTCTCGAGGGCGACCAGGCCCAGTGCCAGGCTGGCCCAGAAGATGACGACGGGGCGCAGGTCGAGGTCCATCGCGGACTCAGCGCAGGCCGGGGGCGGCCGGCGGCGCGGCCCGGGTGGCGGTCTTGGCCGCCTGCGCGGCCTGCTGGTTCGAGAGCCCTTCCTTCGCCAGTTCGGCGATACCGGCGATGGACGCGATGATGCCGCTGGTCTCCATCGGCATCATCACGAACTTGCTGTTCGAGGAATGCGCCAGCTCGCGGAAGGCCTCGACGTACTTCTGCGCGACGAAGTAGTTGATGGCCTGCACGTCGCCCTTGGCGATGGCGTCGGAGACCATGCGGGTGGCGTTGGCCTCGGCCTCGGCGAGGCGCTCGCGGGCCTGCGCCTCGAGGAAGGCGGCTTCCTTCTTGCCTTCGGCCTCGAGCACCGCGCCCTGCTTCTCGCCCTCGGCGCGCAGGATCTCGGCGGCGCGCAGCCCTTCCGCCTCGAGGATGTTGGCGCGCTTCTCGCGCTCGGCCTTCATCTGCCGGGCCATCGAGTCGATCAGGTTCTGCGGCGGCTGGATGTCCTTCAGCTCGATGCGGTTGACCTTGATGCCCCAGGCGCTGGTGGCCTGGTCGATGACGCCGAGCAGCTTGGCGTTGATCTCGTCGCGCTTGGAGAGCGACTCGTCGAGGTCCATCGAGCCGATCGCGGTGCGGATGTTGGTCATGACCAGCGCGATCGTCGCGGCCTCGAGGTCGGACACCTCGTAGGCGGCCTTCGAGGCTTCGAGCACCTGGAAGAACACCACGCCGTCCACCTTCACCACCGCGTTGTCCTTGGTGATGACGTCCTGGCTGGGGATGTCCAGCACCTGCTCCATCATGTTGATCTTGCGGCCCACGCCCTGCACCACCGGGAACAGGAAGTGCAGGCCCGGCTCCATCGTGTGCGTGTACTTGCCGAAGCGCTCGACCGTCCACTCGAAACCCTGCGGCACGATGCGCACCATCTTGAACAGGAACAGGATGCCGGCGACGAGGATGACGCCAATCAGGATTTCCACGGTGCGACTCCTTGGCGGGGTGGGGGGAATGGGCGCCACGCGGCGCCACGGGGCGAGTATAGGAGCCCTGCGCCTCGGCGCGACACCGGCCGCGACGCTTTCCGGCCCTGGTGCATCCTTGGTTGGGTGAGCCGCACATCCGCCTTCGCCATCGATGTCCCCGACGCCCTGCTGGAAAGGGTGCGGAAGCGCGATGCCGGCGCCTGCGAGCAGGTCTACCGCTGGTTCGAGCGCCCCGTCTACGCGCTGGCGATGCGGATGCTCGGCTGCCCGGACGCGGCCATGGACGTCCTGCAGGACACCTTCATGAAGGCGTTCGAGAAGCTGCCGGGCTTCCGCGCCGAGTCGCCGTTCTGGGGCTGGCTGCGGCAGATCGCGGTCAACGAGTGCCTGATGCGGCTGCGCAGCCGCGGCCGCGACGAGCCGGCGGAAGGCGAGGCCTTCGAGCCCGACCTGCTCGAGCACGAGGGGCTGCTGCCGCCGCAGGCCGCCGACGCGGCGCGGCTGGCCGAGGCGCTCGCGCGGCTTCCCGCGCGCACCCGCAGCGTGCTCTGGCTGTACCACGCCGAGGGCTACACCCATGAGGAGATCGCCGCGCTGCTGGGGCAGACGCCGAGCTTCTCGAAATCCCAACTGGCACGCGGCACGCGGAAGCTGCGCGCCCTGCTGCAACCGACGGAGGCCTCCCATGCCTGACCTGGGCCATCCCCTGCCGAACGCCTCGCCCGGAAGTGGCGCGGTCCCCATCGCTACCGCCCTGCGCGCCCTCCCGCTCGAGGCGCCACCCCGCAGCGCATGGCCCTCCGTCGCGGCGGCGCTCGCGTCGACACGCCCCCGCCCCGCGCGCTGGCCCTATGCCCTTGCCACCGCCGCAGCGCTCGCGCTGGCCCTGCTGCTGCCGGTGCCCGAACCCCCGGCACCGCCGGGCGGTGGTGCCGAGGGCGTGGCAGCGGACGGGCGGGCGCCTGCCGCCGTCGACGCCCTCGCGCTGCCGGCGCTGCAACAGGAGGCCGCCCGCCTCGAGCGCCTGATCGCCGCGGTCAACGACGACCCGCTGCAGCCGGCCGACGCGCTGGTGCTGGGGCTGGCCTTCGAGGACGAGCTCGCGGGCATCGACGCGGCGCTGGCCGCCGCGCCCCGAGGCTCGCGCGAAGCCGCCGAACTCTGGCGGCGACGGGTGGACATCCTCTCGCGCTATGCCGAGCTGCAATCGTCGCGACGACTTCTGGCCTCCGCGGGCCACAGCTTCGAGACCACCGTGGTGGCGCTGCACTGAACCGCCCCCCCCAAACCGACGCCTGGAGACACCGATGAAGCCCTCCCCGACCCTCCTCCTGTCCGCCGCCCTGGCCCTCGCCGTTTCCGGCGCCACCGCGGCGCAAAGCCCCGCTCCCGCGGCCGCCCCGCGCCCCGCCGAGGCCGCGGCGACCCAGGACGCCAAGCGCGCGGAAATGGCCAGGCTGGAAGCGCAGATGGCCGAGCTGACCCGACGCATGGGCGAACTCGGGCGGGAGATGGGCGACATCCAGCGACGCGTCGTCATCCAGCGGGTGGGCGGCGACCGCCCCGGCATGGGCGTGGTGCTCGGCGAGAGCACGGGCGCCGGCGTCACGCTGAGCGCGGTGACGCCGGGCGGACCCGCCGACCGGGCCGGACTGAAGTCGAGCGACGTGGTGCGAAGCATCGACGGCCGCAACCTCGGGGGCGACGGGCGCGAGGCGGCGCGCGCGCTGATCGACGCGCTGCGCGCGAAGCAGAACGGGCAGCAGGTGCGCGTGGGCTACCTGCGCGACGGCCGCTCGGCCACCGCGAACGTGACGCTCGCGCCGATCGGCGGCGTGGCGACCCTCGACTGGCTGGGTGACCAGGGCATCCACGCACTCCGTGCGCGCGAGCTGACGGTTCACGGCGCGCCCGGCGAGCTCCGGGTCATCACCTGCGTCAACGGCGTGGGCGACTGCGATCGTGAAGTCATCACCCGCGCCTTCCGCTTCCGCGGCCTCAACCTGAGCAGCATCGATGCCGACCTCGGCCGCTACTTCGGCACGGATCGCGGGGTGCTGCTGGTCGCGGCCAGCGACGCCCTGCCCGGCCTGAGGTCGGGCGACGTCATCACCGCGGTGGAAGGCCGGGCCGTCGACTCGCCGCGCGAGGTCATGCGCGCGCTCGGCGCCAAGCAGGCCGGCGAGAAGCTGGAGCTGCGCATCCTGCGCGACCGGGTGGCCCAGGACGTCGAGGTGACGGTGCCGGAGGGTCGCCCGCTCGACTTCCTGCCCCCGCCGCCGGCGCCCCCGGCTCCGCCCGCGCCGCCGGCCGTACCGGGCGGGGCAGCACCGGCCGCCGCCCCGACGCCCCCCGCTCCACCCGCGCCGCCGGCGGCCCCGGTCGGCCAGCACCTGACGACGATCTGAGTCGGCCCGCCTCCAGACGATCACGGCGTCGAGGGTGGCGGGCTCCGGCGCGGGGGCCGGCGCGGCGCGGACGGCGGGATCACTTCACGAGGATCAACTTGTCGTTGCGGGTGTGGCGCAGGCGGTAGACCTTGTCGCCGTGGACGATCTCGATCTCGCGGGCCCCCTGCAGCAGCTTGCGGCTGTCGACCGCGGGGGCGTGCAGGTGCGGGAGCGGACGGGTGGCGAGCAGGCGCACAGGGCTCGGCGGCAGCGGGGGCAGTTCGACGGTGGACATGGCGCACTCCGTGGGCGGGGATGGCGCCTCAAATGCTATCGATTCTCATTACCATGTCAAGTCCCTCCCCCCGCGACCTCGCCTTCCTTGCCAGTGCCCCGGCTTCAGGCCGGTTGCCCCGGGGCCTCCGGGCCCAACGTCGCAAGCGCAGCCAGAGGGGCCGCCAGGTCCTCCGCCCGAACCGCCGCGATGAGCCGGCTGGCCGCTTCGGGCCGGGCCAGGCGGCCCCGCCAAGCCCGCACGGCCGCGGCATCGTCCGCGGCCGCCGGCGGGTCCTCCGGCGGGG
>JAGXSL010000185.1 GCA_018333835.1 Lysobacteraceae bacterium
GACGCCAGAGGCTCTACTTTCGAAGTGTCCGCTTGACGGGGGAGGTTACGCATCCGCAGAGCCTTGGCGAGACGATCAATGTCGATGGGCATGGGACCTTCCAATTGGCCTAACGCTGGAGCTAAGCGGCAGCTCCAATCGCGAAGCGATTGGACTGTCCGCTTGAGCGAGCAGTTAGACGCCGCTTAAAGATCTGCAAGACGCTTCATCAGGTTGCGGTAGTTGTTGACGATCTTGTCCACCTGCGCTTCTAGCTCGTAGAAGCCAGCGGAATCGACCCCATGGACCTCATCGAGATGGAGTTGACGCCGAATACGTTTGACCTCGTTGACGGCAATCTCGAAGTTCTTCTTCGGATAGCCTGTCTTTACCATGTATTGGCCTCGACGAATCTTGATGAAGTTTGCGTCCGGATCTTCAAGTGTGCACCCAAGCGTCTCTAGGAGATGCGCAAGCTCTTTGAACTCCATATTGCGATCGCCGAGAACTCGCGGGCGGCAACGCGCCCTCAGCCACTCTGCAACGGCACGAACCTCACTGTCAGAGTTGCGCGCCTCTCCTGCCTTGACCTCAATCTCATGCGCAGCCACGCTTCTCGCAAGCTCATAAAGGTCGTCTTCACTCGTGTTGACCAGCAAGACCTTGTTTTGGTCAAGAAACACCAGGAGAGAAACAAGAGCAGTTCGCTTGTTGCCATTCTCAAAAGAATGGCTCATGGCAATGCCATAGAAGAGCGTTGCCCCGCACTCATGAACTGTTGAGTACTTGAAGACTCCCGCCGATCCGGTTTCTTGGCGAAAGACAGCGCTTGCGAGTTTATCTGGGGCCAATGGCTCTGTTCGACCAAATGCGTCTTGGGTCGCAATGGACAGTTCAGCCATCCGGCGACGGACTTGCAAAACCTCGTCCATCGTCATTCTCTTGATGTCTGCCACACGATCTCCTTATGTGTGAAGCGCGCGTCTAACGCCGCGTTAAGCGGCCGCGGGTCGAAAGGACATCAGGAAACACCATGGCCTTTCCCCGCGATCCGCTTGAACGCATAGTTAGCCGTTACCTCCACCTCGCAACCACGTCGTACTCGATCAACTCTTTCTTGGAGTTGCGTTTGCGAATTGGCCGACATTCGATTTCGGTGAAGCCAAGCGCATCAAGCATCTCTGCATACAGTAATTCTGTCGCGACTACAGTCCCGTAGAAGGTTGAGTTACCAACAACATAGTGGAGTTCAGCGCGCTGGCTTAATGTAGGGACCAAGCCTTGAAAATGCAACCACATGTCATCGAAGTATTTGGCCACGTAGTTCGCTAGAACTCCGCTACTCCTATTCTCCGCGCTCGCTATACTGTCCAGAGCTGATGAAAGGCGGTCACTCTTAAAGTGGTTTGCGGGGCGATGCCACTCGCTCAAGCGGCTAGTTGCAATACCCCACGTTCCTCCGATAGCAGACCAATCCATTTCCCCGGCATCGCGGCCCGACGACAAGAACCCCAGCCAGTACATGTACGGCCTCAACTCGCGGATGTACGACATACGATTCGCGTATGGAGGCGACGTAACGACCAAATCAAAGGGGCCATCGACGAATTGCGCTGGATTCCTGGAGTCGCCAAAACGCACATCGCCGGTCCCTGACGGATTCTCACTAGCACCATCAAGAATGAAAAGAACATCCTGAGTATAGGCGGACGACCGGTCCACGGCGAACCCAATTTCCAGCTGTTCGTCGCTCTTGAAGGACATCGATTGATGATTGAAGGCCGCGTTGGAGAGGCCGATTAGGGATCGACAGAACCCAACCAGCAGCAAGTTCCGCTCGGGAGAGCGCTCGGCGGTAACCTGATCAATGGCTGCGCGAAGCTGACACAAGAACTCAAGCGTCTCTTGGCTCCACCATCGCTGAATGTTGTGGATTGGCGGCGGTGCCACGGGCTCAACACCGTCTCTACGAACCAAATCCAAAGCGCACGAGCATGCTTCCTTCGTTGCAGAGAGAGATTGTGGCGAATACCTAGCGGTCTTCGCACTCGCGAGCCAGAGCAGGAACGGATTTATGTCCGTTGTGTACCCGAAATGCCCGTGATATGCGGCACTCAAAGCGGTCGTTCCTGTGCCGCAGAATGGATCGTATATCGCTTTTGGTGCATCATGATGCGCGACAATCTCTTCGACGATCTTGAGTGAGTATGCTGGGGTCAGGCGCAGCCAGCCATGTCTACCTGTCTTGGCGTTGAACTTATACGTGTAGTCGGCTCGTTGCCGAAGTTGGTCTGACTTCAATACTGCATTCACGATTTGGCGTCCGGTGCAAGCAGCGACTTAAGCACAGCATCGATCTCTGATCGAAGTGCCTTGCTGTTTCGCTTGAAGAATCCGGCAAGGTCATAACCGACAACATCCCGCATGAAATCATAAGTCGAAATGTGCGGGTCCTTCACACCCTCGACTCCGGTAACGACGGTCCACTTTTCCGCGCGATAGCGCAGAAGAATATCACCATCAATTTGCCCCGAAAGGATCACCGCGCAAGGAAGGTACGCCTTTGTGTATGCAGTCGCGGCATTCGCGATGTCCGCATTTTGGCGCTTCGAGTCCTTGCTCTTGTATCCTTGGCGAACTTCGAAAACGGTTCCCTCTAGACTATCGAAGACTTTCGAATCCACTCCCAGAGAGTCGGCAGACTCCTTCATCCAATTCTTGAAACGCTGACGCGCGGCCTTGTCGCTGATTTTGGCAAGAGGAACGCAGCCGTCCAGGTGGAGCTTTCGCGTCTTGCCGCTTGGAAGAGGCAACTCATAGGACCAGGTGACATCTGTCGCCGACAGGCCAAGCGAGTCCTTGAGAATGGTCCTGAACAGCTTTTCACACCCAATGCCGATTTGACGATAGACGCTCGTCATTCCTCCAGCCGCCTTGTGGGCGGCATACATAAGCGGGTTGTCGAGGCCGAACCAGCTGTAGAATGGATCGCCTTGGTATAGCGTTTGAAACTGCGCCAATGTCAGACCACCGTCCTTCGCGCCCTGTCCAAACTTAGGCTTGTATTTTGCGCAAACCCGGATCGGGTCAAGTACAAGATCGAGGTATTTACCATCACTAGATTTCAACGGGCTGGACTCCAGGTGAGTAGATCTGATGGTAACAGGCGGAGCGCGAGGTGGGTCGCATTAACGGCTAACGCTTGAGCTGAGCGGCAGCTCCAATCGCGAAGCGATTGGACTGTCCGCTTGAGCGAACTGTTAGGCCGAGTCTGACTTGGAATTGAGCCGAGTGTCCATGTGCACGAATAGCCCCACAACGTGGCCATTGGCATCCCGCCTGATCTCCGTCTTTGCCTCCGGATGCTGAAGCTTGTAAAGGACAAGATCCGTGACCTCTCGAAGCCTCTTTGCCTCGGCTCGAAGCTCCGCTCC
>JAGXSL010000186.1 GCA_018333835.1 Lysobacteraceae bacterium
GCCCGCTCAGCCGGCCACCGGGTAGGTGAGCGCCGCCCCCGGCCCCAGCGGCAGGCCGAAGAGGATCCACAGCGAGAACAGCGCCGACCAGCCGACCAGGAAGGTGATCGAGTAGGGGATCATGGTCGCCACCACGGTGCCGATGCCGGCCTTCGGCTCGTAGCGCTGCAGGAAGGCGATGACCAGCGCGAAGTAGCTCATCATCGGCGAGATGATGTTGGTCACCGAATCGCCGACGCGGTAGGCGGCCTGGGTCACCTCCGGCGAATAGCCGAGCAGCATGAACATCGGCACGAACACCGGCGCCATCAGCGCCCACTTGGCCGAGGCCGAGCCCATGGCCAGGTTCACCGTGGCGGTGAGCAGGATGAAACCGAGCAGCAGCGGGATCTTCGGCAGGTCGAGCGCCTTCAGGGTTTCGGCACCCTCGACGGCGAAGATCAGGCCGAGGTTGGTCCAGTTGAACAGGGCCACGAACTGCGCGGCGAAGAACACCAGCACCAGGTAGGTGCCGAGCGTCTCCATGCTCTTGCCCATGCCCCGCACCACGTCGGCGTCGCTGCGGATGGTGCCGGCGCCGATGCCGTAGGCGATGCCGACCAGCGCACCGGCAAGGAAGATCAGGGCGACGATGCCGTTGAGGAAGGGCGCCAGGGCCTTCAGCGTGTCGGTCTCGCCGGGCAGGCGCAGCACGCCGTCGGCAGGCACCGTGGCCGCCAGCAGCAGGGCGGTGAAGACCAGCGCGGTGATCCCGGCGTAGGCGAGGCCGCGCTTCTCGGCCGGGGTGACCGCCTCGATCACCTCGTCGCCGCGGCCGTACTGGCCGTCGGGGAAGCGCCGCGCCACCACTTTCTCGGTGACCCACCAGCCGAGCAGCACGATCAGCGGGGTCGAGGCCTGCATGAAGAACAGGTTGGCGGCCGGGCTGACGGTGTAGGCGGGATCGATGATCTGCGCGGCTTCCTCGGTCAGGCCGGCCAGCAGTGGATCGACGGTGCCGAGCAGCAGGTTGGCCGAGAAGCCGCCGGAAACGCCGGCGAAGGCGGCGGCGATGCCGAGGATGGGATGGCGGCCGGCGGCGATGAACAGCAGTCCGGCCAGCGGCACCAGCAGCACATAGCCGATCTCGCTCGCCATGTTCGACATCACGCCGGCGAACACCACGATCGGCGTCAACAGCACCCGCGGCGCGCTCAGCACGACGATGCGCAGGCAGGCGCCGATCAGGCCGGAATGCTCGGCCACGCCGATGCCGATCATCGCCACCAGCACGGTGCCGAGCGGGACGAAGCCGGTGAAGTTGGTGACCAGCCCACCCATGATCCGCTGCAGGCCCTCGGCGGTCAGCAGGTTGATCGGGTTGACCGTCTCGCCGGTCTTGGGGTGGGCCACCGCGATGTCGAGCTGGGCGGTGATGGCGCTCAAGACCAGCACCAGCACGGTGAGCAGGAAGAACAGCGTGGCCGGATGCGGCAGCAGGTTGCCGGTGCGTTCGACCACCCGCAGGAAGCGGTCGATGGCGGTGTGCGCGGGTTCGGAGGGCAGGACCGGAGGGGTGGACATGCGGGCGGGGGAGGGCAGGGAAGCGGCGATTGTGCCGCAGCCCGGCGCTTCCTGCCGGCTTGAGTGCGGTCCGGCGCGCGGCTAGGCTGCGATGCCGTTCCGCGCCAACCACCGATGCGTCCCGCGATCCTCCCGCTGCTGCTCGCGCTCTGCGCGCCCTTCGTGCAAGCCGCCGACCTCGATGCCGACGAGGCGGTCGTGACGCTCCACGACGCCTTCGAGGCCGCTGCCCGCGACCATCGCGCGGCCATGGCTGCGGTGGCGGCGGGCGAGGGCAGGGCGGCCCGGCGCACCGCCACGCGGGCGCTGGATCGCATGCTGGACGTGGCGCAGGCCTGCGCCCGCACACCGGGTTGCGACCCCACGCAACTGCTGGCCGGGCTGGACGGGCCGCTCGGGGCCGAGATCGGGCTGGCCGGCGAGGGCGAGGCCGCCGCAATCGCCACTGCCGCACCGCCCTCGCCGGTGGTCGCCGCCTTCCCCGATGCCGGCGCCACGCTCCAGCACTTCAACGGCCGCGACCTGCGCGAACTGATCGTGCAGAACGAGGCCGTGCTCGCCGCCAAGGCCGAGTGGCTGACCCATCTGCGGCCGCAGCTCATCAATGCCTTCGAGCAGTACCAGCACCTGCGCTTCCTGATGTGGCCGGAATACGAGCGCGCCGGCCTGCCGGAGGCCTTGCTGTTCGCCATCCTGGCCCGCGAGTCGGGCGGCCGGGTGCATGCCATCTCGCCCGCCGGCGCGGCCGGCCTGATGCAGTTCATGCCGGCCACCGGGCGGCGCTTCGGGCTGGGTTGGGTCGAGGGCTTCGACACCCGCTTCGAGCCGCAGCTCGCCGCCCGCGCCAGCGTGCTCTACCTCAACGAGCGCTTCGCCCAGCTCGGTCACGACCTCGAACTGGCGCTGGCGGCCTACAACGGCGGCGAGGGCCGCATCGGCCGGCTGGTGCGCGCCGCACCGCCCGGCACCCGCTTCTGGGACCCGGCCATCTTCAACGCCCTGCCGCGCGAGACCCGCGACTACGTGCCCTACGTGCTGGCCGCGGCCTGGCTGTTCCTGCACGCCGAGGACTACGGCCTGGTGTTCCCGCGCGTGAACAGGGCCGCCACCCTGCTGCGCCTCGAGCGGCCGGCCAGCCTCAACCAGCTGACCATCTGCCTTGGCAACCCGAACAACCGCTACGGCTATTTCCGGGTGCTGCGCAACCTCAACCCGCGCTGGCTGCCGCACGACGAACTGGCGGCCGGTACCGAACTGCGGGTGCCGGTCGAGGTGCTGCCGCTCTATGCCGCGAACTGCCTCCACGGCCCACGCGCCGACCAGGCACTGGCCCTGGTGCGGGCGCGCCGCGCCGAAGTGCCGGCGAGCGCCCGGATCGCCGCCACTGGCGGCCGCCACACCGTGCGCAGCGGCGATACCTTGAGCAGCATCGCCCGCCGCCACGGTTGCAGCGCCGCCACGCTGGCCCGTGCCAACGGGCTGCGGCCGCCCTACGCCTTGCGACCGGGGCAGCAGATCGACCTGTCCGGCTGCGGGTCCTGACGGCCCCGGCATGGCCCGCCTGCGCCCGCTCCTGGTGCTGCTCGTCGGCCTCCTGCTGGGCTACGGCCTGATCGTGCTGCTGTTCTGGAGCCAGCAGCGCGCCCTGCTGTTCCATCCGGCCTTCACCCGCGCCCCCGACCTGCCGCCCGATTTCGAATTGCCGGTGGAAGGCGCGGTGCTGCGCGGCTGGGTGGTGAATCCGGGGCAGCCGCTCGCCCTGCTGTACTTCGGTGGCAATGCCGAGGACGTCTCGCGTTTCCGCGCCGATGCGGCGCGGCTGTTCCCGGCCAGCACCGTCTACCTCGTCGCCTACCGGGGCTTTGGCCGCAGCAGCGGCGAGCCCAGCGAGGCGACCCTGGTGGCCGACGCGCTCGCGCTGTTCGATCACGTTGCGGGCCAGCATGCGGCGGTCGATGCGCTGGGGCGCTCGCTCGGGGCCGGGGTGGCGGTGCAACTGGCGGCGGCGCGGCCGCTGCGGCGGCTTGGCCTGGTCACGCCCTTCGACAGCGTCGATCGGGTCGGTGCCCACCACTACCCCTGGCTGCCGGTGCGCTGGCTGGCGCGCGACCGCTTCGACAGCCTCGCGCACGCGCCGGGCGTGGAGGAACCGGTGTTGGTCGTGGTGGCCGGGCAGGACCTAATCGTGCCGCCGGCCCACGCCGAGCGTTTGCTGGCGGCGTTGCCGCGTCCCGCCCGGGTGCTGCGCATCGAGGCGGCCGGCCACAACGACGTGCAGGAGTTCCCCGGCTTCGACGCCGAGCTGGCGGAGTTCTTCGCCGCCGAGGTGGTGCCGGACGTGGGACTCGAACCCACACGCTTTTGAGGGCGGCGGATTTTGAGTCCGCTGCGTCTACCGATTCCGCCAGTCCGGCTGGCAGGCGAAGTATAGCGGCTTCTCGCGATCAGCCCTCGAGGAACCCCCGTACCGCCGGGGCGAAACGTTCGAGATCGACGAGGAAGGCGTCGTGGCCCTGCGGCGAGGGCAGGGGCAGGAAGCGGCTGTCGGCACCGCCGGCGCGCAGGCCGCTGGCGATCTGCTCCTGCTGCTGCAGCGGGAACAGGATGTCGGTGTGCACGCCGATGGCGAGCGCCTGCTCCAGCCTCACCGTCGCGAGCGCCGCGGCCACCTTGGCGTCCTCGTCGGCACCGTCGCCGCGATGGGTGCCGGGCGCGTAGTCGGCGGCGTCGAACCAGTCCATCGAGCGCGACAGGTACAGGTAGCTGTTCGGGTCGAAGTGCCGGACGAAGCGCCGCGCGTGGCCCTCGAGGTAGCGCTCCACCTCGAATTCCGGGCCGAAGGGATCGTCCTCGCGGCATTCGGCGTCGAAGCGGACGCGGCCGAAGCGGCCATCCCATTCCATCGCCGAGCGGTAGGTGACGACACCGAGCTTGCGCGCCATGCGCATGCCGTTCTCCGGGTAGCTTGCCTCGTCGTAGCGGCCCTCGGCCCAGCGCGGGTCGAGGCGGATGGCCTCGCGCTGCAGCGAACGGATGGCGATCGAGAACGGCAGCGAGCGCGCTGCGCCGCTGATGTTGATGTGGCGGCGGGCGATGCCGGGGTGGCGCAGCAGCAGGGCCAGTGCGCTCATGCCGCCCATCGAATTGCCGATCACGGTGTCGAGCTGCCGGATGCCAAGCGCGCGCACGAGGTGTGCTGCGGCGTCGGCACCGTCCTCGATGCTCAAGTCGGGGAAGCGCAGGCGGTAGGGCTCGCCGTCCTCGGGATGCGGCGAGGCGGCACCGGTCGAGCCTTTGCAGCTGCCGAGCGGGTTGACGCAGACGACGAACCAGCGGTCGGTGTCGATGGCCTTGCCGGGGCCCAGCATCCCCTCCCACCAGCCCGGTTCCGGGTTGTCGGGGTGGCTGGCGGCGTGCGCGTTGGGCGAGAGACCGGGCAGGATCAGCACGGCGTTGTCGTGGGCGGCGTTCAGCCCGCCCCAGGTCTCGTAGGCGAGGCGCGCGCCGTGCAGCACGCCGCCGCGCCGCATCGGGAACGGCGAGGGCAGGGCGGCGAAACGGGTTCCGGGGGGGATGAACTCGGTCATGGCTCCGGCGCGAGCACGAGGCGCACGCTGGCCTCCTGCCCGACCATGGCCGCGACCGGCCCGGCTTGCAAGTCGCCGGCACCGGCACCATCGACCGCGCCGGCCAGCACGAAGCGCGCCGAGACCTCGACCCGGGCCAGCCCGGAGAGCTTGGCGGTCGGCATCATGCTGTCGGCATCGCTCAGGCGCAGTTCGAGCGGGAAGCGGGGGTCGGGGATGCGCCGCGCCGCCACCGGCGGGGCATCGCGGTTGGCGGCATCACGCGCCGAGACGAACAGCACGGCACCCTCGGGCAGGGCGGCGAGCACGGCCGGATCGGCCTCGACGCGGACCTCGATGCCGGGGCCTTCGACGGGGGCCGTTGCCGCCGCCAGTGGCGGTAGGCCGGCGTCGGCACGGGCCCGGTCGATCTGCGGGCGCAGGGCGGCCGCGGTTTCCGCATCGACCATCGGGAGCAGGGCTTCCCAACGCTGGACGGCACCGACCGCATCGCCGGTCTGCAGGGCTGCCACACCCCGGAACCACAGGCCGCGCTGGTGGCCGGGACGGTCGACAAGGGCGGAGTCGAGCAGGGCGACGGCTTCCGGCCCGAAGCGGCGCTCAGGGTGGGCGAGCGACAGTGCCTCGGCGGCCTCGACCTGAAGGTCGGGGTTGTCGGGGGCGAGCTCCAACGCTCTTGCGAAAGCGAGCTGGGCGGACGCGTAAGCGGCATCGGCCTCGGCCGGGCGGCCACCGACCTCGGCCGTTCGACCCATGCTCTTGCGGGTACGGCCGAGCAGGATCCAGCCTTCGAGGCTGTCCGGCTCCTCGGCGAGCTGGCGCTCGAGCTGGCGCGCCGCCTCCTCGATGGTGGTCGGAGCCACCCGGTTGCGCGGGTCGAGGGCGTCGGGTTCGCCGAACACGAGGTAGAGGCCGCCGCCGGCCAGTGGGATGCCGACCAGCAGGGCGAGCGCGGCGACCCTAGCCTCGCGCCACAGCGTGGGCAGGACGAAGGCCAGCGACAGGGCCACGAGCGCGGACGCCCCGAGCAGGAACAGGGGGGTCTCGGCATGACTCAGCATGGTTCAGCTTTCCTCGGGATCGGACTCGGGGCGGGCGGGGGGCAGCGCGCGCTGGCGGCGGACCACGGCCACCAGGCCCCAGGTGCCGAGCGCCAGCAGCACGAAGGGGCCGAACCACAGTGCCCAGGTGCTGGGGTTGAGGCGGGGGCGGTAGAGCACGAACTCGCCGTAGCGGGCGACGAACCAGTCGCGGATCTGCTCGTCGGTGTAGCCCTCGCGCATGCGCGCCAGCAGCTGGTAGCGCAGGTCGTCGGCGATGCCGGCCGGCGAGTCGGCGAGCGACTGGTTCTGGCACATCACGCAGCGGATCTCGTGCGAGAGCTTGCGGTAGCGTTCGGCTTCCTCGGGGCTCTCGAACTCCTTCGGCATGATCGCCTGCGCCAGCCCGGCGAAGACGAGCAGGACGAGGGCCAGCAGGCCGTGCCGGCGGCGCAGCGGGGTGGCGCTCACCGGCCGGCTCCGATGGCGTCGAGCAGCGGCAGGAGTTCGCGCTCGACCGTTGCCGGCGAGATCGGCCCGACGTGCTTCCAGCGGACGATGCCCTCGGCGTCGACGAGGAAAGTCTCCGGCGTGCCGTAGATGCCCCACTCGATGGCGCTGCGGCCGCTCTCGTCGACGAGGATGCGGTGGTAGGGGTTGCCGAGCTGGCGCAGCCAGCGTTCGGCGGCGGCGCGCTCGTCCTTGTAGTTGTAGCCGATCACGGTGATGCGGCCGCTGAGGGCGAGGTCGGTGATGACCGGGTGCTCGATACGGCAGCTGGCGCACCAGCTCGCCCAGACGTTGAGCAGGTAGGGCTGGCCGCGCAGATCGGACTGGCGGACGATCTGCGAGGGCTTGGCGAAGTCGGGCAGGGCGAAATCGGGCGCGGGCCGGCCGACCAGCGGCGATTGGATCTCGACCTGGGTCCGGCCAGCGTTCATCACCACACCGACGCCGAGCAGCACGGCGATGGCGCCGAACACGATCAGCGGCAGCCAGCGCGTGATCACGCCGGTGCCCCGCTGGTGGCACCCGGCACCGTGCGCGACTCGGTGACGCGACGGCGGAAGCGGCGGTCGAAGGCCACCACGAAGGACCCGATCGCCATCAGCAGGGCGCCGATCCAGATCCAGCGGATGAAGGGCTTGACGTAGAGCCGCACCGCCCATTCGGTCTTGTTGGCGTCGAGCGGGTCGCCGAGTGCCACGTAGACGTCGCGGAACAGTCCGGGGTCGTAGCTCGCCTCGGTCATCACCTGGCCGCCGGCCTTGTAGTGGCGCTTCTCCGGGTGCAGGGTGGCGACGTACTCGCCACCGCGGCTGACCCGCACGGTGCCGAAGTCGGAGACGAAGTTCGGGCCCATGCGTTCCTCGACGCCGATGAACTCGAAGCTGTAGCCGCGCACCTCGAAGCTCATGCCCGGGCGGGCGGCGACGTCGCGCTGGATCTGGGTGCTCTCCAGCACCAGCACGCCGACCACGAACACGCCAAGGCCGGCATGCGCCAGCACCATGCCGATGTTCTCGGCGGTGAGTGCCTGGCGCTGCACCTTGAGCCGCCGCCAGAGGTAGAAGCAGACGCCGATCGCCACCCACAGGCCACCGGCGACGCCGGCGGCGGTGCGCAGGGTGCTGTCCGGCCAGAACAGCATGACCAGCACCAGCACGACGAGCGCCAGCACGAACCAGGGCAGCAGCAGCCGGACCAGCAGCGGCATGTCCTTCTCGTGGCCCCAGCGTGACAGCGGACCGAACGGGATCAGCAGCACCACCGGCGCCATCAGCAGGGTGAACAGCACGCCGAAGTAGGGCGCGCCGACCGAGATCTGGCCCAAGCCCAGCGCGTCCACCAGCAGCGGGTAGAGCGTGCCGAGCAGGATCATGAGGGTGGCCGCGGTCATCAGCAGGTTGTTGACCAGCAGCAGGGTCTCGCGCGAACTGGCGGTGAAGGTCGCGCCGTCGTTCTTCGGCGCGCGCAGCGCGTAGAGGGTGAGCGAGCCGCCGACCACCACCGCGAGGAAGGCGAGGATGTACAGGCCGCGCTGCGGGTCGGTGGCGAAGGCGTGCACCGAGGTCAGCACGCCGGAGCGCACGAGGAAAGCACCGAGCAGGGACAGCGAGAAGGCGGCGATGGCGAGCAGCAGGGTCCAGGCGTGGAAGCTGCCGCGCTTCTCCGAGACCGCCTGCGAATGGATCAGGGCGAGGCCGGCCAGCCAGGGCATGAAGCTCGCGTTCTCGACCGGGTCCCAGAACCACCAACCGCCCCAGCCGAGCTCGTAGTAGGCCCAGTAGCTGCCGAGCAGGATGCCGAGCGTGAGGAAGCCCCAGGCCACGTTGGTCCAGGGCCGCGACCAGCGCACCCACTGGGCGTCGACGCGGCCGTCGAGCAGGGCCGCCACAGCGAAGCCGAAGGCTACCGCGAAGCCGACGTAGCCGGCGTAGAGCAGCGGCGGGTGGAAGATCAGGCCCGGGTCCTGCAGCAGCGGGTTCAGGTCCTGCCCGACCGAGGCCGCCGGCAGCAGGCGGTCGAAGGGGTTGGAGGTGAAGGCGGTGAAGCTCAGGAAACCGACCGAGACGAAGCCCATCACCGCCAGCACGCGCGCCACCACCGGCAGGGGCAGGTCGCGGGAGAAGCGGGCGACGGCGGCGATCCAGACCGCGAGGATCAGCACCCAAAGCAGCAGCGAACCCTCGTGCGCGCCCCAGACGCCACTGATCTTGTAGACGAGGGGCAGCAGGTGGTGACTGTTGTTGGCGACGTAGGCGACCGAGAGGTCGTGCTGGACGAAGACCCAGGTCAGCAGCACATAGCTGATGGCGATGAGCACGGTCTGGCCGTAGGCGAGCGGCCGGGCCAGGTTCATCCAGGCGACGTTGCCGCGCTGCGCGCCGATGAGCGGGAAGACGGTGAGCGCGGTGGCCAGCAGCAGGGCCAGCAGCATCGCGAAATTGCCGAGTTCGGCGAGCATCAGTAGGTGCCTCCGGCGGCGGGCGTCGGGATGGCGCCTGCCGGAGCACCAGCGGCCTGCTTGGCCTTGGCGGCGGCGATGGCGTCGGCCACTTCCATCGGCATGTAGTTCTCGTCGTGCTTGGCGAGGATCTGGTCGGCGACCAGGCGACCGTCCTGGATGCGGCCGGTGGCGATCACGCTGGTCGCCTCCTCGAACATGTCGGGCAGGATGCCGTCGTACATCACCGGGAAATCGTGGAAGCGGTCGGTGATCACGAAGCTGACTTCCAGCGAACCGGGCTGGCGCGTGACGCTGCCCTCGCTGACGATGCCGCCGAGGCGGAAGCGGGCATCCTCCGGCACCTTGCCGGTGGCGACGTCGGTCGGCGAGTGCAGGTAGGTGACGTTGCTCTGCAGCGCCCACAGGATGAGGCTGCCGCCGATGCTGGCGGCCATCAGCACGAGGATCGCCATCCACAGGCGGCGTTTGCGGGTCGGGTTCATGGCGCGGGGCGTTCCGGTTTCGATTGGCGGCGCTCGCGCAGCAGGATGCCGCGCAGCAGCGATTTGAATTTGATCCGTGGCAAAACCGCGTCGGCGACCAGCAGCACGGCGCTGATGCCGAAGGCGCCGGCGAGGAACCAGGGGTGCAGGTGCTCCATCAGCGCGACCCCGCCGCCAGTTCACGCGCCCAGGGCTGGGCCGATTCATTTTCCAGGTTCAGCACCCGGGCCCGTTGCAGCAGCGAGCCTACATACCAGAACTTGGTCGCGAGCGCGGTGAACAAGAGCGGCCAGAGCATCGAGTAGTGCATGCGCGACTCGGCCGAGAGGATCTGGATCGTCTCGCCCTGGTGCAGGCTGTTCCACCAGTGCACCGAGAAGTGCACCACCGGCACGTTCACCACCCCGACCAGGGCGAGGAAGCAGGCGGCGCGGGCGGCGGCGCGGCGGTCCTCGATGGCGTTGTGCAGGGCGATCACGCCGAGGTAGAGGAAGAACATCACCAGCATCGAGGTCAGCCGCGGGTCCCACTCCCACCAGGTGCCCCAGGTCGGGCGGCCCCAGATCGAGCCGGTGATGAGGGTGATGGCGGCGAAGATGGCACCGACCGGGGCCGAGGCGACCGCCAGCGTCTCGCAGGCCTTGATCCGCCACACCAGGGCGATGAAGGCCTGCACCGCCATCGCGACGAAAATGAACATCGCCGACCAGGCGGCCGGGACGTGGATGTAGAGGATGCGGAAAACCTCGCCCTGCTTGTAGTCGGCCGGCACCTCGAACAAGGCCCCCCAGGTGCCGACCAGCAGCAGGGCGATGGCAAGCCCGAAGCACCAGGGCGTCCAGCGGGCGGTGAATCGGTCGAAGTTCGGGGGCGAGCCGGTGCGGTGGAACCAGAGGAGCAGGGCGTTCATGAATGCGCGATTCGGAGGGCGGCGGCGGCGGCCAACGGGGCGAACACCAGGGCGAGGATCCCGCCGCCGGCCAGCAGCAGGAGGGCACCCTGGGGGTCCAGCCCTTGCGCGGCGGCCGCCACGCTGCCCGCGCCGAACACCAGCACCGGCACGTAGAGCGGCATCACCAGCAGGGGCAGAAGCATACCAGAGCGCCGCAGGCCGACGGTGAGGGCGGCGATCACGGCACCGACCAGGCTGAGCAGGGGGCTGCCGAGCAGCAGCGAGGCCATCAGCACCGGCAGCAGCGGCCGCTCCAGAGCCATCATCTCGGCCAGCAGCGGGGCGACCAGGATCACCGGCAGGGCGGTGGTCAGCCAGTGCACCAGCACCCGCACCGCCACCAGCAGGGCGAGCGGTGCCGGCGAGAGCAGCATCTGCTCCAGCCCGCCGTCCTCGGCGTCGCTGCGGTAGAGCGCGTCGAGCCCGAGCACGCCGGCCAGCAGCACGCAGACCCAGACGATGCCGGCGGCCAGCGGCGCCAGCCGGTCCGGCTCGGCGCCCAACGCCAGCGGGAACAGGCTGGCCACCATCAGCGCGAACAGCACCGGTTGCAGGGCATCGCCGCGGCGCGCCCAGACCAGGGCGAGGTCGCGGCGCAACTGGGCGGCGGCGACCCGCCGGTAGCCGGGCGCGCTCATCGCACGCCTCCGTCGAGCGCCAGCGTGCGCACCCGCCCGGGCGGAGCGGCATAGGCGCCGTGGGTGGTGACGAGGGCGGCGCCGCCGCGCCCGGTGTGGGCGGCGATCATCCGGTCGACCAGGGCGATGCCCTCGAGGTCGAGGTTGGCGTAGGGCTCGTCCATCAGCCAGAGCCGGCCCGGGTGCAGCGAGAGCCGGGCCAGCGCCAGCCGCTTGTTCTGCCCGGCGCTCATGCGCGCGGCCACGGTGTCCTCGTAACCGGCGAGGCCGACCGCGGCCAGCGCCGCCTCCAGCGTGGCGGTGCGGCCGTCGGCACCGTGCAGGGCGGCGGCGTGGCGCAGGTTGTCGAGGGCGGCGAGTTCGGCCTTGTGGCCGTGGCGGTGGCCGAGGTAAGCGACCTCGCGGGCGCGGTGGTCGGTATCGACCGGGCGGCCGAGCAGGATGGCCTCGCCGGCGGTGGCTTCCAGCAGGCCGGCCAGCACCCGCAGCAGGGTGGTCTTGCCGGTGCCGTTGCCGCCCAGCACCAAGAGCGCCTCGCCAGCCGGCACCACGAGGTCGAGCGGGCCGAAGACGCGGTCCTGGTTGCGGTGGTAGCTGAGCCCCTTGGCGAGGAGCAGCGGTTCGGGCGGGGCGGTCATCGGCACGGATGCTATCGACCGGGCGGCAGAACCGTCCATGACCGGCGGCCATATCCGTGACCGGCAGCGGCGAAAACCGGGCCGGGTGCGCTAGACTCCGGGAGGTCCGCCTGGTCCGGGGAACGCACGAATGCGCGCATCGAAACTGGCTCTTGCCCTGGCCCTCGCCTTGGGCGCGCAGGCCGCTTGGGCGGCCACCGCCGCTCCCGCGGCCACGACGACGCGGGTCGCAGCGGACGGCCGCGGGGTCTGGATCGTCCGCTTCGTCGAGCCGGCGCTGGCCTCGCACATGGGCGCCCCGTTGCCCGATGGCGAGTTGCTGGCCGCCACCGCGCCGGCCGCCACCGGCGCGGCGCGACTCGATGTCGACAGCCCGGCGGCGCGGGCCTACCTCGCCGAACTCGCCGAGCGCCGCGAGGCCCGGCTGGCGCAGGCGGGCCAGCTGCTCGGCCGGCCCGTCGAACCGCTGTTCGTGTATGACGCCGTGCTGAACGGCGTGGCGCTGGAACTCGACGCGGACGAGGCGGCGGCGCTCGCCGGGCTGCCCGGCGTGGCGGCGATCGAGCGCGAGCGCGTCGAGCACCTGCAGGACGACGTGGCGACCGACTGGACCGGCGCGCCGCAACTCTGGAGCGGGGCGGCCGGGGTGGTCTCGCGCGGCGAGCGCGTGGTGGTCGGGGTGATCGACACCGGCATCCACGCCCAGCACCCGGCCTTCGCCGCGATCGCCCCGCTCGACGGCTACCAGCATCCGAACCTGCGCGGCGGCTTCCTCGGCCTCTGCGCCAGCGGGCAGGCGAACTGCAACAACAAGCTGCTCGGCATCTGGGACTTCACCACCGGCAGCAACGACCGCGAACCGAACAACGGCCTCGACGCCAACGGCCACGGCACCCACGTCGCCGGCATCGCGGTCGGCAACCCGCTGCAGCTGGAGCGGCCGGTGTCGGGTGCCGCACCCCTGCGCTACGAGATCCGCGGTGTGGCCCCGCGCGCCCACCTCATCAGCTACAAGGCCTGCGAGGGCGGCGACACCGGCTGCCCCGGTGCCTGGACGCTGGCCGCAATCAACCAGGCCGTCCGCGACGGCGTCGACGTCATCAACTACTCGATCGGCGGCCAGAACGTGAACCCCTGGGGCAGCAGCGGTTCACTCGCCATGCTG
The DNA here is from genome assembly GCA_018333835.1 of Lysobacteraceae bacterium. GTDB lineage: Bacteria > Pseudomonadota > Gammaproteobacteria > Xanthomonadales > Xanthomonadaceae > Silanimonas. Next base: position 13,037 of record JAGXSL010000186.1, read on the forward strand.
GATGCCCGCAACGCCGGCATCCTGGTGGTGGTGGCGGCCGGCAACCGCGGCCCGGACGAGGCCACGGTGACCAGCCCGAGCGACGCGCCCTGGGTGCTGGCGGTCGCCAACAGCCGGCACGGCCGGCGCTTCGCCAACACCCTGCACCTCTCGGGCGGCGCCACGTCGCCACCGGGCGGCGGCGTGCTGGTCGGCGATGCCCTGACCGGCGGCTGGGGCCCGGTGCCGATCGTCCGCGACCCGTGGGCCCCCTTGTGCAGCCAGGGCAGCGGCGACACCACGCTGCCGCCGACCGGCATCAGCAACCCCTGGCCGCCCGGCCGCTGGAACGGCCAGATCGTGGTCTGCGACCGCGGCGTGCAGGCCCGTGTCGCCAAGAGCAACAACGTCCGCCTGTCCGGTGGCGGCGGCATGGTGCTGGTCAACACCGCCGCCGAGGGCGAGAGCCTCGTCGCCGATGCGCACAGCATCCCCAGCACCCACCTCGGTTTCGCCGACGGCCAGGCCCTGCTCGGCTGGATGGCCTCCGGCAGTGGCCACCAGGCCCGGCTGGCGGGAACGGCCATCCTGATCGACACGGCCCGGGCCGACCGCCTGAACGCCGGCAGCGGCCGCGGGCCTTCCCCGCTGGTGCCGGCGGTGCTGAAGCCCGATCTCGCCGCACCCGGCACCGACATCCTCGCCGCCGACCACGACAGCTTCGGCGATGCCAGCCTCACCGGCACCTCGATGGCGGCCCCGCACGTGGCCGGTGCGGCGGCCCTGCTGCGCGCGGCCCGGCCGGGCTGGCACGCCGACGAACTGGCGAGCGCGCTCACCACCACCGCCCTGCCGCTGGTCCGCCGCGAGGAGGGCACGGCCGGCGCCTCGCCCTTCGACCAGGGCACGGGCCGCCTCGACATCGCCCGCGCCGTGCGCGCCGGCCTCGCCTTCCGGGTCGGGCCGGGGCAGTTCGCCGCCGGCAGCGGCCAGCCGGCGGCGCTCAACCTGCCCTCGCTGGTGTTCGCCCAGTGCAACCCGGATTGCGGCAGCCTCGGCCGCACCGTCAGCGACCTGGTCGGCGGCGGGCGCTGGGCACTGGTGGTCGAAGCCCCGGCCGGCGTGCGCCTCACACCCTCGACCGGCACCCTCGAACTCGCCGCCGGGGCCTCGGCCACGTTCAGCCTGGCCGCCCGCATCGAGGACCCGGCCCTGTTCGGCCGCTGGGTCGCCGCCGCGCTGGTGCTGCGCCGGCTCGACCCCGACGGCCTGCCCGACCTGCGCCTGCCGGTGCTGCTGCGCGCACCGGTGCTGGGCCTGCCGGCCGCGCAGGCGCGGACCGTCGGTGGCGATGCCGGCCGTTTCGAGGCCAGCCTGCCGGGCCTCAACCTGCCGCTGCCGGACGCCCGCTTCGCCGGCACCGCGCTGGTGCCGGTCGAGGACCGCAGCCATGCGCTGGGCCCGGACCCCACGCCCGATAGGCGCTTCGACAACCTGGGCGAGGGGGTGGCCTGGCGGGGCATCGTGCTGCCGGCCCCGGCCTCGGGGCAACCGACCCGCTACCGCATCGAGATCGAACTTCAATCGCCGCCGGGCACCAACGGCCTGCTGCTGGCCGGCAACGGGCCGTCCCCGGGTTCGCGCAACCTGATCTGCGAATCGGCCAGCCGCTGCGTGCTCGAGGTCGAACACCCCGGCAGCGGCAGCCGCGCCTACTGGTCGATGATCTGGAACCGCAGCGGCAGCGGCACCTTCACCAAGCGCATGAGCGTGCTGCC
>JAGXSL010000187.1 GCA_018333835.1 Lysobacteraceae bacterium
CGACTGCGGAGCGGGACGCGTAGCCGTCGCCGGCCGCGACCCCGTGGCCCACGAAGGCAGGCGCGCCCGGGATGATGGGCCCGTGGCCCACGAAGGCAGGCGCGCTCGATGCGGTGGGCCTATCGGCCGATCGCCCATACGTAGGCCATCCTCACGGCGACGCGGATGCTGCTGCGGCGACAATCACCCCATGCGCCCCGGCCCGCCGCTGTTCCCGCCGTTGCCCCCGCCCCGCCCCGATGACCTCGCGGGCAGCACCCTGCCCGAACCCTGGGCGGGGTGGGTGGTGCATCGCCCGGGCTGGCTGCCAGCGTCCGAATCCGAGGCCCTGCAGGCGCGGCTGGCGGCCGAGGTGCCGTGGACGGTGCACCGCATCCGCATGTTCGGTCGCTGGGTCGATTCGCCGCGGCTGTCCTGCTGGATGGGCGATGCCGGTGCCCGCTACCGCTACTCCGGTGCGCTTTTCGAGCCCGAGCCCTGGCATCCGGCCGTGGCCGCCCTGCTGCCACGCCTCGAAGCGGCCTCGGGCGTCCGCTTCAACAGCGTGCTGTTGAACCGCTACCGCCACGGTGGCGATTCGATGGGCTGGCACAGCGACGACGAGCCGGAGCTCGGTCCCGAGCCGGTGATCGCTTCGCTGAGCCTCGGGGCCGGGCGCCGTTTCCTGCTGCGCTTGTGCTCCGACCCCGCGCAGAAGCGCGAATGGGGCCTCGCCCACGGCGACCTGCTGTTGATGCGTGGCGATTGCCAGCAGGCGGCTCAGCACGCCCTGCCGAGGATGGCGGGGGTGAAGGGTGAGCGCATCAACCTCACGTTCCGCTGGGTTCGGCCGCAGCCTTCTCCAGCACCCACGGGACCAGCGCCTGCCCGGCCGCCGAGAGCGCAGCCTCGAAGCGCGGGATGACGGCCGTGAGCCGCGAGCGCTCGGCGGGTTCCTCGATGCGCAGAAGGCGGGTGGCCAGCACCCGGCCCTCGCGCACGTCGACCAGCGTGGCCTGCAGTTCGAGGGTGGCGGTCGGGGCGTCCGCGCCTTCGGCGTAGACGGCCTCGAACTGGCGAAGGTCGAGGTCGAGCCGCAGGTCGGTGCCGAGTTCCCCGGTCGGCCGGGTCACCGCCGCGAAGCGCCCGCTCTGGTCGAAGGCGTCCACCAGCGCGGCCTGCACCAGCGCCGGCGCGCGGTCCGACCAGGCCGCCCCGGCGTAGACCTGCAGGCGGCCGGGCTGCGGGCGCACGGCGATGCGCGGGCTGTCGAGCGCGGTGCTGGACTGCGGTTCGGCGATGGCCAGTGTCAGCGGCAGACTTGGCCAGTCCGGGTCGATGCTGATCGCCACCCGCGGCGCGTAGACCGCGAGTTCCGGCCGCTCGCGGCCGATCTGCACGCAGCCGGCGAGGAGCAGGGTGGCGAGCACGGCCAGCACGGCTGGCGCGGCGTGCCGGCGGGAACGCGGGGAGGGTGGGGTCATGGCCGGTATTCCTCGGGGGTCGGGCCGCCGATCAGGGCCTGCGCGGGGCTTTCCTCGATCCGCGCGGCGGCACGGTTCAGTTGCCGCATCAGGCTGCGCAGTTCGGCGAGCGTCGGGCCGGCCTGGGCGAGGCCGGTCTGGCCGAACTGCCGCAGGGCCGCGCGGTTGTCCTCGGCGAGCGCGTTGCCGTGGCGGGCCAGGGCCTCGATCTCGGCCAGCGTGCGCTGGGTCTGGGCGAGCAGGGCGGGCAGTTCGCGGTCCACCACCGCCACGCTGCGGTCGAGCCCGCCCAGGGTCGATTCCGCCTGCGCCAGCACGCGTTCCAGCCGGGCCGCGCTGGCGCTGGCATCGCGCAGCAGCGCGGCGATGGAGTCGCGTTCGGCCGCCAGCGTGCCGCTCACCTGCTCCAGGTGGACCATGGTGCGGGCCACGTTCTCCACCGTGCGGTCGTCGAGCAGGCGGTTGATCCGCAGCAGCGCCTCGCTGGCGGTGGCGGTGATGTCCTCCGACTGCGCCAGCAGGTTGGCGAAGGCCGAGTCGCGGGCGATGATCCGCGGCACCTCGCCCGGCGGGGTCGTCTCGCGCAACGGCGGGCTTTCGGGCCGGCCGCCGCCGAGCTGGATCTGGGTCACCCCGGTCAGCCCGACGAAGGCCAGCCGCGCCGTGGTGTCGGCCCGGACCGGGGTGTCGGCCTCGACCCGGATGCGGGCGACCACCTTGCGCGGGTCGGCGGGGTCGAGCGAGAGCTCGCGCACCTCGCCGACGCTGATGCCGTTGTACTGCACCACGCCGCCGCGCGAGAGCCCGGTCACCGCCTCGGTGAAGACCACGTCGTACTCGCTCCAGTTGCGCTCCGCGAGCGCCTTCGCCATCCACAGGGCGAACAGCAGGCCGCCCACCACCACCGCCACGGTGAAGGCGCCGACCAGCACGTGGTTGGCCCGGGTCTCCATCTCACACCTCGCGTCGCGCGGCGCGGCCGCGCGGTCCGTGGAAATACTGCTGCACCCAGGGGTGGTCGAGGTCTTCCACCTCGCCCAGCGGGGCGCAGGCCAGCACGCGGCCCTCGCCCAGCACCGCCACCCGGTCGCAGGTGGCGTAGAGCGTATCGAGGTCGTGGGTGATGAGGAACACGGTCAGCCCGAGCGCCTGCTTCAGGCTGCGCAGCAAGGCGTCGAAGCCGGCCGCGCCGACCGGGTCGAGGCCGGCGGTGGGCTCGTCGAGCAGCAAAAGCGGCGGATCGAGCGCCAACGCCCGCGCCAGCCCGGCGCGCTTCCTCATACCGCCGGACAGCTGCGCCGGCAGCTTGTGGCCGGCATCGCCGGGCAGGCCGGCCAGGCGCATCTTCATCCAGCACAGCGCGTGCACCAGCTCCGGGTCGAGGTCGAGCTGCTCTTGCAGCGGCACCGCGATGTTCTCCAGCACGCTGAGCGAGGAGAACAGCGCGCCGCCCTGGAACAGCACGCCGGTCTGGCGCTCGATGGCGCGGCGGTCGGCGGCATCGCGCGAGAGCGCATCGACGCCGAACACCCGCACCGTGCCGGCCTGCGGCCGGCGCAGGCCGAGGATGCTGCGCATCAGCACCGACTTGCCCGAGCCGGAACCGCCGACCACGCCCAGCACCTCGCCGCGGCGCACGTCGAGGTCGAGGCCCTGGTGGACCACCTGGGCGCCGAAGGCGTTGACCAGGCCGCGCACGGCGATCGCCGGCTCCGCGCCGCTCACCAGCCCATCTCCATGAACCAGATGGCGAAGAAGGCGTTGATCAGGATCACCAGGGCGATGGTCTGCACCACGCTGGAGGTGGTGCGCTCGCCGACCGACTGCGCCGTGCCCTGCACCTGCAGGCCTTCGAGGCAGCCGATCAGGGCGATCACCACGGCGAACACCGGGGCCTTGGCGATGCCGGTGAGGAAATGCCGCAGCTCCATCGTCTCGTGGAAGCGGGCGATGAACATCTCCGGCGCGATGCCGAGCATCGCGGCACCCACCACCATGCCGCCGGCGATGCCGGCCAGCATGGCGAGGAAGGCCAGCAGCGGCAGCATCAGCACGAGGGCCAGCAGCCGCGGAAGCACCAGCACCTCGATCGGGTCGAGGCCGAGCGTGCGGATGGCGTCGATCTCCTCGCCCGACTGCATGGCCCCGATCTGCGCGGTGAAGGCGCTGGCCGTGCGCCCGGCCAGCAGCACCGCGGTCAGCAGCACGCCCAGTTCGCGCAGGAAGGCGATGCCGACCAGCTCGACCACGAAGATGGTGGCACCAAAGTCCACCAGCACCTGGGCGCCGAGGAAGGCCACCACGGTGCCGATCATGAAGCTGAGCAGCGCGACCAGCGGCACGGCGTCGAGGCCGACCGCCTCCATGTGGGCCACCGTCGAGGTGAGGCGCCAGCGCCGTGGCCGCGGGGCCACGCGCAGGGCGGTGAGCAGCACCTGCCCGCCGAAGCCGAGCAGGGCGACGATCTCGCGGGCGTTGTCCTGCACGGTCCAGCCGATCCGGCCGAGCAGGGCGCGCAGGCCCCAGTCGCGGCGGATCTCACGCGGCGGGTTGCGGCAGATTCCGCAAACGGTCGTGAACAGCGGGCGGTGTTCCTCGCGCAGTTGCAGGGCATCGTCGGCCAGTTCCAGCCGCCGGCACAGTCGCCAGAGCAGCATCGCCCCGCTGGCGTCGAACCCGCCGATACCGCGCGCGTCCAGCGCCTCGGCCGGGCCGGCTCCGGACAGCGCCGCCTGCAGCCGCTCCGCCTCGGCCAGCGTCCAGTCGCCGGCCGCGAGCAGGTGGCCGGGTCGGGCAGGGTCGCGTTGGAGCGGCGGTGGGGATTCGGCCATGGCGGATGGGTGTTGCGTTGTCGGGCCGCGAACCGGGCGAGGATAGCGGTCCGCCGTCGGTGCTGGCGAGTCGTCGGCGTGTCCACGCGCCGCCGCCGCGATCTGCCATGCTTGCCGGCCATGAACGCCCCCCCGTCCGCGCTGGCCGGCACTTTCCGCCAGCGCTGCACCTTCATCATCGAGATGGCCCGCCGGTTGCACACCTGCGGCACCTCGACGCCGCGGCTGGAGGGGGCGGTACGGGTGCTGTCGCGGCGGCTCGGCGTGCACACCGAGATCTGGTGCAGCCCGACCGGCATCATCCTGTCGTTCTCCCACCCGGCCAAGCCGGACGGCGCCGAGATCACCCGCGTGCTGCGGCTCTCGCCCGGCGACATCAACCTGCGCGCCATGGCCATGGTCGACGACATCGCCGAGCAGGTGATGGCCGGGCGGATCGACGTGGCGGCGGGCCTCCATGCCCTCAGGGTGCTGGACGAGCCGCCCTCGCGCGGCCGCTTGCTGGCGACGGTGCTGAGCTTCGGCCTCGCTTCCGGCTCGGTGGCCGCGCTGTTGCGCACCAGCGTGGCCGACGTGCTGGCGGCCGCCCTGATCGGCCTGCTGATCGGTGCCATCGTCGTCGCCGCGACCCACCGGCCCCGGCTCGCCGAGGCGCAGGAGGCCATCGCCGCGCTGCTCGCCACCCTGCTCGCCTCGGCGGTCGCGGTCTTCCTCGTGCCGCTGTCCCTGCAGACCGTGACCATCGCCGCGCTGATCGTGCTGATGCCGGGCCTGATGCTGACCACCGCGGTGGCCGAGCTCTCGAGCGGCAACTGGGCCTCGGGCACGGCCCGCTTCGCCGGGGCCAGCGTGGTGCTGCTCAAGCTGACCTTCGGCACGGTGGCGGCGACGCAACTGGTGCACGCATTCGGCTGGCAGCCGAGCACGCTGGCCATGCAGACCCTGCCGGCCTGGGCGGAATGGGTCGGCCTGCTGGTCGGCTCGGCGGCTTTCGCCGTGCTGTTCGGCGCCGCCCGCCGCGACGTGCCGATCGTGATGGCCGGGGCCTGGATCGGCTACGGCCTGACCAAGCTCGGCGGCGAGGTGCTGAACCTGTCGTCCGAGCATTTCGCCGGCGGGGTGTTCTTCGCCGGGCTCGGGGTCGCCGCCCTCGCCAATGCCTTCGGCCGGATCTTCAAGCGGCCCGGCGCGCTGCTGCGGGTCTCCGGCATCATTTTGCTGGTGCCGGGCAGCGTGGGTTTCCGCAGCCTCAATTTCGTGATGGAACGCGACGTGGTGCTCGGCCTCGATACCGCGGTGGCGGTGCTGAGCGCCCTGATCGCGCTGGTCGCCGGCCTGCTGTTCGGCAACCTGCTGGTGCCGCCGCGGCGCTACCTGTAGCGCCGCGGCCGGCGGACCCTCAGCGGATCAGGAAGTCGTCCCGGCTGCGGCCCTGGGCCAATTCGGCCGCCAGCCACTTCGGCGGGATGCCGCGCCCGGTCCAGGTGGCGCCGGTTTCCGGGTGGCGGTATTTCGGCGCCACCTTGCCGGCCTTGGCGCGGGCCTTGCGCGGTTTCTCCGCTGCCTTGCGGCCGGTGCCGGTACCGCCGCCGAACAGTTCGGCCAGGGTGTATCCCTGCTTCTTGGCGAGCGCGGCCAGGCTTTTGCGGACCTGCCCCGCCGGGGGGCGCTTCTGCAGCGTCTGCTTGCGCTTGCGCGCCTTGGCGATCAGGGAATCCAGTTCCTTGGGCGAGAGTCCTTCGATTTCGACGGTCATGCGGGGTTCCTCGCGTGGACGAATGCGGCGGCGGTTGCCGGCGCTGCCGCATGATAATCCGCCAGGGCCGTGCATGGAAATCCCCGGGAATCCCCGCCGCGGCGGGGCCCACGCCAAGTTCAAACCCCGAGCCGTTCCAGCAGGGCTTCGCG